>JAZUPN010000019.1:0-19585 GCA_045605245.1 Alistipes sp. | reverse complement strand
TGCTCGAAATCTTTGGGTGCGAGGTCGTCGCTCGATAGTGTGTCGAGTGCGTCGGTCGAGGTGAATTTTCGACGCGAACGCAAACGCGACGTGCAACTATTTGTCAATGAGCGATAAACATATCCTTGCAGATCGTCGATCTCGGCAAGTCGTGAGGGGTGTTTCGACAGCCCGATGTAGAGGTCTTGGAGTGTATCCTCGGCCTCGGCTACCGATCCTAACCGATAGCAGGCGTAGCGAAACAGATGGTCGCGCTCGGACTGCATCAGTTGGGCGAGGCGGGTTAGTTGTTCTCTTTCAGTTGTTTGTTTCATAATTTGTTAGCTTTTGTCGGAAACGCGCTTCCAATTATATAACGCACGAATGTCGAAAAAGACTTAAATCACTGCGCGAATTTACGAAAAAAGAGGATTGCCCGCGGAACAATCCTCACCTAACTTAATTTTTACTCTGGAAGGCTGTCGCGTAGCCACTCCCACCCAAGGATCACGCTGCGCGAACCGCACTTCCGAATATATAATGCATAAACGTCGAAAAAGACTTAACGCACTGCGCGAATTCCCACAAAAAAAGGATTGTTCCTCACGCGAAGAACAATCCTTAAATGATTGAAAACGAGAGCCTATCGCAACTGTCGGAATGCCTCCCAAAGAATCACGCCGCCCGAAACTGCCACATTGAGCGAATGTTTGGTGCCCGTTTGGGGTATTTCGATCGCGCCATCGCAGAGATCAACTGCTGCCTGATCGACGCCAAAAACCTCATTACCAAAGACTAACCCATAACGAACACCGCGCTCGGCACGCCACTCGCCAGCCATCTCGGCACCCTCGACCTGCTCGATAGCCAACACGCGCACGCCCTCCTCTTTGAGGGCTTTGACGCACTCGACGGTCGATGACCATTGACGCCATTCGACCGTCAGTTCGGCACCGAGAGCCGTTTTGTGGATTTCGCGGTTGGGAGGTGTCGCAGTGATACCGCACAGGTGCACACGCGCACAAGCAAAGGCATCGGCGGTGCGGAAAAACGAACCTACATTATTCAACGAACGAATATTATCGAGCACAATCTCGACGGGCAACTTCTCGGCTGCCGCAAATTCGTCGGGGGTGAGGCGATTCAACTCCTCATTTGTTATCTTGCGCATATTGAGTTAGTTATCTTTCTTTTTGCGATTAAGTTTAAGTCGTTGGCCGTCAAGTGCAACACTCAATTGTATCAACTGCGAGGTCGCCATTTTACCGGCGAGAAAATGGAACGAGAATCCCGCGTGCAGACTAACGGGCACCGCCTCGCTCCACCACGTACGTTGGTAGTATATCTCGGTGCGATTGTAGCATTTGTGCGCACTGCTCACCATCGAATAGAGTCGCTCGCCGGCATACAATTCGCCACCATAACGATCATAATAGGGCATCAGGTTATCGCCGATGTAGAGGCGGTTGTCGATGCCGAAATGCCACTTCTCGACGCGCAGTCGCACCTCTCCGCCGCAGGGCATAACCATCTTCTCGCCCGAACGACGATCGCGCTGGAAAGTCTGCACCCAACTTGCTGTAAGCGACAGACGGTCAAGCGGTAACAGATGTTCGAATTTCGCTCCGACATAGGGCTGAACGGTGATATTATCAACTACGCCCATAACGCCTACGCGACCCGCAAAGTGGTAGCCCGAAAGCGTATATCCGCACGTGAAAACGCGACGGGTATATTCGCCGGCCGAGAAAATGCGGAACTTCTCGCGCTCCTCGACCGAATAGAATCCGTCCCAATCGATGCCCAACTCGACAAAGCCGCCGCTACCTTTGTACTGCATCAGCAAACCCTCGATATTCTTGTCGTAGAAACGTACCGAGTCGCTCGCAATCGTGCCCGAATAGTCGCCAAAGAGTTTTTTGCGCGGGAAGATACCTGCCGTTGCGCCGAATGCTCGACCGCGATAGTTGTAGTAGAGCAATAATTCGGGATTTTCGCAGAAGCGCGTATCGCGACCAAAGGTCTTTGTGATGTCCGTTCCGATGATCAGCGAGTGCTGCGATTTGCCCCAGCCGATGCCTATTTGTGGCGTTAGTCGCGCACCAAAGAGCGTATAGGAGGGCAGACCCAACTGCGCATTTTCGCGGTTGTCAAAATTGAAGTCGAAGTCGGCCGACCATAGTAACTCCTGCGCTGTCGTCGGCGTTGCTGTAAGTAGGCCGAGCGCGCAGAATAATGCGATAAGCGTCTTGCGAAACATCTTCATAATCATCGAAATAGAGTGGTTGATGCCGATAAAACAAAACGGGTACGACACTCCGCGAGGGATGTTCGCACCCGTTGTTGCATTTTACGCCGAGAGGGGCGTTGATTACTTTTTCTGCTGGGGCTGTGCTTCGGGCGCTGCCATAATCATACTCTTATCGACACGCAGAGTTACGTTATCATCGACTTCGAGTACAACATACGACTCCTTCACCTCGCGCACCTTGCCGTGAATACCGCCTGCGGTGATCACCTTGGTACCTTTGGTCATCGAGTCGCGGAACTTTGCCATCTCCTTACGACGCTTCGATTCGGGTCGCCAAATGAAGAGCCACATAACCAAAATCATCGCAACGATCATAATCCAAAAACCGCCCTGACCGGGAGCCTGGGGAGCTGCACCTTCAACAGCCTGTAAGAATGTAAACATAAGTGTAAAGTGTTTTTAATGTTATTTTCTGTTTTAACTATTTGGCAAATATACGCTTTTTTTGCGGGATTGCAAATCTCCGACCGATTTATTCGACTTCGGCTTCTATATAAATGGTAATCGGGGACACTGCGGCGGAGGTGTAGAGCTGCACACGTTTGAACTGCCAGCCATAAAAACCGTGCGAATCGAACTCGATTGTCGCGCGCAATGTATCGCCGGCAAGTGTAGGCTGTTGCGGGTAGTCGATATTGGTGCAGCCGCACGAAGATTCGGTGCGGGTGATAACCAATGGGGTAGGGCTGTAATTAATCACTCCGACAGCTTGCGCAACGATCTCGCCACTACGCATACGGCCCAATTGCAGTGTGTCGCTCGGTGCAGTGCCGAGTGTGTCGCTAATGGTCATAAACGCAACGAGAGGTGCCTGTGTCGCCGATTCGGGCGGTAGTGCAGGCGCATTTGATCGACCGCCACAGCCGACAAAAGCGAAGAAAACGATTACGGCGAAAAGTGTGCGCATAAATCCGATAGTTTTGACTCTTTACAAAAAGGAGCGACCCGCAAAAGTCGCTCCATTCTCTTTTTTAGTTACGTTGAGGTGGCGATGTGAGCGGTTTAGATCAATCCGCGACCGCTTTTTACGATAACGCCCTCTTCGCGGAGCGTCTCGGCGCACTTGTCCAGAATACCGTTGATGAAGGTGCCGCTACCCATCGACGAGTAATATTTGGCAATCTCGATATACTCATCAAGCGAAACCTTTACGGGAATTGACTCGAAATTGATCATCTCCGAAAGGGCGGTAACCATAATCAGATTATCCATAAATGCGATACGCTCCACATCCCAGTTGCGAGTGAAACGCTCGACGAGCTTCATATAGCTGTCGAAATTGACCAACGTGCGACGGAACAACTCCTCGACAAACTCGCGGTCATCATCATTCTTGAACTTGGGCAGCACGGGAACCTCGGTCTGCGATGCGCGGCAGTTGGTCAGAGTGCGCACAACCATAATCAGCGCGAAGCCCAAATCGTCGTTCCAGAGCAGCGACTGCTCTTCGAGCACCTCCTCGATCATTTCGAGATTCTCGATCTCGCTGGTGTAGAACTTCTCGACCAGACGTACATCATCGCGATAGGTACTCTTCTCGGCGGTCATATATGCCTGATAGTAATCCGATGCTACGAGGTTGTTGTAGAGCGTTTTGATCAATTCGGGATATTGAGCCCAGCCCAGACCGCGCTTTGCGGCGAAGTCGTTGATGCGGCTGCTTGCACGCCACTGCGCAATCAGTCGATTGTCGATGAAACGGGTATTGGGATTGAGGTCCTCGTAAGTGGCCAGATGCTTCTGCTTGGCCAACTCGATACGGCTTTCGGCGTAGTCGGCAACATCGACGATGAGCAACATCATCTGAAAATAGAGATCGTACGCCTTATCGATGCTGTGCAGGAGAGTTTTCTCCGATGCGGCGAGGTCGATAGCGTCAGATTTGAAGTGCGAATAGAGGGTTTTGACTGCTTTGAGCCTGAGTAATCTTCGGGACAACATATATTTGAACGTTTTTTCGACTGCAAAAGTAACTAAATTTTCGCGAAAAGAGTATCTTTGTGCAAATAAAAACAACGAAATGTACGATTTGATAGTTATAGGCGGTGGCGCAGCGGGTCTTATGGCTGCCGGAACTGCCGCATCGCGTGGTCGCAACGTGCTGTTGCTCGAAAAGATGGAGAAGACGGGCCGCAAGGTTCGTATTACGGGTAAGGGTCGCTGCAACCTTACAAATATGCGCCCTCCCGAAGAGTTTGCCGAGAAGGTGCGAACGAATGCCGATTTCTTTGCGCAGGCCTTTGCCGAGTTTAACAATCGCGCTACGGTGCGCTTTTTCGAGCGTCTGGGCGTGAAACTCGATGTCGAGCGTGGCGACCGTGTCTTCCCGCATAGTGGCAAGGCGTGGGACGTGGCACAGGCGTTGGTCGATTGGTGCCGCGAGGAGGGTGTTACGGTGCAGTGCGACTCGCGCGTAACGGAGATTATGACCGTCGGTAAGCGTGTGCTCGGCGTTAAATATGAGAATAAACGAGGCTTCGAACGCAAGGAGGAGGCCGAGGCAGTTATTATTGCTACGGGTGGCGTGTCCTATCCCTCAACGGGATCAACGGGCGATGGCTACGATTTCGCAGCGGCTACGGGCCACGCTATCGAGCCTGTTCGACCTTCGCTCGTCGGTCTTGAAACAACCTACGCCAATATGCACGAATTGAAGGGTCTGACTCTGCGCAATGTAAATGTGCAGATGATGGTCGATAACGAATTGGCGGGCGAGGAGTTTGGCGAAGTGTCGTTCTCGGATCGCGGTATTGAGGGCGCGGCTGTGTTGCGATTGAGTCGCGATGCGGTTGATGCGCTGATCGATGAGCGAAAGGTGAAACTCGTTCTCGATTTGAAACCTGCCCTCACCCCTGAACAGCTCACCGATCGTATTCGTCGTGAGGTTGAGCAACTTCCGCCGACCGAACTCTTCTCGGAATTGTTGCGCAAACTTGTTCCGCGCCCGATGGTTCTTGCTTTGGCAAAGGAGTTGGATGTCCATTCGAAGACATATATCTCGAAGGTTAGCGAGAAGGAGTTGGCGCGATTGGCTACGGTGTTGAAACACTACGTCTTCCCGATTAGCGATTATCGCCCCTTCACCGAGGCTATCGTAACGGCGGGCGGTGTTGATTGCAACGATGTGAATCAATATACGATGGAGTCGAAACTGATTCGCGGCCTCTATTTCGCGGGCGAGGTGCTCGATTTGGATGCTGCTACGGGTGGCTATAATTTACAGATTGCCTTCTCGACGGGTCGTCTGGCGGGTATGCTCAAAAAGTAAAGGAGCAATGTAATGAGTATTCTGAAACCCATAACCAAACGTCTGTATTGTGTCGCTGTTGGCTCGGTGCGTGCAGCTAATGTGCGACACTATCGCGGGCACGGAGTCCATTCGCCTTTCGTCTATTCGCTGGTGCGACAGGTCTTTATGCGACGTAGGGTTGAGGGTGCGGATACTGCTTTATATACTGATTTGATTCTGCGACACGTGTCGCGTCGTCGCGCGACGCAGTTGCAAAATCTATATTCGCATTGCGGCTATGAGAACTATCTCTTTGCCGATGCGGAGCAGATGTGCCTTGATGGGGTGGAGTTGTGTGTTGTTCCGCGCGAATGTGATGCGGCACAACTTATGCACTTGACCGCCGAAGCTCATCGCACGCAGACAACGCTCTGCATCCTTGCTCCGCGCGACGAGAAGGCTCGCAATCGCCAATGCCGTCGCTTGGTGAGCGAACATAGCGGCACGAGTGTCGATAATCGCGGCTACCTGCTTCTGTTTAATGTCGAGGGGTTGCCCAAACAACATTTTTCGCTATAAATATATTCACGATAAACAGAATCGAACAATGAAACTTTATACTAAAACGGGCGATTGTGGCCAGACCACGCTGATTGGTGGCGAGCGCGTTTCGAAGTGCGACGTTCGTGTCGAAGCCTACGGAACGGTCGATGAACTCTCGGCAAATGTTGCATTGCTGACCGATATGCTGCGCGATGAAAAGAACACAGAGGAATATGTTTCCGATTTGGTGCGCGTAGGCTCGCATTTGATGACTGTGGCGGCTCTGTTGGCTGTCGGCTGCGGTGGCGAGGGCAAGGTCGCCGAACCGTCGGAGGAGGTTGTAAAGGCTCTCGAAGGCCGTATTGACGCACTCTCGGCGCGTGTTAAGCCGATCACCAAATTCACTATCGCGGGCGGCAATAAGATCGTTTCGATGTGCCACGTCTGCCGTACAGTGTGCCGTCGTGCCGAGCGTGCTGCACTTCGTGCCAATGCGGAGCACGGTGTGTCGTCGCAGGCACTGATCTATCTGAACCGTCTGTCGGATTACCTCTATATCTTGGGTCGAGCACTGAACGAAGCTTTTGATGTTGAGGAGATTTTGTGGATTCCGTAGCGCGGCGATTGGCTGATTTGTAGGATTATATATAGATTTTTAGATAAAAAAGTTTGTATATCGATTTTTTTACTATTTTTGCAGTCCAATTAACGGCGCACAGTAGGAGGAGAAAGGCTGCAAGTTTTTGAGTAACTGCGCGTTGCGCCTAATAAAAACCCTTAAAACAATTATAAACTATGTATTGGACTCTTGAATTGGCATCGAAACTTGAAGACGCACCTTGGCCCGCAACCAAGGAGGAGTTGATTGATTACGCAGTACGCTCTGGCGCACCGCTTGAAGTGTTGGAGAATTTGCAGGAGATCGAGGACGAGGGCGACATCTACGAGTCTATCGAAGATATTTGGCCCGACTATCCTTCGAAGGACGATTTCTTCTTTAACGAGGAAGAGTATTAGTAGGTTGGCTCAATCAGTCGAAACGTAAAAAGCAGCACTCCGAGAGAGGGGTGCTGCTTGTTTTTTTATATATAGTATTCACTTTTAGCAAAAAAATCGTCTATTTTTGTAGTTTTTCGGGGGTGGGTTGCGTCTAACAAGCAAAACTCATTCACTAAAATCCGAACAAAACGATCCGAAACGATCAACAAAACGAAAATGAACACTCTGGAAAACCAATTTGCGCAAATGGTTTCGCAGCACAAAAGCACGATTTACACCGTCTGCTTTATGTTCTCGAAACAGAAGGAGGAGGTCGATGACCTCTTTCAGGAGGTACTTTGCAATCTGTGCCGCGGTTACAGCTCGTTTCGTGGCGAGAGCAACGTCGCAACGTGGGTTTGGCGCGTAGCGTTCAATACCTGCATATCGACTGACCGCAAACGTCGCCGCTCGAACTCGATTCCGCTCTCGATGAACATCAATCTGTTCGAGGATAAGGACGACGACTCGCGCCAGATCAAAATGCTTTACGACCGTATTCGGCGCCTCAAACCCTTCGATCGTGCCATCGTGTTGCTGTGGCTCGAAAATATGAGTTACGAGGAGATTGCCGCGATTGTCGGCATCACGGTCAAGAATGTTTCGGTACGTCTGTATCGGATCAAGGAGGAGTTGAAACAGATGTCTAACGAGTAAAAATTTGAGCAAAATGGAAAGAGATATTATGACAACCGAATTGGAGCAGATGCGCGAACAGATCACGCTGCTGCGCTCGAAACTCGACAAAGAGGCGATCGTCAATGAGCGACTGCTGCGCCGAGCAATGCACGATAAGGTGCGCAGCATTACGCGCGACAATCGAGTGCTGATGATCGTTGGTGCATTGGCAATTCCCTATTTGGTAGGTATGTGCCACTATTTGGGGCTGTCGTTGGCCTTCTGCATTGCCACCGGAATACTGATGGTGGTATGTATCGTGGCAACGTGGTGGGGGCAGCGCGACCTGCACGCCGACGAACTGCTCGATGGCGATGTGGTGTCGGTCGGTAAGAAGGTCCTGCGACTAAAACAGTTGAACGACCGCTGGCTGTGGTTCGCTATTCCGATGTTGGTCGTGTGGTTGGCGTGGTTCTTCTGGGAGGCTTATCAGCAGGTTGGTGGCACGCCGTTGTTCCGCGGATTTGTTGTTGGCGGCATCATTGGCCTTATCATTGGCAGTATCGCAGGAATTACAATACGTCATCGCACACAGCGACAAGTTCGCGAGGTGCTGGCACATATCGAGGAGCTGACACGAGAATAATGACCCCCGAAAATTGATCATAAGCACGCCGAAAAAGCCCTGTTCGATGTTCCGAACGGGGCTTTTCGCATTATTTGAGGTTTGGCAGCAAGTCGATTCACCCCTGGTTTTGGTCGATTCATCCGCCTAAAATGGCGATTCAACGGCTTGGCGGATTGTTTTGGCGAATTATGATTGTACCTTTGTACCAAGAAAATAACTCAACAAGAGCAAAACAGAATATTAACCAATTAAAAATTTACGACTATGAAGACGTTATTGAGAGTATTAGTAGTAGCAATGGCGGCCTCTATGAGCGTCAATGCTTCGGCCGCAACCGCAATCAGCACCGCGACCGTAAAAGAGGCTATCAGTCGTCGTGGCGAGCGTGTAGCCGTTGAGGCAGAGCGTATGACTCGTTACCTGAGTGTAGCACTTGATCTGAATTCGCGTCAGGAGTCGAAATTGTTCTATCTGAACCTCGAATGGGCAGAGCGTTGCGATGATCGTCTGATCCGTATCGACCTTGATAATATCTTGGATCGTTGGTATTACGAGTACACTCGCGACCTGAATGTAATCCTGAACAACCGTCAGATGCGTGTATGGCGCAGAATGTATGGTCGTCGCTACAACGATTACAGCCGCCCCCGTGCTTCGATCTCGATCAATATCGGTGCTCGTCCCCACGTTCACATTGGCGCAGGACACAAGAATCCCCACAAGGATCCTCACACTCGTCCTCACGTAGCTCCCCACAAGGACCCCCACACTCGTCCGCACGTAGCTCCGCACAAGGATCCTCACACCAAGCCGCACACTGCTCCCCATAATGGCAGCGTGGGTAACGGTAATAACCGCCCCTCGAACAATAAGGGCAACGTGGGCAATGGTGGCAACCGCCCCTCGAACAACCGAGGTAATGTAGGCAGTAGCAACAACCGTCCTTCGAGCAACAAGGGTGCGTATCGCAGCTCGGACAACTCGAACAGAGGTAAGAGCAACGCAACTCGCGGTGGCAGCTCGACCCACAGCTCGAACAGCTCGAACGACAAGGGCACCAGCAGCCGTGGCAGATAGAGTATTCAGAAAGGCTTCAATGCACACACAAATATTCAAATTTCATTAGGCTCGGAGCGCGTCATTTGGCGCGCTCCATCTTTTTGTATATATTTGCGTTGTGGAATTTTAGATCTTTGTAAGATATGAAGAAGATAATTGTCGCTCTGTTGCTGGTGGCTATTGGCGTGTATGTCTATGCGCAGCGACGTTCGTCAGCTCGTTTCGAGTCGATGACCAATGCCGAATTTGCCACGATCATTGCCGATACTACGGTTCAGTTGGTCGATGTTCGTACGCCTGCCGAGTTCGCTGCGGGACATATCCCGACGGCGAAGAATATTGATGTGCGTGGCGAGAATTTCGATAAGGAGGCCGACCGACAACTCGATAAGAGTCGCCCCGTAGCGGTCTATTGCCGCAGTGGTGCGCGCAGTAAGACGGCGGCACGAGCTTTGGCAGCAAAGGGCTACCGTGTCTATGAACTGAATAAGGGCTTTATAAATTGGAACGGAGCGCGTACCGAGCCGACGGAGTAGGGCTTATAAAGATTTTTAGTGGAATATTTCTTTCGTAAGCGCAAAATTATTACCTTTGCACCCGAAAAGCGACGGGGTGTAGCGTAGTCCGGTTAGCGCGCCTGCTTTGGGAGCAGGAGGTCGCTGGTTCGAATCCAGTCTCCCCGACGATTGATGGGTCCGCCTTTTATAGGCGGACTTTTTTGTTGGAGAGTGCTCTGTTGCGAGCAAGCTCACACCTCTCACCCTCCAACAAAAGCTCCGCGCCACGGCTTTGCCACTATCGTGTCGGTCATTTCACCCCGCCAATTGGCCGTCTCAATGTTGGATATTGGCGTTTCACCCCTATTGTAGTGCTGTTTGTGGGCTTTGTGTGTTATCTTTGTTACAAATAAAAAACACAAAGCTATGAACCGATTTTTACTTTTTATGGCTCTGTTTGTGAGCTTGTCAGCAACAGCGGCACGACCAACTGCCGAGGAGATGCTTGCTGCGAACAATTTTTATATTGTGGATGATCTCTATCAGGAGCGACCGATATGGGTCAAGACCTACCATTGCGATAGCGAAACAATTACTCGAACGCTAATGAACAATCCGCAAGTGGTCATTGAGCGCGAGTTCGAGGGCCGTCTGATATGTCGAATGAATGATGTGCAGTTGGTGCGTCAAAGCGACGACCTGAACTCGCTGCCTACCTATATGCGTTGGTCGGCAACGCTCTACTTCACGGTCGAAATTGCCACTGATAGCTACGAGGTTGTACTGCGCGAGGCGGTGTGGAATGGTGTGAAGGAGTCTTTGGACGATGCGACGGCTGCGACCTATACGCTCTACGATATGATATTCAACAATCGCGGAAATATTGATAGAGTATTCGCTCGCTCGCGCGTCGAGAGCCTTAACGATCGTCTTACGTGGCTCTTTGCAGCCCGTGTGAGGTAGTCCTGCGAGTTCAAAACAAACGCCTGTAACTCAAAACAAACGCCCCGAAACTCATTGCAGTTCGGGGCGTTTTGTATCTTTTGGTCGTTCTGTACCTTCGTGGCGTTATGTGCCTATTTCTGGAATCGCAACGTGTGTTTGCGGGCGAAATCGGTAATCGGTTTTGGCAGGCAGGTCAGAATCGGTATAAATATTCTGAACCACGGTGCGGGCACAAAGACCTTCTTGCGGCGATACATCGCGCGCAGAGCCTGTCGGGCGCACTTTTCGGCTGTGATCAACACGCCGATACGGCAACCGAAACGTTGCCAATCACGTGGCAGACCGTAGAGGTCGGTCGCAACGCCTGCGGGACATACGGCTGTAACCGTAACGCCTCGTTCGCGCACCTCTTTGGCGAAGGCGCGTGAAAAACTCTTCAAGTAATCTTTGCTTGCGCTGTAAATCGTCAGGCCGGGCAGGGGCATCCAAATCGAGTATGACGACATATTGAGGATGTAGCCGTGTCCGCGTTCGGCCATCTGCTCGCCATACAGACGACAGGTGATTGTCGGAGTGGTGATGTGCAGACCTACAAGCTCGTCGATACGCTTGAAGTCGGTTTTCAGTACGTCGAGGTATGAGAATGCACCAGCATTATTGATCAGAATCTCAATCTGCAAGCCTTCGTTTTCGGTCCAAGCAAAGAGGTCGTGAGCCGCCTGCTGCGGAATCAGATCGAGCACCTTCGCGCGTACCTCTACGTCGAACTCCTCTGCAACTTTTCGTGCTGCCTCGGCAAGCCCCTCGCCATCGTTTGAAACCACGACAAGGTTGTAGCCGCGAGCAGCCAATTGGCGCGCATATTCCAACCCGATGCCGCTGCTTGCACCCGTAACCAAGGCCCACGCCGAGCCCTTTTCGATCACTCCTCGCATTGTGTTTAGGGCAGTTTAGCCAACTCGTCGGTAATCTTACGCGGCAGGTTGGGGCAATCTTTGTGGCACTTCATATCGACCGAGTACATACGGGCGATACAGTAATTCTTGTGGTCGCAACGGCTGCGGCAACCCGCGCCCTCAGCAGCCAGACGATTTACAAAATCGGGCTCGCTGACCAACGCACGCCCCATCTGTACCATCTCGAAACCTGAATTGAGCACCTTGTCGATACCCTCGCGGCTCACCAGTCCGCCGACATAGACCAGCGGGCACTTCAACTCCTTGCGGAACTTCATTGCATTCTCATAGAAGAAGTTCTCTTCGAAGGGGAACTGCTTGATCATTACGGGACCAAACCAGCGCACAAAGTAGCGCAGCCACAGAGGCATATAGTAGCTCATCGTGTAGATCGGAATCAAACCTCGCATAACCGCCATCGGGGCTTTGCTTACAAAACCGCTCGATAGTACGATACCATCGACTCCGTAGCTCTCGATCGCCTTTGCAATCTCGATCGATTCAGGGATCTGAATACCGCTCTTGAAACCATCCTCCATATTGTGTTTAACGAGGATCGAGGTGCCCGTCTTTGCGGCGGCCTCCATCACCTCGTCCATACACATACGCATAAAACGCATACGGTTATCGAGCGAGCCACCGAACTCATCGCGTCGGTGGTTGGTATAGGGCGAGAGGAATTGCGAAATCAGATAGCCGTGTCCTGCGTGCACCTCGACACAGTCGAAACCTGCCTCGTGAGCCGTATGGATCGCGCGACCGAAATCTTTGGCAACCTGCTCGATCTCGCTCTTGCGCATACGACGTACGGGGGTATAGGCATACATATTGATACCGTTCGACGGCCCGATCGGAATCTGACCGGCGGTAGAGTAGTGGGTCATATTACCACAGTGGCCGATCTGAATCGATGCGGCGGCACCTGCGGCGTGCACAGCGTCGGTAATATCCTTTAATCCGGGGACGATCTCTGGGCGCAGCCACAACTGCTTGTCGAACGACAGACCGCTACGGCACACCGCAGCGTATGCCAACGTGGTCATACCGATACCGCCTTTGGCTACGCTTACGTGGTAATCTTTCAACTGCTGCGTGGGGCCGAATTTGTCGCCCATCGACTCGAACGCCGCCGAGCGTATTGTGCGGTTGCGTAGGGTTACGTTGCCTAATTTGTAGGGAGTAAAGAGCTTTGACTCTTTCAGTTTGTTATCTTCCATACTATTTTAATATATGAATGGGATAATCTTTTTGCGTTTCAGTCGGGTGAACTCTTCGCCGAACTCCTTCTCGTAGCGACGATAGAGCGATGCCGAGCGCGGGCCGAGGTTGGCAAAGGTCCATAGCGCAAAGATTGCACCTGCCCACGACCACGAGGCGACGGCAAAACCTACCCACTCCAAGAACTCACCGAAGTAGTTTGCTGACGAGACATAGCGGAACATACCGCCCATCGGGATATAGTGGCGCGTATCGCCCTCCTTGCGCAGGTGGCGAATGATGTAGTCCGAGTGGAGATTGATCGCCATACCAGCCACGAAGACAATCGCGCCGATGATAAATTGGGGCGACCAAAGCCACTCGACGGTGTAGCGATCGGCGGGTGCGAGGTAGAATATCCAGCAGCCCTGCATCAGCGCATTAAGGGTGTTGAACGTTGCGCCCATTGCGATAATTCCGAGGGGCATTTTCGACTTGCCGCGAATAAGGAACGGGAATATAAACGAACGCTGGAAGTAGTGCGTCTGGAACAGTGCAAAGAGAGCCAACGGTGCTGCCTCCCACGTGCGCTCCGAAGCCCACCACAACGCAGTCATCGCCACAAAAACGGGTGCCTCCATCACCACCCAGCCAATGCGGTTGGGCACGGGAGGACCGAATCGACGGTCGAACAACATTCCGTAGCCCGCCTCGACGAAGTAGAGCGCGACGAATACGATGGCTGCTGCGATGGCCATAATGATAAGAAACGTGTTGTATGTTGCGAGTTCCATCATAATCAAATCTGTTTTGGTCTATACTGAAACGTGTAGTTGCGGCAGTTGGGGGCTGCATACTACTGATTCAATCTGCAAAAATAGTCAAATTTTGGTAAAAATGTACTATGATTGGCCGCCTTTCGACTTTTAGTCGAGGATATTGGCATATTTTATGAGAGTGATTCGATTGGCAGAGCCATTGCTCGGCTGCGATGTTGCATTTTTATAGAGTAGAGTGCGGCTCGCGTTATGATAAATTAATAACAGTAATGGACAAAAACAACAAGAGTGGTGGTTGCTGCGGCTCTACCTCGAAATGCGACGACAAGTCGAAGACAACGACCACAAAGAAGCCCGAAACGCACGAGAAGCCGAAGAAATAGGCCTCACCACTTAATTCCTTTGGTTTGATCGATTCTGCTTCGGTCCGGCCGCACCTGTTTTGGGTGCGGCTTTTTGTTATTCAAAATTCAAGATTCAAAATTATTTGCGAAGGCTCTGTTCCTGCCACATCTTCGCGGGCTCGCCTTTTTTATTGTTCTCAACTTTTACGAAATCAAAGATTTCGTAACGCCAAAATCTTACGAAAAAAATGAAAAAAATCTTCAAAAAAGTGATCAAAAAATTTGGAAAATTGAAATTCATTTCCGTATCTTTGTGATATCAAAATGATATTATTTCGAAGCTCTAAAATTAACAATTAAAATTTATACAACTATGACAAACGGAAATTACATCTATTCGGGCTGGAAAATGAACGGTTTTCTGGCGTTGTTCTTGATTTTGGCGATGATCGGTGCGGCAGTTGCGTCGATCGTTATGTCGGTTAATCTCGAAGGCAACGTCGTGCCCTCGACCATCGCGGCAGTGGTGGGCGTGCTGCTGATCATCTCGGCAATCATTATGCTGTGCGGATTTATGATGCTCGAACCCAACGAGGCTCGCGTGCTGGTATTCTTTGGTAAGTATCGCGGCACGTTCTACGAAACGGGCTTCTGGTGGGTGAACCCCTTTATGTCGAAGAAGAGCATCTCGATGCGTGCCCGTAACCTCAATGTCGATCCTATCAAGGTGAACGACAAGGCAGGTAACCCGATCCTGATCGGTTTGGTACTCGTATGGCGAATCAAACGCGAGGGTATCTATAAGGCAGTGTTCGAGATCGATGCTCCGTCGGGTGCGGGTGTTCAGTCGTCGGCTCGTATGAACGTATTGGAGAACTTCGTAGCAGTTCAGAGCGATGCGGCACTGCGCCACGTAGCGGGTATGTATGCTTACGACGAGAATACCACCGCAAACGAGGAGATTACGCTCCGTTCGGGTGGCGAGGAGATCAACGACCAGCTGACCGACCAGCTGACCGAGCGCCTGGCGATGGCAGGTATCGAGGTTGTTGAGGCTCGTTTGAACTACTTGGCATACGCTCCTGAAATTGCGGCAGTTATGTTGCGTCGTCAGCAGGCTGATGCTATCATCGCAGCTCGTGAAAAGATTGTCGAGGGTGCTGTCTCGATGGTTAAGATGGCTTTGGATCGTTTGGACGACGAGAGCGTTGTTGAGCTCGACGAGGAGCGTAAGGCGGCAATGGTTACCAATCTGTTGGTTGTACTCTGCTCTGACGAGTCGGCACAGCCCGTATTGAATACCGGAACATTGAATCATTAATAGCTTTTACTGATGGCGGTTAAGGAATCATCAACTCGCAGTTTTGTGCTACGTATCGATGCCGAAACTATGGACGCGATCGAGCGTTGGGCGGCAGACGAGTTCCGTAGCACAAACGGCCAGTTGCAATGGATTATCGCTGAGGCATTGCGCCGCAGCGGCCGCAAACCGCGTCCTGCAAAGCGCAAGAAGTCCTCGGCCGAGAATGAAGAGAGCAATGATTAATACCCAAAACTATGAGCAAGAAGATTAAACCCGATTATAACGCTCGCACTACGAACGAGGAGAGCCTGTCGTTGAGAAACTGTATGCGCTCTTATCGTACAAGTCGCGCGGCTGCCGATGTTCGTCGAGATTTGGGTGCGGATATGAATCCCAAGAATATCTGGAAGAGCCGCACTCCCTTCCCGTGGTTTGCACTTGTTTCGTTCCTGATGCTTATGGCGCCGTATGCGATAAAGCATTATGCCCCTGAATTTTATGAGCGATACGAGCTGGCGTTCGAGATTTGGACGTGGGTGCTGTGTATTATCTTCTTCGGGCAACTGTTGTGGCGCTGGTGGCGTCGTGCTCCGCGTCGTCGCTACGAGGTTGCTGTCGGTGCGTGCTTTATAATGGGTGTGATTTGGACGGTTATGCCCTGCTACAACCTGCTGAGGGGTGCGGAGGATACTACGACGCAATATCAGTTGCTTGCCTTTGCGGGCGTAGCGTTCGTGCTGATGATAGTGTTCCACTACCTGTGGCGCAGGGTGCGCAATCGCTCGGTTGCCGAGGTGCAGAATGTTCGCGCTCAGTCGCGTCGTAACAAAACGAAAAATCTGTAAGCTATGGCTGCGAATATGTATATTGTGCCGATGAAACGTTCGGCTGGTGTTTGGGTATCGACGATAGGAACACTGCTGACAATACTGTTTGTTGGAGTGTTTCTCTACTTCTTCGAAAATGCGGGTTGGTTGCCGGTTGTGGTGGTGTTGCTGATCTTTGTGCCTTTGATGGTGGTTACGTGGCTGCAAGCACCTCAAACACTGATGATCGACCGCAATGCATTGACGATTGGTCGTCGTATGAATCCCGTTGAGATTTCGCTCGGAGATATTGTCCGTGTCGAGCGCGTTGAGTCGAAGGTTGTCCGTCGTGCAATACGCAAGATGGGCAATGGCGGCTTGTGGGCCTATACGGGTCGTTACTACCATAGCTCGGTCGGTAATTATCAGCTCTTTGCCACCGAGTTGCGCGATCTGCTGTTGATCGAAACCCACAACAAAAAGTATGTCATCTCGTCGGTCGATACGCATATGTATCGAATGTTGCGTGATTGCGTTGCGACGAAGGCTTAAACGATTAAACTGATAAATCGCTGCACGCGAAAAGTGCAGAGTAAGACTTATAAAATTTCTTTCCCACTTCCCTTTTTTGACGGAAAGGCCGCTCACGAATTATCGCGGGCGGCCTCGTCGCATTTGTATTAGTCTCGGTGTGTAAAATGTTTGTTCTATTGCTCTTCGCGGATAAGTTTTTCGAGCAGTTCGGGCATTCCGACTGCGGCACGTTCGCGGATGTGTGTCAGCGGGTTACGAATCAGCCTTACATCTGGCTGCCCCGGATCGACAAGATATATAGGCACGTTACGATCGACATAATGGACCAGCGATGCGGCGGGATATACTGCCAACGATGTGCCAACGACAACCAAAATATCGGCCTTCGCAACAATTCTCGTTGCGCGGTCGAACATCGGCACTGCCTCGCCAAAAAAGACGATATGCGGGCGCAAATACGATCCATCTTCGGCGCGTGCATCGAGCGGCTGTTCCCATCCTTCGATCGAGTAGATCAGATCGGGATTGACCGAGCTGCGCAACTTTGTCAGTTCGCCGTGCAAATGCGTTACGCGAGTCGAACCCGCGCGTTCGTGCAGATTATCCACATTTTGAGTAACAACCTGGACATCAAAATATTTCTCCAACTCGGCAATAGCGCGATGAGCCTCATTCGGCTCTTTCGAAAGGGTCTCGCGACGGCGTAGATTGTAGAACTCGATCACCTTCGCTCGATTGCGCGCGAGGGCTTCGGGAGTGCAGACCTCTTCAATACGATAGTTGGCCCACAATCCATCCGAATCGCGGAAGGTGGCGATGCCGCTGTCGGCACTTACGCCTGCGCCTGTAAATACAACGAGTCGTTTCATATTGCGTGAAAATTAGAGCGTTGCAAAATTTAGAGTAGCGGAATCAACTTTTCAAGTCCGATGCTGTGTGAGCCCTTGACAAGAATCAGCGCACCCTCGATTGGCTGTTGCGAAATCAGTTCTGCAACCTCCTCGCGCGATGCAAAACACCTCACGCGCGGATCGTCGCCGAGATTCGATGCAGCCTCGTTAAAGTGCTTGCCAACCAGCCATATACGCTTAAAGTCGCCTGCCGCAACAATCCCCAAAATCGAACGATGCTCCTCGGCCGACCATTCGCCCAATTCGAGCATATCGCCGAGAATGCACATACGCTCCAACTCGCTCTGTTCGCCGAGGAAACTTTCGAGCGATGCGCGCATACTCGACGGGTTGGCATTGTAACAATCGACAATCAGTGTATTGTGCTCGGTAACAGTGCGTTGTGAGCGATTGTTTGTCGGAATATAAGTTGCAATGGCGTGGCGTATGCGGCTCTCATCGACATCGAAATAGCGACCGATCGACATCGCTGCTGCGATATTTTTGAGATTGTAGTCGCCTTCGAGCTGGTGCTCAACGCCATTTGAGGTTGCAAATGCAAAGTACTCAACGGCCATATTTTCACGTTCTGCGGCCATTTGCGACAGAACTTCATCGTCGGCAGGAACAAAGGCGTGGCCGCCCGTTGCGTTCAGATAATCAAATAGTTCGCCCTTGCCACGACGGATACCTTCGACACCGCCGAAACCTTCGAGGTGTGAGCGACCGATATTTGTCAAAATACCGTAGTTGGGCTTTGCTATCGAGGTCAGCAGAGCAATTTCGCCGCAGGCACTTGCGCCCATCTCGACAACGCCAAACTCGGTCGAGTGATCCATTGCGAGCAGGGTCAAAGGCACGCCGATATGGTTGTTCAGGTTGCCCTTTGTGGCATAGACCTCATACTTCTCGGCCAACACGCGCGATACCAACTCCTTCGTGGTTGTTTTGCCGTTGCTGCCCGCGACGGCGAGAATAGGAATACCCAACACTTCGCGGTGTTCGCGTGCCAAATCCTGCAATGCGCAGAGCGAGTCCTCGACCGTAAAGAGTCGCTCGGCAAACTCTTCGGGTGCCGATTCTGCAACGCTCGGATCATCGACAACGGCGTATGATGCCCCTTTGCGCAACGCATCAATGGCAAAACGATTGCCGTCGAAACTTGCACCGCGCAGTGCAACGAAGAGGGCTCCCTCGCTAATTGCGCGCGAGTCGGTGGTTACGCCTGTCGATTCGCGGAAAATATCGTATAATTCAGACATAACACATTAGATATGTTTGTCGCCCTTATGGAAGCGAATTTCGTTGATAAACGTCTTGATTATAGGCTCATTCGAGCGCGGGCAGATCATCAGAACGTCGGGCGTATCGACAACGATATAGTCCTTCAAACCATTGACTACGGCCAACTTGTCTTTCGGCAACGAGAGCAGGCAACCCGAAGTGTCGAGCGTTACGGCCTCCGATGAGCAGGCGTTCTGTTGTTCGTCTTTCTCGTAGTATTGGTAGAGCGAGCCCCACGTGCCCATATCGCTCCATCCGAAATCGCCCATATGCACATAGACATTGTCGGCCTTTTCCATTACGCCATAGTCGATCGAGATCGAGCGGCACTCCGAGAATACGCGCTCGATAGCGGCGGTTTCGTTCTCGGTGCCGATATGCTCGGCGGCCTGTGCAAAGAGAGCCGAGAGTTCGGGCAAAAAACGCTGCAAAGCGGCGCGAATCTGTGCAACGCTCCAAACGAAAATGCCTGAATTCCAAAGAAATTCGCCACTCGCAAGGAACGTCTGTGCCATTTCGAGATTAGGTTTCTCGGTGAAGGTCTTAACCTTCGAAATCGCTTCGCGCGAATTGACCTGAATATATCCGTAGCCGGTTTCGGGGCGCGAAGGTCGCAGGCCGATTGTCATCAACACCTCGTTCGAT
>JAZUPN010000018.1:0-11257 GCA_045605245.1 Alistipes sp. | reverse complement strand
TCGCCAAAGTCGTAGCTATTGGTCGTGAATGTCATCTGCGCACCCGTCTTTTTGGGCTGCTCTGCGGCAGGTGTCTGGCTCTGCGGTTCGGTTGCCTGCGCGTCGGGAGTCTGTGCCGAAGCAGGCTGTGCAACAAACATAAACATAACCGCCGCAATTGCGGTCAATATCGATCTCTTCATATTCAATCCTCCTTTTAAGTTATTGTTCTATTGCAACTTAAATCTATATGTAATCGTACCCGTCTGGATATCTTGGGTAGCACTTGGGGTAAATCGGGCCTTGCGAGCCGCCTCCTCGGCCACTCTGCGCAACTCGCCATCGGTCGTTGTCGAGCCGACCGATTGAGCCGTCGCAGATGTTACGCGACCTTCACGATCAACTACGATCTTCACCGTAACCTTACCCTCCTTATTCGACGGATAGTTCGGTTTGGGGAGTGATCCGATAAGTCCGCGACCTGCCAAATCGAAATTACCATAGTCGCCTTGACCCATACCCTCGTGGCTACCATCGGGCGAGCCACCCGACTCACCCTGATTACCCGTGCCCTCCGAATTGCCCTCGGAGGTCGAGCTGCTGCCAACCGTACGACCGGGGAACATAGCTCGCTGATTAACCTGACGCTGCGGCGCAGGATCACTCTTCTCGGCAGGCTTGGTTGTGGGAGTCTGCTGGGTAGTAGTCTGCTGGGGCTTTGTCGGCTTCTGCTGCTGGGCGATTTCGGGGGCCTCTTCATCATCCGAGGTCAGTTGCTGCTCGGTAGGCTGCGGTGCAGATGTAGGTTGCGAAGTCGCACTCTCATCAACATCACTCGCCGCAGGATCAGCCGCACCACCCGCCTCGGCAACCGTACCGAAATCGATCAACATACCGTTGCCATACTCCGGTTCTTCGGGCAGCGTGAAGCGCACAAGCACAAACAACACCGCCAAAGTCAGGAAATAGAGCAACGTAGCGATCGAAGCCGCCACACGTCCCGTGCGTTTATCTGGGTTGTAATAATACATTCTTAATCAATTTATTAGCTACTCAACCAACTAATTGGGCGAGGTAGCCAAAATCAGTTTATAGCCGTTGTCGCGGGCGATGTTCATCATCTGCACCGCCTCGTCAATCGCAACCGTCTTATCGCAATGCAGCGACACTACGGGGCTCTCCTGATCGGCCAAGCGAGCCTTCAATGCGCGCTCGACACCCTCAATGCCATCGACCTGCTCCAACTCAACGTAGTAGCGATAACGGCCACCGCCCAGATCCTCAACCGAAACGGTCGTATAGGCCTTATCTTTAAGCTGATTAGCACTCTTCGGCAGGGTCAGTTTCAAAGCGTTGGGGTTGATCAGCGTGGTTGCGATCAGCAGGAACAACAACAGCAGGAACATCAAGTCGGTCATCGACGATGCCGAATATGACGATTCTACTTTCGATCCTCGTTTAATTGCCATAACCTACTATTTCTGAACGGGTTGATTCAAAATATCCATAAATGCGATCGAGTTTGCCTCCATCTGGAAAACCAACTTCTCGATACGCGCAACCAGATAGTTATAGCCGAAGTAAGCGGGAATACCAACGATAAGACCCGCTACGGTAGTAACCATCGCTACGTACATACCCGAAGCCAAAATCGACATATCGACCGTACCACCTGCTGCCGACATATCCATAAAGGTCTGAACCATACCGAGTACCGTACCCAAGAAACCGATCATCGGCGCACCACCCGAAATCATTGCCAGATAAGGCAGACCATTTTCGAGTTTCGAAACCTCCAAGTTAGCCACATTCTCGATAGCGTTCTGCACGTCGTTCATCGGGCGACCGATACGCTCGATACCCTTCTCGATCATACGTGCGATGGGGGTATCGGTGCTCTTGCAGAGGTCGATAGCCGCTGCGATCTTACCCTCAACGATATAGTCGCGGATGCGATTCATAAAGTTCATATCAAGACCCGATGCCTTACGGATCGCCAACCAACGCTCAACAAAGATAAAGACCGTTACGCCACCCAATGCGAGCAGCGGCCACATCAGCCAGCCACCCTTAGTAAAGAGCTCCCAAAGGCCCATACGAACACTCTCCTCTGCCGCAATCTCCTGTACGGCCTGTGCTGCCTCGGCAGCCTGCAAAAATAGATTCATAGTTTTTTACGTTTTTTAGTTTCTTATTTATTCTTATTTCTCTTTTTACTCTTTTTGTTTTCTCTATTCAAACGTTGCGATTTATATTCAAACGGCAAAGCGACAAGTTTTATTGCGCCGATTTATCGCCTTCGCTTTCAGTTTGTTGCGCCTCATCATCGTTTTTCTTTGCGCGTTTTCGCTTGCCAAAATTAGCAAATCGTTCCTTAAAATTACGAACTATATCGCGGAAATTGTTAAAATCCTCCTTGTAGTAGATACCGATACCACTCTCCTGCAAACCCTGGTTTTCGTCAAAGCGGTCGATGGTCTGCGTGAAGCCCTTCAACTTCAAGTTGCCCGCGCGATCGATCAACCACGTGATGTATGCCTCACCCATAAGGTTGCTGTTTTGACCGCTGACCGTACTGCGATCCGACACATAGTTGCCCTCAACCTCAACCAGCAAACGATTACTGATCAAGCTCTTCGAGAAACCGAGATCGAACTCGTCGCCACTCATCTCGGTCGAAGGACGATAGCGCACGATAAAGCTCAAATCGTCGGTCGAAAGCCAGTTACTCAACTGATTCGACAACAACTCAAAACCCGTCGTGGCCGTGCCGACAGCACCGAAGTTGGCCGCACCGGCCATTCCCGACTCATTCATAAAGCTGTTGAAAATCAACAGATAGATAAATTGGTTGGCAATCTCCTCCTGCGTATTGAGCATATTATTGACCACATTCTGCACCTCGGCATCGGCATTGGGCACGCGGATTCCGAATGTAACGGTCGGGCTTGACAGACGATCCGTAAGATTGATGATACAATCAACGGGCGAACGCGCACCACCCGATCCCGAAGCCGACGTAGCACCGAGCAGTGGTTGCAATGAGGTCTTAACCTGATAGATCGCACGAATATTCAAAATCGCATCAAGCGGATCGCCTCGCCACTGGATCGTACTACCTGCATCGATTGTAAATTTTTTATTCACAACATTTTGCAGAGTGAACAGATAGCTACCCTCGGTAATCTCGCAGTCGCCATACATATCGAAGATACCACTTCGCGGGTTGATATGCATATTGAGCGTACCCTCGCCACGGCCCTTGATAATATCGCCTACGGTCGGATCAATCACCAGCTGGAACTCGGCATTGGGACGAACATTGACAGCCATCGAGATATCCATATCGCTACCGCTGCTTGTGCGCTGGCGTTGGCGACGCTCATACATCAACTTCTTGCGCGCCAGATAGGTCATCGCCGTATCCTGTCGAACTCTGGGCGAGGTGAAGACCACAAAATCGGCCTGCGAAATATTCGATGCACCACTCAACGGCAGGAAGAACTGCGAATTATCGTCGGTCGTTGCCGCGATATCCATCTTTACACCCATCTTATCACCCGAAATACGCGCCGAGCCGGTGCCATAGATCGTACCATAGAACAGGTCGCTCATCTTCTCGTCGGTATCCATCACCAACATCTTTTCGGGTCGAGCGTTAATGTCGAACGAGATATTCGACAAATGGTTCAGATCGAGAGCCATATCCACCTGTCCGCTATTGCCGAAGCGATCGTAGAAGCGCGTCGCAGGCAGTATAAAGCGGTTATTTTCAACCGTCATCGTTGCCGACGGAATCGAGTACTCCACGCCCGTAAAGTCGATACGTGTGCGAAGGCTATCGACCTCAATCTTACCATTCAATTCGGCTTGGCGACCGCGACCCATCAACTGCATTTTGGCATCGGCCTCGCCCTTTGTGCCCGAAACGACACCCGTTAGGAAGGGCTCGATCAGGCGCATCGGGATTCGATTGATACCTGCCTCGATAAAGTATCGCTTCGTGTCGGGAGCATAGTAGCCTCTAATAACTGTATCTTGTCGCTCACGATCGGCCAGCAACAGACGCGCACGATTGCGCTGCATATCCCAACGTGCCAGCACCTGTATCGGCGGCACCGGAACATCATTAACCTCAACGCCATCGAGCATCACATTGCCATCAATGCGACCATCCTTCAAGGCCGAGTGCATCACTGCGCGACCGTCGCTCATACCCTCAATGCGATAGCCACCGATACTTTCAAGTAGCTGTGTTACAGGCGAAAGGTCAAAATTATGCAGTGTCAGCACAACCGAATCGGCCATATTCTGCGACGCGACACCGTCTAACATCAACGACTGCTCGGCATTGCGGACCGTAAAGCGATCGACCGAGATGTTGCGAGGATTATAGATGATCTTATTCGCACCGATATACCACGTCTGGCTGCCCTGACGAATATTCGAAGGTTTCAGATCGATTGCAATTCGACGCGAGCCATCCTCATTGCGCGACAAGACTGCATCAACACCCAACAGAGCCGAAACGGCCTGCGCCGCATTGTTGAAACCTGCCGACAGCGACACGCGATTATTCTTTGCTCCTGCCTGTACCGACAAATCGGGCATATGCAGTTGCTTCAAATAGAGGTCTTCCGAACGCAGATAGAGAGCCAATGAGTCGTAACTGTTATTTGCATTAAGATTGATCTTGGTGGCCATCATATTGTTACGCTCAACATAGTCCGACAACAATTTCAACGTAAAGCGATCGTTATCGGGGTTGAACATAAACGAAAGGCTCGTACCGTCGGCAATTTGCAGACCGGGCAGCAAGGCCTCGGTCAGTGCCGTCGTATTTTTCAAATTGAGCGAGAGCAACGAGTAGCGATCTACGCTGCCAATCTCATCGGTCGCGTGGCGATGAACGTGTCCCTCGCCGTGCGTCAGCGAAGGCAGATAGGCGAACAGACCATCCTTCAAATACTCGAATATCGTCTTGTAACTCAACTTACTACGGAACGTAGCGTCAGCAAAATCCGACGAGAGAGCGATATATTTACTACCCTCGCTATTCTCACCGCGTAGCTGCATATCGCGCGTTCTGATCGTGTCCTTCATACCGATATACTCGGCCGAATTGATACGCACATTACCATTCAGATTATCGAGCGAGATACCCGACGCATTGGCCGACAGCGTAGCTCCCAAAACAGAGATCGAATCTCGACGATTGAAATTCAGTGCGTGCAGATCGGCTCGATCCAATTGCATCGCAAAATCGTATCGCGGCACCGATCCATTAAAGTCGAATACGCCATTGAAATCGAAATCGAGGTTGTGATCATCGCTGCCGATATATCCCTCAAAGCAGCGATTATCGATTCGGCCCTTCATCGCGATCGAGTCGTATCGGTAGCCATTGAAGTCAAACAGAGGTACTTCGCCGTCAATATCGGCCTTCAAACGACCGCCGCCCATATCGCCGTGCAGATTGGCATTCAGACTCGCACGACCAATTTTATTGGCAGCAAGCAGGGTTCCCAATTCGAAGTTATCGGTCGAAACATCGCCCTCGAAATGGCTCTGTCCCTTCGTCGCGCTCTCCGCCATATTCATTCGGGCATCAAGCGTTCCGAGTGCCGTTTTCAGCACCGCATCGGCATCAAACGCCTTCAAGCGACCGTCGAATTCGCCTTGCAGGTGCATTTGTCCTGCGCGCGAGAGCATCGCTACAAGATTGTCCGCCAACGTCTTACCCGTCAAATCGTGCATTATAGCCGAGGCATCAGCCACATCGGTCGAAAGTTCATCGACATCGAACGTGAATCGTGTGCGCTCAATTTCGGGCAGACCGACAATTCTAAAATCGATCGCGGCAGTCGTGCGATCCCACATCTCAACGTGATCCAAACGACCTTGAAGATCGGCCACCGTACCCTTGCCCTGCAAATCGATCGCTGCGAGGCGTGTCTTCCAATGGTCTATCTGCGGAGCAAAATATCCCAACGTCGCAAAATCTAACGAAGAGTTCTGCGCCGTAAGATCGATTTCGACATTATTGATAAAATCGGAATACTCATCCCAATCCTCGCCGAGAATTGCCAACATCGGGAATTTAAGATCCGTAGCTCCCGACTGCACGTGCAAATCGGCAAAACGCATACGACCCGATGCCACCGACAGCCAATCGGTCGAAAAGTTCTCGATGCGGATACCACTACGTTCATTGAGCGAGAGTCGATCCAGACGCACAGCGATCGAATCGCCATCGAGCAGAAAGTCGTGCGCCTCGACATCGGCGTTATAGATTTGCAAAGCAGACCAATCAATTCCGCCACGTTCGCGCATAGTCGTATCGTTGCGATGAAGTTCAAAACGGAAATCGGAGATCTTGGCACGATTAATCGCCATAACAAAATGTCCACCGCCCTTACCGCGCAAATTATCGACAACTTGTTTGATATTGATCTCGCCCACCGAGTCCTGCGCCAAACGCAACAGCGCGCCATCGACCTCGGCAAGACCGAACGTAAGAGGTGAAAAATCGGCTATACCGGTTTGTAAATTACGGGCATATAGCAATGTATCACCCTGATAATCTTCGACATAAAAGCCCTCAATCTGCAAACGATTGAATAGTCCGAGATCGACGTGATCGATGCTTACCGTCGTGCCCAATTTGCGAGATGCAAAGCCCGCAGCCTTATCGACTACCCAATTCTGCACCACACCGAAATTGATCAGCACCGACAGCGACAAAGGGAGAATTATCGTCATCAAAAGCAATGACGATACGATATAACCCAATATTTTTATACCTTTGCGCATCGAATGTTATTATTAACTTACAAAGTTAAGCATTTTTAGCTAATTTTGCAATATGAATATTACAATCTTAGGCATAGAATCTTCGTGCGACGACACATCGGCTGCCGTTGTACGTGATCGCGTGTTGCTTTCGAACGTCATCGCATCACAGGCCGTGCACGAACAGTACGGCGGCGTGATCCCCGAATTGGCTTCGCGAGCTCACCAACAGAACATAATTCCCGTAGTCGATACTGCTCTGCGTCAGGCCGGTATAACCCTTGACGAAGTAGATGCAATCGCCTTCACTCGCGGACCGGGTCTGCTCGGCTCGTTGCTCGTCGGTGTTTCGTTTGCCAAAGGACTTTCGATTGCAAACAATATACCGCTTGTCGAGGTGAATCACTTGCAAGGTCATATCCTTTCGCACTTTATCGATCTGCCCGATGCGGAGGTACCTCATCCTGAATTCCCGTTCCTCTGTCTGCTTGTCAGCGGCGGCCACACCCAGATCGTGAAGGTCAATTCACCCCTCGAAATGGAGATCGTCGGAACAACAATCGACGACGCTGCGGGCGAGGCCTTCGACAAGTGCGCAAAGGTTATGGGGCTGCCCTACCCCGGTGGTCCCGTAATCGATCGTTTGGCGGCCGAGGGCGATCCCGACTCGATCAAATTTGCAAAGCCGAGAATGGAGGGTTTCGACTACTCGTTTAGCGGTTTGAAGACCTCATTCCTCTACACGTTGCGCGACGAAATGGCTGCCGATCCGACATTTATCGAGCGTCGCAAGGCAGACCTCTGCGCATCGTTGCAGAAGACCATTATCGACATACTGCTCAATAAGTTAGTCAAGGCAGCAAAGCATTTCCGCATTAAGGATATTGCCATCGCGGGCGGTGTTTCGGCCAACTCCGGTTTGCGCAATGCCGTAGCCGAGGAGGGCCGTCGTCGCGGCTGGCGCACGTTCATTCCCGAACGCAAATTTACCACCGACAACGCCGCTATGATTGCCATTTCGGGCTACTATCGTTACCAGACAGGGCACTTCGCCGCGCTCGACACTACGCCCGTTGCACGACTCGAAGAGCTCTTGCAGATTCACAACGAACAGAACGCACCCAAAGAGGAGGAGTAGAGATGATTACACGCGCTGATATTCAACTCGTTCGCTCGCTTGCCGATAAGCGTGCCCGCACCGAAACAGGGCTGTTCGTAGCCGAGGGAGCGAAGCTCGTTGGCGAGATTGCCACATCGTCATTGCGCATCCGCCACATCTACTCTTCGCGCGAGTTTGCACATCCCGCATTTGAACACGCGACGGCGAAGGAGTTGGAGCGTCTGTCGCTACTCAAAACTCCGTCGGATACGGTTGCCGTAGTCGAGATTCCGCACCACACGTTCGACCTTGCAACGGCCGAACGCGGGTTGGTTTTGGCACTTGACGAGGTGCAAAACCCCGGAAATATGGGCACGATTATTCGTTTAGCCGATTGGTTCGGCATCAGCGACATCATCTGCACACCCAACTCGGCCGACTGTTTCAACCCGAAGGTTGTGCAGGCAACTATGGGCGCGATACTGCGCGTAAGAGTTCATTACCTCGATCTCGCAGCGACACTCAACGAGGCTCGTAAACGCGGTGTGGAGGTCTATGGCACATTCCTCGAAGGCGAGAATATCTACAATAGCAAGCTGAAAACCAGCGGCATAATCGTAATGGGCAACGAGGGGCGCGGCGTAAGCGCGGAGGTTGCAGCAACGGTTTCGCACAAATTGCTCATCCCGCCCTACCCCGTCGATCGTCGCGGCTCGGAATCGCTCAATGTAGCCATTGCCACCTCGATAGTCTGCTCAGAATTCCGCAGACGAGGATAAAAAGAGGACAATAAAAAAATAGAGGAGTGCAACTATTGCGCTCCTCTATTTTTTATCTCATTTCAAGGCCATTGACACCTACAACGCCAGCAGCATCTGATAGATCAAATATCCGAGATAGTTGCCGACGGCATAACCTGCAAGGCCATTTGTAATACCGACAACAACCACATCGCGATTCTTCATCGTAGCGGCAATCATCGGCACACATACGGGCGAGTTGATCAGTGTATTTGATGTGATAACGGCTGTATCCGCATCGATGCGCAGAGGTCGGGCGAAGAAGATCGTTACAAAGAGCGATCCGAATATAATAACCGCCTGCAACATCAAAACAAAGAGGCTCTGCTCCCAATTGATCGACGAAAGGTCGGCCATCGTTGCCATCACCAAGCAGAAGACATAGATCAGATACATACCCGCATCGTAACTCTTATCCCAACTACGCACCTGCTTCGATATGGTCATAAGCAGCGACAATGTGGTAATGGTCAGAATCAGTGCGACCATCGAGATGCCCGACTCGCCGCCTGCAATCGTTCCAACAACCACCGAGACACCCATAATCACGACCGAAGCGACAAGCACTTTAAGCAATTGAACAACAACGGGTTTAGTTGCAAAATCACGATACGGATTCTCCTCATTCTGATCCACGGCAACCTCCTGCTCGATATGTTTTTTACCGCCGACAATTCGACGCGCCAGAGCCACACCGCCACCCATCAAAAACATCAGGTAGAAGAACGACACTATAAGGTTACACGTCGAAAGCATAACGAAACTTTCGGTACTCAACCCCACCATCTGCTTTACGGCTGCAAGGTTTGCGGCACCACCCGTATATTGACCGGCAAGCGAAGCTGCCATTTTGGGAGCCTCCGCGCCAAGCTCCTCGGCAAACATCAGATAGCTCACGACAACAATCGCCGCGACCGACACAACACCAACAATCAGTGCGCCAAGGCTCTTGCCGATAGAGAATCTTTTGAAGTTGCAGCCAAAGAGCATCATCGGTAATGCCAATGGCACAAGTACTTCCGACACGCTCTCTTGAAAAGCGAGGAACGATTTTTGGGCATCGGGATCCGATGGGAAGATACCGATATTGGCAACTATAACACCGAGAATATATAGCGTCAGCACAGGGCCAAGGCGGTGAAGAAGACTAAATTTACGAGTTGCCCACAGCACTCCTGCGGGGGCGAGCAGATAGAATAGAACGAGTAGTAGTTTTGCAATCATAGGCTTTGGATTAGCTTAACAGGCCACAAATATAGCTAAATATCCCAAATCAACCAAATTATGCGAAATATCGGCAAAACATATCTAAAAAACACAAGCAATACTTACCTCGCCGCGGGGCCCTTGCAAGATAAACTGCGCAATAAAGTTGATAAATCAACCTGTCTTTTATTTTCAGCCACTCCACATCCAAACAAGTTTGGCCGCGCAGTGTCTGAAAACAAAAAAGGTGTCGAATTCTCGACACCTCTTTGCTCTGTTTATCTTGCGGAAAGAGAGGCATTCGAACCCCCGGAACCTCTCAGTTCAACGGTTTTCAAGACCGCCGCAATCGACCACTCTGCCATCTTTCCGCCGCAAAAGTAGAAACTATTTTCCGTTTTGCCAAATTTTTGCTCACTTTGAGTCAATTTTTATTTTACTCGGCGGCGCATCTATCGTCAAGACACCTTGTACTTTTACAAAGTTTTTTGTAACTTTGGCAAGAGATTATATATAAACCAACTACAAATGCTAAAATTTATTAACCGAATAATCATTTTCACTATGGCAGCACTTACAACCACAGCTTGCTCTACTGCCCCACAGTCGGCATACCCCGAAGATCATCTCACCACGCGCAACGGCAAGGAGTTAATCATTCGTTTCTATGCACACTCATCGTTGGCAATCTGCTACGACGGCCGTTGGATCTACTCCGACCCCGTTGGATCGAATGCCGATTATGCCTCGCAACCCAAGGCCGATTACATTCTGGTTTCGCACGATCACTACGACCACCTCGACGTCGCAACAATTGATCTGCTCTCGACTGCGAAGACTCACATCTACGCCAATGCATCGTCGATCGCGGCAATCGGTCGCGGCCACGTACTCCACAACGGCGAGAGCGTATTCCCCGAAGAGGGCATCGACATTGAGGCTATTCCCGCTTACAACTACACCGAGGGCCACGAGAATTTCCACCCCGCAGGCGGCCGCGACAATGGCTATCTGCTCTCGCTCGGCGGCACTCGAATCTACATTGCAGGCGATACGGAGAATACTCCCGAAATGATGCAGTTGCAGGATATTGACATCGCTTTTCTGCCCGTAAATCAGCCCTATACGATGACCGTCGATCAAGCCGCAGAGGCTATTCACGCCATCCGTCCCACGATCTTCTATCCATACCATTATGGTCAGGTCGAGGAGCAGACCGACATCGATCGACTGGTTGAGTTGGTGAAGGATATTACCGACATTCGTATTCGTCCGATGGAGTAACGTTCGACGCTCGGCAACGAGCAATCGACTCCAAAACAAAAGGCCGCCCTCGAAAGGACGGCCTTAATTTATATGCGGAGAGCCCTCATCGCCCCCC
>JAZUPN010000017.1:0-7579 GCA_045605245.1 Alistipes sp. | reverse complement strand
GATTCAAGGGCGGGTCAGCGACCTGATTTTAGAGGTAGAAGGGAGCGAATTTCGCTATAATATATGGCAGCGACTACTCTATACCGAGAAAGGCATCTGCCTGACATACGGAGAATTAACCGAGCGTTGCGGATTGGCGCGAGGTGCGGTGCGAGCTGTCGCATCGGCCGTTGCATCAAATCAAATCGGATGGATTATTCCCTGCCACCGAATTGTGCGCAGTCGTGGCGAAATTGGGCGTTTTTGTTGGGGCGAAGAGCGTAAGCGGGCAATGATTGATTGGGAAAGATCCTCAAAATAGGCTCAACAAAAATCGGGGCGCCTTACGGTGCCCCGATTCTCATTCTGCGCTAATGCTCGCCTACTTCTCGAAACGACCGTGGCACTGCTTATACTTCTTACCCGAACCGCAGGGACAAGGCTCGTTACGGCCCACCTTCTTCTCAACCTGCACGGGTGAGGGTTTGCTCTTATCGCCAGCACCGGCCTGCGCAGCTGCCTGCATACGCGATGCCTGCAACTTATTGACATCCACCTTGGGACGCTGCTGCTGACGAGGCTGTGTATTGTTCTCACGAACAGGGACAAAGGCCTTATTCAAGATTGCAAGAACCTCACGGTTGATCTTACCCAACATCTTGCTGAACAACTCGAACGACTCGAACTTATAGATCATCAACGGGTCTTTCTGCTCGTAAGTCGCATTCTGCACGCTCTGACGCAGATCGTCCATCTCGCGCAGGTGCTCACGCCAATTATCGTCGATGGTGGTAAACATAACCATCTTGGTAAACATACGGAAGATCTCGGCGCAGTTCGTATCCTTGCAACGCTGAACATTGACCGAAACGTGGTAACCCAACGTGCCATCAGTCAGCGGAACGAGAATCTGCGAATCCATCATATCCTTACGATCCTCATAAACGCGCTCCATAACGGGCGCAACGATATCGGCAATAGCCTTCGTACGACGCGAATATGCCTCCTGCAAATCCTTAACAATCAGTTCAACAAGTTCCTGCGGCTTAACCGACTGATAGGTCTTCTCATCGAACGAGGGTCGAATTGCAACCTGACGAATCAACTCAATACCGAAGTCCTCGAAATCGACACCATTGTTGCTCTCGACAAACGACTGTGCGAAATCGACCATAATATTATTCAGGTCGATATCGATACGCTCGCCATACAGCGCGTGGCGACGGCGAGTGTAGATAACCTCACGCTGCGAGTTCATCACATCGTCATACTCCAACAGACGCTTACGAATACCGAAATTATTCTCCTCAACCTTCTTCTGGGCGCGCTCGATAGCCTTCGACATCATCGAAGCCTGAATAACCTCGCCCTCCTGAACGCCCATACGATCCATCATCGAAGCGATACGCTCCGAGCCAAACAGACGCATCAGATCATCCTCCAACGAAACGAAGAACTGCGACGAACCCGGATCACCCTGACGACCCGCACGACCACGCAACTGACGATCGACACGACGCGATTCGTGGCGCTCGGTACCGATAATTGCCAAACCGCCTGCTTCGATTACCTCCTTGGGCAGCTTAATATCGGTACCACGACCTGCCATATTGGACGCAATGGTAACCTGACCCGCACGACCTGCCTCCAAGACAACCTGCGCCTCCAACTGGTGCTGCTTTGCGTTCAGCACATTGTGCTTGATGCCGCGCAACTTCAACATTCGGCTCAACAACTCCGAAATCTCGACCGAGGTAGTACCGACCAGCACAGGGCGACCTGTCTTGACCGTAGCGGTAATCTCGTCAATTACAGCGTTATATTTCTCACGTTTAGTCTTGTAAATCAGGTCATCGCGGTCATCACGAATAATCGGGCGGTTGGGCGGAATAACCACAACATCCAGACCGTAGATGCTCCAAAACTCACTTGCCTCGGTCTCTGCCGTACCGGTCATACCCGACAACTTGTGATACATACGGAAGTAGTTCTGCAACGTAATTGTAGCAAAGGTCTGCGTTGCAGCCTCAACCTTAACGTGCTCCTTGGCCTCGATAGCCTGATGCAGACCGTCAGAGTAACGGCGACCATCCAAGATACGGCCCGTCTGCTCATCGACAATCTTAACCTTGTTCTCCATCACAACATACTCGACATCCTTCTCGAACATCGCATATGCTTTGAGCAGCTGCTGAACGGTATGAACACGCTCCGACTTAACTGCATAGTCGTTGATAACCTCATCGCGCTTTGCAGCCTTCTCCTCGGCAGTCAACTCGCTCTTCTCCAACTCGGCTACTGCATCGCCAATATTGGGAAGAACGAAGAAATTCTCCTCGCCAACACTCTTCGACAGAACTTCGTGGCCCTTATCGGTCAGCTCAACCGAGTGAAGTTTCTCGTCGATAACGAAATAGAGTTCGTCGGTGATTTCGGGCATACGACGGTTGTTATCAGCCATATAGACGTTCTCGGTCTTCTGCATCAACACCTTAACGCCCGGCTCACTCAAATATTTGATCAGAGGCTTATACTTCGGAAGTCCCTTATGAGCACGATAGAGAATGATACCACCCTCCTCGGTCTTGCCTTCGGTAATCAACTTACGAGCCTCGGCAACCAACTGCGTAACGAAGTTCTTCTGCAAATTATACAGACGCTCAACTACGGGGCAATACTGCTCGAACATCTGATCCTCGCCCTTGGGAACGGGACCCGAAATGATCAACGGCGTACGTGCATCATCGATCAAGATCGAGTCGGCCTCATCGACAATTGCATAGTGCAAATTCTCGCGCTGCACCAGATCGGCAGGCGACGAAGCCATATTATCACGCAGGTAGTCGAAACCGAACTCATTGTTGGTACCAAAGGTAATATCTGCCTGATAAGCCTTGCGACGCTCGTCGGTATTGGGCTTATGCATATCGATACAATCGACCGTCAGACCGTGGAACTGATACATCGGGCCCATCCACTCGCAGTCTCGACGCGACAGATAGTCATTCACCGTAACTACGTGAACGCCCTTACCGGCCAACGCATTGAGGAATACGGGCAGCGTAGCCACCAGCGTCTTACCCTCACCCGTAGCCATCTCGGCAATACGACCGCGAAGATTCTTGTCATCCGAATTTTTCAGGCCATCGACACGACCCAAGTGAATAACAACACCACCAAAGAGCTGGCTGTCGTAGTGTACCATATTCCAAGTCAGGAGGTTACCACCTGCAATCCAGCTATTCTTATAGACTGCCTTGCCATCCTCGTTGATCGACACGAAATCTTTGCGTGCAGCCAAATCCTTATCGAATTGATTAGCCGTAACGACAATCTCCTCGCTCTGCGCAAAACGACGCGCGGTCGATTTCATAATCGCAAAAGCATCGGGCAGAATGTGGTAGAGTTTCTCCTCAATCTTGCGATTGACCTCTTTCTTCAACTCCTCGATACGCTTACCCTTGCTCTCCTTATCGGCAAGCCACTTATCCTTTGCCTTCTCGCGCTCACGGATATCAGCCTGCTCGAACGCAGGTTCGGGCTGCTCCAACTCGCGCTTCAATGCCGCGATCTCGGTCTCCTCAGGAGCAATAAACTCGGCTATCTGACGACGCAACGATGCACTTGCCTCACGCAGTTCATCATTGGTCATTTTGTCTATATCGACATATCTCATCTTGATCTGCTCCACAAAAGGCTGAACCAACTTACGGTCTTTATCCGATTTCGAGCCCAGGAACAGTTTAATGGTTTTCTCTAAAATACCCATTTGAATATCTAATTAGTTAATCATACAAAGATAACGCTTTTTCGCGACAATTCACCTTTTTACGCTCTTTTTTATCAATCTACGCCCCAATCTGCACTCACAGCAACGACCTTCGGCACAATATTCATTGAAAAGTTGCAATAAAGCCTGCGTATCGAAGGCACTCTGCACCGGAACACCCTCGCCCTGCCAACCGCGAATAAAGCGATTATCCTCGGCCGGAATACTCTCCAAAAGTTCAACTGCACGAGTGCGCAACTCCTCTCGCCCCGTGCGTGCCGAATAGAAAAATTGCATTGGTGCAACCAGATTAATGCCTATAAGATGAGCCTTCGCACGACCCAAACGCTTCACTCCGCTCGTCGATTGACGGGCAGGGATGTAGTGCGTAGTCCAATAGTCCGCCGCCTCGGTCATAAACAATCGGCTGACATCATCGGCCGTACAACAATCAATCACCTTCGAAAAGAGCAATTCACTACTGCAAAGCAACGAGGCCATCTGCGAAAGGCGCAATATGGGATGATTACGCGGACGAACTCCCGTAAGTGTCCATTGACTTGCGCACATAGGCTCAATGTTGTACTTATGCGAGAGATAGAAGAAATCGGCTTTCAGACGATGCAGATACTCATCACCCTCATATTGATCCAACAGGCCCGAAGCGCAGAGCAACATAGCCTCCGCCGCACGTGCAGCCTCACGCTCACGCTGAATGATGCGATACGGAACACGTCGCGCCAACTCCATATATGCCTCGCGATTACGCACATCACCCATAACGCGGAAGAGCATAACGTAGAGTGTCTGATTCCAATCCTTCTGACAATCATTAAAGATCTTTTCGATATCGCCATTTTTGCGTGCGATACGGTCAAAGACCAGACCCGTAAATAGGTCCGAACGGTGCAACGAATCCATTTCGCGCAGGCGTTCTCCGCAATAGAAATGCGATGCGCCACAACGCAGACGGTTGTACATTCGGCGCACCTCGTCGCTGATTTCCACCTGTACAACAGGCAGTTGAGCACCTGAACTATCGAGCATAACCACCCTACGTTCAGTCGTAAAACGAGCGATGACACCTGCCACATCGGCACGTTCATCGCCCAAAGCTATCGCCCCGCTACACAAGCAGCCGTCAATCTTCACTCGTGCGCCCAGAGCCACCGAATCCTCATCAATAATTTCTCCCGCATCGACAACCTCTACTTCACGCCCATCGGTCGAGCGATAGCAGCCCTCCGGCCATCCCGCCACGCTCCACAGCAGGCACAAAAGCGAAGTATCATCACTACGGCGCATTGATCCAGCAATCGGTTAGTTATGTTTTTATATCTCTATCTCTTATTCCACTTGCGACAAAGTGGCTTACAAAAGATTCAGCTCCAACAAAGCCTCCTCGCTCATCATCGAACGATCCCAGGGTGGCTCGAAGGTCAAAATTACATTAACCTTCTCAACGCCATTGATCTTGGCCACCTGCGTATTGACATCCTCGACCAAAATATCGGCCATCGGGCAATTCGGCGCCGTGAGGGTCATACGGATCGTGGCCACGCCGTCGGGCGTAAAGTCAATCTCATAGATAAGACCCAGATCATACACATTCACGGGGATCTCCGGATCGTATATATTCTTCAACGTCAGAACGATATCGCGTTCAACGCGCAAAATTTCCTCGGCAGTCATACTCATCTCGATACACGTTTTTATTTTTCGCGAGCCTCAAAAGCCAGAGCATACATTCGCATCTGCTTGATCATCGCCAACAGACCATTGCTTCGCGTAGGCGAAAGGTTCTCACGCAGACCGATACGGTCGATAAAATAGAGGTCGGTAGCCAGCAATTCGGCTGGCGTGCGACCATTCATCACACGAATCAGCAGAGCGATAATACCCTTCGTAATAATAGCATCGCTATCGGCCGAATAATAGACCTTACCATCACGCAGCTCGGCATCAACCCACACGCGCGACTGACAACCCTCAATAACATATTGATCCGTACGATGTTCGGCAGCAATCGGCGGCACATCCTCACTCAAACCGATCAGATAGTCATATTTATCGAGCCAATCTTCGAAGATCGAGAACTCCTCAATAATCTCTTCTTGAATTTTATCCATCATTGAACTTTTTATTTTCCAACCATTTACTTTGCGCCGATAATCTCCTCCAACGGCAGCGATGTCGATGCAATCGGGCGACCGATACGCACAATACGCGCCAAAGTCGGAGCTAACGAGCACATATCTACCGAGCGATAGACCTTGCGGCCCGCAGGCACATTCCAACCCAACCACATCATCGGCACGTGAGTATCGTACCCATACATCGAGCCAGAACGCGCACGAGCCTCGTCGTCCTCTCGTTCCTCGATCCAACCCGCCATCAGATTGATGGTCAAATCGCCCGAACGACGTGGATAGAAGCTGTTTTGCATCATCTGCGCATACGAAGCTCCGAAATAGCTGTTCTGCATCGCAGTCGATGTAATAACGTGCGAAATACCTCGGAACTGCAATGCAAATGCTGCAATGCGATTCTGCACCTCCTCCAAATTGAGGTTTTTGCTATAAATGAGGTTACGATTGAGGAACAGCTGACGATCGACATAATCGACTACCCAATCGCCCGCGCCCCACTGCGCAATCATAAAACTATTGAGAATCACACAGAATTGGCGAGGATTAAATCTCTCGCGCGGCTCATCGCCCAGATCGTACGAGTCGCTCGATCCGTGATCCGAGGTGAGTACTACCAACACATCTTCGGGTTTATCGGCCTGTGCAAAAACGAAACCGAGGAACTCCTCCAAATCGGCATCCAAGCGATAGAACATATCCTCAACCTCCATAGATTCAGGGCCATACATCTCGCCGATATATCGCGGAGCATCAAGACAGATATTGAGCACATCGGTAATTTCATCCTGACCCAACTGCTCGTGAATCAACGCGCGACGCGCAAACTCAAAGACAATCGTATTACCCGCAGGCGTTGTCAAAATCTTATCATAGTCGCGCGAAATGACCTGCTTGGTAAACATACGCGACAACAGGCCTCGCTTCTTCGGTGCGGGTTCAGTGGCATTTACGGGTTCCAAGCGCGAGTAGCGACGATTGACATAGACATCTTTATCGTTGAGCAGAGTCCATTTATAATTGAGGAACGAGGCGTTATATCGCTCATCGTTATAGTCCGAGATCCAACCTGGGAGCATCGGTTTATATGCGGTCGAGGTTGCCCAACTGCAACGCGAATCATCAATCCAATAGACATCCGAAGTCTGACCACCCATAACAACTGCCGACATAGGATCGCAGGCGATAGTCATAACCCTGCTATTGGGCGAATAGTCCTTCAATGCATCGGCAAAGGTCGGCACTACAAGGTTGCCATTCGAATAGCAACCACGGCCATCATCGCAATCCAAACCTCGCATCGAACGGTCGTCAATCAACGAAATTTTGCGGCCCGTAGTATAGTCGATCCAATAAGAGCTCGTTACGCCGTGAATCGCAGGATTGGCACCCGTAGTCATTGTAGCCAATGATGCGGGTGTGGTTGTGGTCATATAGTTGTAATAGCTCTCCTCGTACGAAGTACCTTCACGCATAAAACGCTTAAAACCGCCCTCTCCAAAGCCCTTCTCGAAACGCGAAATAAAGTCATAACGCATCTGACTGACAACGATATTGACAATCAGGCGAGGAGACTCGGCGTTATCTGCCTTTGATGTTGCGGTCGAAGAGTTACCCTGCGCAAAAAGCGAGCAGAGAGGTGCAAATGCAAGTATTAAAATTGTTAAAAATCTCATCTTCTCAA
>JAZUPN010000016.1:0-3355 GCA_045605245.1 Alistipes sp. | reverse complement strand
AGTACTGACGGCGACGAAGCTCCTTCAAAACGCCGGTACGCTCATACTTTCTCTTAAACTTTTTGAGAGCGCGCTCGATGTTCTCGCCCTCTTTTACAGGCATAATAATCATTGTGGTAAAATTTTTATTGTTTTCTTTTTGTTGTATTTCTTTGGTTTTGTGATGGTTATCCGACCATCGGCGGGGTTTCGCGCGGCCTTGCCGACACTATGTCCTGGGTGTGTTACTCGGTCTGTTGCACATCAAATCGGAGATAGGGCGCAATGCGTGCAGCCTCATCTTCGGTGAATATTTTATCCTTTACGAGTTCTCCGATTGTTGTCCAACCTCCTTTCAATTGTCTTGTTTTCAGTAACTTTCTTAATGCTGTGGGTGGTAGATACGGATGTCCTGCCAACTCTTCAGCGGGCGCAAAGTTAATACTAATTTTTTGAATTTCACAACTATCACACCAAATTTGTTGCACAATTAGCTCATAATTTCGCTCGGTGATACCTCGTACCTCGCTCAACTGCTCCAAATTGTAGAATCCGCCGAGTCTTTGGCGGTAGTCGATGATCGCCATTGCGCTCTTTGTGCCGATGCCGCGAATCGCAACCAAAGCAGTCGAGTCGGCGCGATTAAGCTCGACGAGTTGCGGCTCATTGTCGGTGGCTTCGGCCACTTCATCGAAGATCAGATAGGGTTGCAGTCGCGCCAACATCTCATCGCTAACTACGTAGCACTCTGCTACTTCGTCTAATGAGCGCAACCCTCCGCGCATATCTCGATACTTTACCAGAACTTCGGCCTGACGCACCGAGAACCCTATCTTCGAAAGGTAGCCGACCGAGGCCGTATCGAGTCGAAACGTAGTCAGTGCTAACGTGTCGCGCGTGCGACGAGCATAGCGACGCAACGTGTCGTAACGATGTGCGGAATACTCTTTTTGTTTGAAGGGCTTTAATGCAAACTCTTCACCGATAGCGATATATGGCTCCAAGCGGCGATACATCTCCTCGCTGACGGTATAGCACGATGCGAAGTCCTCCTTGATCTCGAAACGCTTGCCTCGCGCACGAAATTTCACAATGCCGAGAGCCTCGTTGCGCGAAAAACCGAGGGCGAGCAGCGAGTGGTAATCGATTGTATTCGGGTCGAAAACGAAGAGCGAATCGCCTTTTACGTTGTCCTTTTCGTTGCGTTGAAACGAGCGTTGTGCTTTCAGGCTATCTATTTGTGCCGCAGCCTCATAGGGTGGGGCAGGCGCATAATCGGGGTCGAGTGCTCGGCGTACAACTATGGCGCAAACAATCAGCGAAGGGATCAATATCAATGCCCCTCGGAACTCGGTTGAAGTCAATATTTTACGCAGAGATTTCATCGCTCGTGGCGAAGGCTATTTTCGGCGAATTGCGACCAAATTTTGATACATAAATATCTCACACGACTCCTCGTATCGACGAATCGGATGCAGGCCGTGTTTCAAGATGCGGTATAGCTCAAAACGGGGCGAAAGCAGTGTCCAGATGTCGTGGAACGATACTCGCGCAGCCAATGTCGTTGCGCCAAATTCGAGCTGGATATAGTCGATGCGACCCTCGTCGATCATTCGGCTTGCGCCGCGCAGAGCCTCCAATTCGTTGCCCTCGATGTCCAATTTCAGCAGGTCGATCTTCTCGATCGAGCGGCTGCGGCAGTAGTCATCGACCGAAACCAATTCGATGCTCTCGGTTTGATCCATCGTGCGGTCAAAGCGTTCAAGATCACGCGGATAGAGCGATGCCAATGTCGAGCCGTCGCCATCGGTATAGAGTGTTGCAGTCGTTGTTGAACTGCCTACGCCCAACTGATTCAGGACAATGCCATCGATCTTTGCGGTGCGTTTCGAAAGCTCCTCGAAGGTGGCACGCGAAGGCTCGAAGCAGTGAATCTCGGCACGATTACCGAAGACCTCGCTCACCTCGTGGGCATAGTCGCCAACATTTGCACCGACATCGAAGATCACCGCGCGACGCGAAAGCTCCGCCAAGCGACGATGCAACTCGCCCAGCCAGCGACGTTCGCCATTGCGATCGCTATGCTCCGAGTAGCCGATACCCATTGCATAGAGTGTGAATTTCAGCACAGCGGCGTGTAACGACTGCAACGCAGGGCGGCTCGCAACCGAGGTGTAGAGGTCGGCAACGGCCTTTTTTACGGACATTTTCATTGCGCGAGAGGTTACGGTAGTTAAAAATGTTTATTCGACATAGAGTACCAGACCCTTCAAATATTCACCTTCGGGGTGGTAGATGTTGATCGGGTGGTCGGCGGGCTGTGTCAGCTGGTGCAGAATACGCACGCGGCGACCTGCGATTGCGGCAGCCGAGAATACGGTTGTGCGGAAAAGCTCCTTGCTAACGGCCTGCGAGCAGCTGAACGTAAAGAGAATACCGCCGCTTTTGATCTGTGCCAAAGCGCGGGCATTCAGCTTCTTATAACCCTGCATAGCATTGCCGAGCACCTTGTGGTGCTTTGCAAATGCAGGAGGATCGAGAATAATCATATCGAACTTATCGCCGATATTGTGCAGATACTCAAAGGCATCGACCGCAGCCGACGTGTGGCGTACATCTTCGCCAAAATTCAGACGCATATTCTCGTCGGCGAGCTGTACGGCGCGCTCCGAGCTATCGACCGACACCACCTCTTTGGCTCCGCCTGCCATCGCATAGACCGAGAAGCCGCCTGTATAGCAGAATGTATTGAGTACGGTGCGACCCTTTGCATAGTGGCGCACGAGCTCGCGATTGGCGCGCTGGTCGATGAAGAAGCCCGTCTTCTGTCCCTTCTCCCAATTAACATTGAAACGATTGCCATTTTCGAGCACCTCCTGCGAAGGGTTCTCCGACGATCCTAACAGATATGAATCAACCGCATCGAGTCCAGCCTTAAAGGGAACGGTCTGCGAACTCTTGTCATAGATTGCGCTAATTCGCTCGCCATAGACCGCACGAATAGCCTCGGCAATCTCTTTGCGTGAGCGATACATACCTACGCTGTGGCACTGCACGACCGCCGTTGTGCCGTATATATCGACCACCAAGCCCGGCAGCGAGTCGCCCTCGCCGTGAATCAGTCGGTAACAGGAGGTCTGCTCGTTCTCGGTCAGATCGAGCGAGCGGCGTACGTCGTAAGCCGTAGCGATACGCTCGTTCCACCACGTTTGGTCGATTGCGACCTGCTCGAATGTGAGTACGCGGACTGCAATCGAACCAATCTGGTAGTGGCCGCGAGCGATAAAATCGCCGTTTTTGGTGAAGACATCGACAATCTCGCCTTCGGTTATTCGATCACGTTCCGAGCGAATATACTCGATCGCACCCGAAAAGA
>JAZUPN010000015.1:0-38909 GCA_045605245.1 Alistipes sp. | reverse complement strand
TGCGACTGATTTGTGTTGCTGCGACGGGTGTGAATATTATCGATCTCGACGCGGCAGCCGAACTCGGAATAGAGGTGCGTAATGCGGCGGGATATTCAACCGAATCGGTAACTGAAACGACGATTGGTGCTGCGTTGGCATTGTTGAGAAATATAAACTATTACGATAATTATATCAAGTCGGGACGTTACTCGGCCGATGGATTGATGTTTAACTTCGATCGTCCGACTCGTCGCCTTTGCGGTCGTCGTTGGGGTATTGTCGGATTGGGTGCGATTGGTAGAAATGTGGCGCGTGTAGCAGAGGCTATGGGCTGCGAAGTTGTCTATGCATCGACTTCGGGCGTTAAGCGCGAAGAGGCGTGGCCCTGCGTGTCGCTTGACGAACTTTTAGCAAGTTCGGATGTGGTTTCGATTCATTGTCCGCTGAATGCTGCAACGCGCAATCTGATAGATGAAGCAAAACTTGATATAATGAAACCTGATGCTTTGTTAATCAATGTTGCACGTGGCGGAATTGTCGATGAAAAAGCATTGGCAACAGCGATCGATTCGGGCAAGATCGGCGGTGCGGCTCTTGATGTTTTTGTACACGAACCGATTGAGGTTGATTCTCCATTATTGAAGGTCAAGAATAGCGATTGTTTGTTACTTTCTCCCCATAATGCGTGGTCGGCAGCCGAGTCGATTAAGATATTGGTTGGCTGCATCGAACGCAATATCGAGGCGTATCTTGCTCGTAGATAAATGTTGCAAAGCAAACAACAAACGCCGCCCGAAAAAAACGAGGCGGCGTTTTTGTGTATTAGGTGATTCGTTGTGTGAAATATCAAGATTAGTCAAACGACTGCATTCCCGACTGCGCGATCTGCATAATACGGTGGTACTGATCGGGCGATAGCTCCATAAAGAAGTAATGAATGGGATCGACTCGCATACCATTGTAACGCACCTCATAGTGGAGGTGAGGTGCAAGCGATAGACCCGTGTTGCCACTCAATGCCACAATATCGCCACGACGCACTGTCGCTCCGCGCTTAACGTAAACCTTGCTCAAATGGCTGTATGAGGTGGTATATCCGTTGCCGTGATCGATAACCAGAGTCTGTCCCGATGTCGAGTTGCGCAATGCAACTTCACTTACTCGACCGTCGGCCGTTGCGAAGATTCGAGTGCCTTCGGGAACGGTGTAATCAACGCCTTGGTGCGATGTCAGCGTCTTGAAGAACGGGTGAATTCGCATACCGTAAGAGGCTGTGAGTAAAGTGAGCTCGTCGTTGATAACGGGTTGTATTGCAGGGATATAGTTGAGCTGATTCCCTCTCTGCCCGGTGCGCAGCAATAGCTTGTTGTATGAATCCGTAAGAGTCGCAATGTTCTTATCCATCGTAGCGATGCGCTCGTTGAAGGTGCGGGCGAGAACTTCGGTCGGCTGGCCTACCATATTTTCGTATCGAGCCCAACGTCCCGCATCGCTTGCGCTACCCATATCATAAGGATCGGCCTCGAAAAGGATGTTGAACACATTCTTATCACGAGCGACTACATTCTCGATTACACGCGAAATCGAGTCATAACGTGCACTCAAAACCTCATACTCTTCGCGCAGACGGTCCGTTGAGTGCTTGGCTGCATACTCTGTCGGTGTGTCGAAGAAGAGCGAGAATCCGAGGTAGTAGCAGACGGCCAATCCGATCCAGACAAATGCCTGAATCACACCGCGAACAATCTTCTGTTTCAGTCGGCGGCGATAGCGCAGTTTTTCGACGCGCTCGGTGCGTGTTGTGCTATTAGTCTGCTTCATAAGTAGTCTCGCGTGCCGAACTGATGATATTCTCAAACTCCTCGGCACTCATATTCTTGTTGATATAGTTAATGGGATTTACATTGTGTCCCATATAGATAACCTCATAGTGAAGGTGCGGGCCTGTGGAAATGCCCGTATTTCCCAGATCTGCAATGCGTTGGCCACGAACAATCTTATCTCCCTCCTTAACCCAGACCTTGTCCAAATGGGCATAGCGGGTTTGATAACCAAACTCGTGGTCAATCACAATCTGGGTGCCGTAGCCGCTACGCGAGCGAGTCAGTTCGACCTCCTTTACAACGCCGTTACCCGTAGCATAAACCGGATCGCCGATATGGCCGCCCAAATCGATACCTTTGTGCATTCGCCAGATGTGCAATTTGGGATGGTGGCGCATTCCGTATGCACCGATATAGCCACGAAGCAACTTTTTGTCGGTCGGCATAATTGCAGGAATGGCGAGCGACATATTCTCCTTATTCTTTGCTAAAATCTGCAACTCGTCGAAAGAGCGCGATTCGAGGTATGTTTTGCGGGCTAACTCGTCAAGTTTGAGCCAGGTTGTAGTCATCAGTGTCGAATGGTCATCTCCACGTAACGATGCGTACTTAGAGTCGGGATAGGGCGAGTAGATGCCGTCGATCGTGAGTGTGTCGGCTGCAAAGAGCGTTCGATAAACACGATTGTCGCGATGCTTAATCTCGTTCAATTGATTCATCGATGCGTCAATCTTACTCTGCAAAATACGATACTTAATAATCAGCTCGTTATTGTCGCGGTGGATGCGATAGAGCTTTGGCGTATAGAAAAAGTACGAAAAGATTGCATTAAAGATCGAAGCGAGAATAAATGCAATAAGAATTTTACGCAAAAGGCGATAGTACCGCAGCTTGAAAGGGGCGGTTACGACCTCGTAAGTGAGGGTTTGAGGGTTAAATTTGTACTCTTTTTTAGCCATTGTGTAAAAAACGCTTCGCATTTTGGGCAAAATTACGGCAAAATGTGTAACTTTGCAAGTTCTCGCGTGTAATAAAACGAACGCGCGCGAGGTTTATTACCCAATTTTTGAGATAAATAAACATAAAATATTGACAATGGAAAGTAATAAAATCAGAGAGGCCTTCCTCAAATTCTTTGAGAGCAAAGGCCATATGGTAGTGCCTTCGGCACCGATGGTGGTTAAGAACGACCCGACACTGATGTTCACCAATGCAGGTATGAACCAGTTTAAGGATATGTTCTTGGGTAACGCCCCGATTAAGGCTCCGCGTATTTGCGATACGCAGAAGTGCCTGCGCGTTTCGGGTAAGCATAACGACTTGGAGGAGGTAGGACACGATACCTATCACCACACAATGTTTGAGATGCTCGGTAACTGGTCGTTTGGCGACTACTTTAAGAAAGAGGCTATCGAGTGGGCGTGGGAGTTGCTGACCGAGGTCTATAAGTTGCCGAAGGAGCGTATGTATGCTACCGTCTTCGAGGGCTCGGAGGAGGATGGCGTGCCGTTCGATCAGGAGGCTTACGATTTTTGGCTGCGTTTCCTGCCTGCGGATCATATCATTCGCGGTAACAAGAAGGATAATTTCTGGGAGATGGGCGATACCGGTCCGTGCGGCCCTTGTAGCGAGATTCACTTCGATTTGCGCGATGAGGCAGAGGTTGCAGCCTGCCCCGGTCGTGAGATGGTAAATAAGGATCATCCGCAGGTGATCGAGATCTGGAACAACGTATTTATGCAGTTCAACCGTAAGGCCAATGGCTCGTTGGAGCCGCTGCCGAAGAGCCACGTAGATACAGGCATGGGTTTCGAGCGTCTGTGTATGATTATGCAGGGCAAGAAATCTAACTACGATACCGATGTATTCCAGCCTACAATTAAGCGTCTGGCCGATATGTGCGGTAAGCAGTATGGCGTAGATGAGAAGTGCGATGTGGCAATGCGAGTTATTGCCGATCACTTGCGCGCTATCGCATTCTCGATTGCCGACGGTCAGCTACCCTCAAATGTTAAGGCTGGTTATGTGATTCGTCGAATCCTGCGCCGTGCAGTGCGTTATGGTTACACCTACCTCGGTTTCAATGAGCCGTTTATCTGCTGGTTGGTAGCGGGTTTGGTTGAGCAGATGGGTGATCAGTTCCCCGAACTGCGCGCACAGCAGACACTGATCGAGAAGGTGATCTCTGAGGAGGAGAGCTCGTTCTTGCGTACGCTGGCTACGGGTATCAATCTGCTTGATGATGTAATTCGTCGAGCCAAGGCTGAAGGTAAGAGTCAGATCAGTGGCCGCGATGCATTCCTGCTCTATGATACTTATGGTTTCCCGATCGACCTGACCGATCTGATCGCTCGCGAGCAGGGCGTTGAGGTTGATCTGCCCGCATTTGAGAAGGAGTTGCAGGCGCAGAAGGAGCGTTCGCGTAATGCTGCGGCTGTGGCTACCGACGATTGGGTTGAGGTGATGGCAATTGACGAGAGTAAATTTACGGGCTACGATACGTTGGTTGATGAGGTGCGCATTGCACGTTATCGCCGCGTAACCACCAAGGGCAAGAGCTACTATCAGATCGTATTCGATCACACTCCGTTCTATGGTAATTCGGGTGGTCAGGTTGGCGACGTTGGTACGATTGAGGCCGATGGCGAGCGCGTGGCAATTACCGATACGCAGAAGGAGAATGGTCTGACGATCCATATCACCGATACGCTACCGTCGAATGTCGAGGCTACGTTCCGTGCAGAGGTTAATGCCGAGAAGCGTCAGGCATCGGCTAACAACCACACCGCAACTCACCTGTTGCACGCAGCATTGCGTAAGGTGTTGGGTACGCACGTTGAGCAGAAGGGCTCGATGGTGTCGCCGATGGGCTTGCGTTTCGATTTCTCGCACTTCCAGAAGGTAACTAACGAACAGTTGCGCGAGGTTGAGCAGTTGGTAAATGCTGCAATCCGTGCTAATAGTCCTCTCGATGAGCGTCGTGAGTGCCCGATTGATGAGGCGCGTGAGGCAGGTGCAATGATGTTGTTTGGTGAGAAGTATGGCGATAAGGTACGTATGGTACGTTTTGGCGACTCGGTCGAGTTGTGTGGTGGTACTCATACTTCGGCTACGGGTAATATCGGTGTATTCAAGATTATGACCGAGAGCGCAATTTCGGCAGGAGTGCGTCGTATCGAGGCTGTTACGGGCGTGGGTGCCGAGAAGGTGCTCTATGCAGCTGAGGATACGATTCGTCAGATCGAGGAGTTCTTCCATAACTCGAAGATTGTTCCTGCAATCCAGCGATTGATCGAGAGCAACGACGCTTTGAGCCACGAGGTTGAGCAGATGCGTCGTGAGCAGATCTCGGCAATGGCTGAGAAGTTGGCTAAGGCGTGCCCTGAAACCAATGGTATGCAGTTGATCGCACGTACGGTTGATCGTCCGACCGAGTTTGTGAAGGATTTGGCCTATAACTTGCGTGCTACGATGCCTCGTCTGGTGTTTGTTGCCGGTTCGGTTGCCGGTGGCAAGGCTACGCTGACGATTATGCTCGGCGATGAGATTGTTGCTGCGGGTGTCAATGCGTCGCAGGTAGTTCGCACGGCTGCCAAAGAGATCAATGGCGGTGGCGGTGGCCAGCCCTTCTTCGCAACGGCAGGCGGTAAGAATCCCGACGGTATGCAGAAGGCTATCGACGTGGCTGTGGAGTTGATCAAAAATGAGTTGAATAAATAAAAAGATACAGAACAAGTATGGAAAAGAAGAAGGTTTTGCTGATGATCCTCGATGGTTGGGGCATTGGCAACAAGACGAAGGGTGATGTGATCTACACGGTCAATCCTCCCTATATTACGGCAATGACCGAGAAGTATCCTCACGCAGAGTTGCGCACCGATGGTGAGAACGTTGGTCTGCCCAACGGCCAGATGGGTAACTCGGAGGTGGGCCACCTTAATATTGGTGCTGGTCGTATCGTTTATCAGGATTTGGTAAAGATCAACCGCGCAGCAGCCGATGGCTCGATTATGCAGAATAAGGAGATCGTTGCAGCATTCGAGTACGCAAAGGCAAATGGTGTAAATGTACATTTTATGGGTCTGGTGTCGGATGGCGGTGTTCATTCGTCGCTCGACCATCTGTTTACGCTGTGCGACATCTCGAAAGAGTATGGTATCGAGAATACCTTTGTTCACTGCTTTATGGACGGTCGCGATACCGATCCTCGCAGTGGTAAGGGCTTCATCGAGCAGTTGCAGAACCATATGGCAAAGACGACCGGTCGCATTGCGTCGATCATCGGTCGCTACTACGCAATGGACCGCGACAAGCGTTGGGAGCGTGTGAAGATTGCTTACGATCAGTTGGTTAATGGCGTAGGCGAGCCTTCGAGTGATATGGTTGAGGCTATGCAGAAGTCGTACGATGAGGGCGTAACCGATGAGTTCGTTAAGCCTATCGTTGCAATCGATGCAGAGGGTCAGGTTATCGGTACGATCAAGCCTAACGATGTTGTAATCTTCTTCAACTATCGTAATGACCGTGCAAAGGAGCTGACAATTGTGCTGACTCAGCAGGATATGCCTGAGGAGGGTATGAAGACTATGCCGTTGTACTACTGCTGTATGACTCCGTACGATGCAAATTTCAAGGGCCTGCACATTCTGTTCGATAAGGAGAATGTACAGAATACCATTGGTGAGTATGTGTCGAAATTGGGTTTGAAGCAGTTGCGTATTGCCGAGACCGAGAAGTATGCACACGTAACCTTCTTCCTTAACGGCGGTCGTGAGGCAATGTTCGAGAACGAGGAGCGTATTTTGGTTGCATCGCCGAAGGTGGCTACTTACGATTTGCAGCCTGAAATGAGTGCTTACGAGGTTAAGGATAAGTTGGTTGAGGCTCTGGGCGAGCAGAAGTATGACTTTATCTGCTTGAACTTCGCTAATGGCGATATGGTTGGCCATACGGGTATCTATGACGCAATCGTTAAGGCGGTTAAGGCGGTCGATGAGTGTGTTGCTGCGGTTGTTGAGGCAGCCATTGCAAATGGCTATGAGGTTGTTCAGATTGCCGATCACGGTAACGCTGACAATGCAATCAACGAGGATGGCTCGGCAAATACGGCTCACTCGTTGAATCCCGTACCCATTGTGGTTGTTTCGGATCGCGTAGCAAAGGTTGAGAATGGTGTTCTGGCTGATGTAGCACCGACCGTACTGAAATTGATGGGCTTGGAGCAGCCTGCCGAGATGACGGGTAAAGCGTTGGTTGAGTTCAAGTAGTAGAACTTACTGATAATAAAAGTGAAAGCGCAACGGGTTAATCCTGTTGCGCTTTCACTTTTATTAGTTCGATTATTTCTTGCTCTTGTGCTTATGGCAATTCCATTTGCGATGATCGATCGGATCGCACATACGGTTGCGCTTGCGACGTTTTAGGGCGTGCGCAAGCAGTGCAACTATCATAGCAATTACGCCAAAAATAAGAAGCATCAAAATAAAAGCGAAAGTAGATTGATCTAACATTTCCCTAATTCCCAAAATTCTCCGATGCAAATATAGGAAAATTTTGGTAAAAAAATCCCCCCCCTCAAAAATGCAAAAAAATATTTTTTTTAGGCTAAAATCGCTTAAAAATGGCAAAAATCATATTCAACGGAGGGATGTGCAGTCGCTTGGAATTAATGTTTCCATTTGCGGTAATCGACTGCGCTGGTTAGGCGATTGCGCTGTCGGATCTTCCACGCGAATCTTAACATTGCACAAATAAATGCTAAAAAGCCTAAACCTAACACGAAAATAATAAATTCGAAAGTGGTGTTATCCATTGTTGAAAATAAGGTTAAACAGAGTTTTGTAACATTAAATCGTTCGCGCGAGTATGAGTAAAAATTGTGCCACGATTTTCGATTGAGATTGAAAAGATGAAAATTATCGAAATAGGGCTCTTTTATCTCCTTGTGGAGGCCTGCAAGTGTGATTGTTGCGACTTGGGTGGCGAGAAACTGAAAAATAGAGTACGGTGGCGGTAAGGTTTGCAAATTTCGTTTATAATTTGTAACTTTGAAATGGACTAAATTTAGGCAAACTATGAAGGAACAAAATAGATATTCGATGGCTGTCGTTGCCCCTGTTGTATTTGGATTTTTCATCTTTGGTTTTAGTGATACGGTGGGCTTCGCTACAAGTTATGTGCAACAGGAGTATGCGCTCGGTGAGGCAATGGTAAGTCTGTTGCCATCGATGGTATTTGTCTGGTTTTTGTTTCTTGCCTTGCCGATTGCGCGAGTTATGAATCGTATCGGACGAAAGACGATGGCCACAATCGGATACCTTATATCGATCGTGGGTTTGATGTTGCCCATAGTTCCGATTGATAGTTTTGTAGTCTGCTTTTTGGCATTTGCGTTGATCGGAATAGGCAATACAGTGCTGCAAGTGGCTGTTAATCCGTTGCTTGCTACACTTGCGCCCGAACAGAAGATGACGGGCTATCTGACAATGGGGCAGGTGATGCGCAATCTCTCGTTGATGATGGCATCGCCCATTGCATTTGCGCTGACGGTTGCTTTCGGTGATTGGAAGACGATGTTCCCGATTTTTGCGGCTGTAACGCTGATCGCTATGATGTGGCTGCTTTTTACTCCGTTGCCTGCCGAGGAACGACAAGATCATAATGTAACTACCGGCGATATCCTTGATCTGTTACGCAATAAACCGATTCTACTCGCGTTTGTAGGTATAAGTCTCTTTATCGCGTGCGATGTCGGTGCGGGTGTGGTTACTCCCAAATTGATAATGGAGCGTACCGCCTTGCCGATTGAGAAGGCGGCTCTGTCTTCGTCGATCTATTACGCTTTGCGTATTGTCGGTACGCTGGTTGGTCTGTGGGCTTTTGCGCATATGTCGGACATCCGATGGTTGAAGATCAATCTGGTGTTGTTGTCGGTAACGGCGGTGGCGATGCTGTTCGCCGAGGGGACGTGGTTGATGTTTGCGTTGAGCGGAGTGTGGGGATTTGCACTTTCGTGCGTCTTTGCAACCTTCTATGCTACGGCGACAAGGTGTCGTCCCGATAAGGCAAATGAGATTTCGGGATTGATGATTATGGCTATTTCGAGTGGTGCTTTGATTGGTCCTTTGATGAGCTTGGGTGCCAAATTGGGTGGCGGAAGTCAGACGGGAGCACTCTTTGTTGTTGCAGTGTGCGTGATTGCGCTTACATTGGTGGCATTTTTGCTGAAAAATGTGGGAATAAAGGCTGATACGCCAAAATAAATTGTTATATTTGCACATTAAGTTTAACGGTCTAAAAGATCAGTGTTATGAAAAAGTTGATTTTAGCCCTCGCGGCAATTGTGATTTGCTTCGGAGCAGAGGCCAAAGGCCCTCTCAAATGGGGCGTGAAAGCAGGTCTGAATTACCATACGGTCGGAGAGCCGACCTCTTTGGGTAGAGATATTATTAAAGCCTCCGATAGAGTAGGCTGGCACGCAGGTTTGCAGGCATCGTGGCAGATTAGCCGAGTATTCTCGATTGATCCTGAATTGATCTATTCGCGCAACTCATATAACCTTACGACTGAAATGGGCGGTGGCGGCGTTGCATATTTGAATACGGTCGATATTCCCGTTGCGCTTGGCGTGAATATAATAGGCCCGTTGAAGGTGCAGGCTGGTCTGAATATCAATGTACTGACCGATAGCGGAGCAAAGGGTGAGCAATCAGGCTTCCGATTTACAGCTTCGTCGCAGGCGTTGGGTTATCTGCTTGGTGTAGGTGCTGATTTTGGCCGATTCAATGTCTCGTTGCGCTATAACGGATTCTTTGAGAAGAATGAGAGTAGTGTTTCGTTCAATGCACTTCAAAATTCCGACGGGCCGAATGTCTCGACAACAGATCCATTGATGACGATGCGTGTAAGCACGTGGCAACTTGGCGTAGGATTTTATTTTTAGCCAACAGCCAAAACGATTTTGCGGGTGCGATTGACCCGCTCTACTACTAAACGATAATTGATGACAGAAAAGACAATACATATTGACGGGGTTGATCCCCGAGAACTTTTTGGTGTGCAGGATACTTACCTCGAAATGATTCGAGAGCAGTATCCTGCGCTCCGTATTGTGGCACGTGGCTCAAAAATTAAGATAATGGGCGAGGAGCGATTGATCGAACAATTTGTTAAACGATTCGAGCAGTTCGAGGCCTATTACGATAAATATGGGCACGTGTCGAAGGAGGTTATTCGCCAATGTTTCGGTACGGCGGGGGTTAAAGTCGATGAACAACCTGCGGCCGATGGCGATGTGATTGTTTATGGTAATAATGGCAACATTATTCGCGCTCGAACAGCCAATCAGCGTCGTTTGGTTGATCTGTTTGAGAAGAACGATCTACTGTTTGCCGTAGGTCCTGCGGGTTCGGGTAAGACCTATACAGCCATTGCGTTGGCGGTGCGTGCGCTGAAAGAGAAGCAGGTGCGCCGCGTGATTTTGACTCGTCCGGCTGTCGAGGCGGGTGAGAAACTCGGATTCCTGCCGGGTGATATGAAGGAAAAACTCGATCCCTATCTGCAACCGTTGTATGACGCGCTGAATGATATGATTCCCGCGGCAAAGCTATCGAAATATATGGAGGAGGGTACCGTTCAGATCGCTCCGTTGGCATATATGCGCGGTCGTACGTTGGATAATGCATTTGTAATCCTTGACGAGGCGCAGAACACAACACTCTCGCAGATAAAGATGTTCTTGACCCGTATGGGTCGTAATGCGAAATTTATCGTTACGGGTGATGTTACGCAGATCGACCTGCCTAAGGCTGGCGATTCGGGTCTGATGCGTGCGATGAAGATGCTTGGCTCGATTCAGGGCATTGCTTCGGTCGAGTTTGATAAGGGCGATATTGTGCGCCATCCGTTGGTTAAGCATATTGTCGAGGCGTTCGAAAAGCGTGCGACAATGGAGGATGCATTGAAAAACAGAGAGAAAAAAGAAATCAACTAAATAAATGAATTAAGACAATGAGTGCAATTGTAAAAACCGATTTCAAATTTGAGGGTCAGAAGAACCTCTATGTTGGTAAGGTGCGCGATGTCTATAACATCGACGACAAGTATCTTGTAATGGTCGTTACAGACCGCATTTCGGCATTTGATGTAGTGCTGCCCGAAGGTATTCCTTATAAGGGTCAGGTGCTGAATCAGATCGCTGCCAAGTTCCTCGATGCAACATCGGATATCTGCCCCAACTGGAAGATCGCATCGCCCGACCCGATGGTAACCGTAGGTCATAAGTGCGAGACTTTTCCCGTTGAGATGATCGTGCGTGCATATCTGACAGGTAGTTCGTGGCGCGATTATAAGGCAGGTGCGCGCGAAATTTGTGGCGTAAAGTTGCCCGATGGTATGCGTGAGCACGAGCGTTTCCCGCAGCCGATCATCACTCCGACAACCAAGGCGGAGATTGGCGCACACGACCAGAATATCTCGAAAGAGGAGATTATTGCGAAGGGCTTGGTTTCGAAGGAGGATTACGAGACTTTGGAGCGTTACGCATTGGCTCTGTTTGAGCGTGGTTCGCAGATGGCAGCCGAGCGCGGTCTGATATTGGTCGATACCAAGTATGAGTTCGGTAAGCGCGATGGTGAGATTACGCTGATTGACGAGATCCACACTCCCGATTCGTCGCGTTATTTCTATGCGGCAGGTTATGAGGAGCGTTTTGCTCGCGGTGAGCAGCAGCGTCAGCTCTCGAAGGAGTTCGTTCGTGAGTGGTTGATGGCTAACGGCTTCCAGGGCCAGGAGGGTGCCGAAGTCCCCGAAATGACTCCCGAAATCGTAGGCAGCATCTCGGATCGTTACATCGAGCTGTATGAGAACATCACTGGCGAGAAGTTCGATAAGGGCGAGGCTGATGGCGACCGTATGGAGCGTATGCAGGCCAACATTGCAAATATGATTGCTCGTCTGCGCTAAAACGAAAAACAAAATTGATTTACTAAACCTTAAAAACTGATAAAACAATGAACAAGAATTTGGCGGCACTTGCGCCGCAGTTGGTTTGGAAGCATTTCCAGGATTTATGTCAAATACCTCACCCCTCGTTCCACGAGGAGGCGATTCGTGCTCACATCATCGCTTTTGCAAAGGAGCAGGGTCTGGAAGTAATGGAGGATGAGGCTCACAACGTATTGGTTCGCAAGCCCGCAACCGAGGGTATGGAGGATCGCAAGGGTATCGTTTTGCAGGCTCACGTCGATATGGTTCCGCAGAAGAATGGCGATAAGGTATTCGATTTCGAGAAGGACGCTATCGAGGCTTATATCGACGGCGATTGGGTAACCGCTAATGGTACTACGCTCGGCTCGGATAACGGTATCGGCGTTGCGTCTATTATGGCTGTTTTGGAGTCGAAAGATATCAAGCACGGCGCTATCGAGGCACTCTTTACTGCAACTGAGGAGTCGGGTATGCACGGCGCATTCGGCTTGAAGGACGGTCTGTTGAAGGGCGACATCCTGCTGAATCTTGATTCGGAGACCGAGGGTGAGTTGTATGTTGGTTGCGCCGGTGGTTTGGACGCAAGCACCACATTCGAATATAAGGCCGAGGCTACTCCCGCAGAGGGCTATCGTGCTGCCGAAATTACCATTAAGGGCTTGAAGGGCGGCCACTCTGGTATCGAGATTATCTTGCAGCGTGCAAATGCCAATAAGTTGATGTTCCGTCTGATCAATGCCGTTAAGAAGCAGCAGGAGTTGTTGCTCTGCTCGGTTGATGGTGGTGGTCTGCGCAATGCCATTCCGCGCGAGGCAAAGGCTACGGTTATGGTCGAGGCTGCAAAGTGGGATGAGTTCCAGAAGACTGTTGCGACATTTACCGAGATGGTTGTTGCAGAGTTCTCTGGTATCGAGGATTCGATCCAGATTAAGGCCGAGGAGGTTGCTGCTCCTGCCGAGATGATCGAGATGGCTGTTGCCGAGAAGCTGGTTAAGGCTGTTGTAGCTTGTCCCGACGGTATGCAGTCGATGAGTCAGTCGATGAAGGGTCTGGTGCAGACTTCGACCAACTTGGCTCGTATCGTATCTGACGGTGCAACCGTGAAGTTGCACTGCTTGCTGCGTAGCTCGGTTAATAGCGAGAAGGCAGATCTGGGCGACGCTATCAGTTCGGTATTCGAGTTGGCAGGTGCAGAGGTTAAGTTAAGCGGTGGCTACGACGGTTGGAAGCCCAATATGGCATCGCCCATCTTGAAGGCAATGACCGAGAGCTACGAGGCTCTGTATGGCGTAACTCCTCGCGTTGTGGGTATCCACGCAGGTTTGGAGTGCGGTATTATCGGCGGCCCTTATCCCAACTTGGATATGATCTCGTTTGGTCCGACCATCTGCTATCCTCACTCGCCCGACGAGAAGGTTGAGATTGCATCGGTTGCCAAGTTCTGGGATTTCCTTTGCCATACGCTGGGTAACGCTCCTCTTAAATAGTTGCGCTAAACGGCTTAACGTAGGCTATGGAGTTGGAGAACAGATGGCTCACGATCGTCAATCCGGTTGCAGGATATGGTCGTGCGTTAGATGATCTGCCTATCATCTCAAAACTGCTACGCGAGAATAACATTGACTACGAGCTGGTGTTTACCGAACATAAACATCACGCTACGCAGCTCACTGTCGAAGCTATACACAAAGGCTTCCGAAAGATGATCGTAGTTGGCGGAGATGGAACTTTGCACGAGGTTGTGAATGGCATCTTCATTCAAAAGGAGGTGCCGACAACCGATGTGCAGGTGGCGGTTATTGCTGTCGGAACGGGCAACGATTGGATTCGTATGTTCGGTATTCCGCGCAAGTACTCCGAGGCAATTCGCGCCATAGCCGAGAATCACACCTTCCTGCAAGATGTGGGTGTGGTAAGCTACGAGGAGTCGAGTTATCGACAATCGCGATATATGCCCAATGTGGGCGGTGCGGGTCTCGATGCTGCTGTTGTGAGAGGATTTAATTCACTCAAAGCGCGAGGGAATCGAGGTCGAATACTATATGTTTTGAGCTTGATCGGAACATATTTCCGCTATCGAACTACCGGTATGCGTATTTGGGTAGATGACGAGCAGATTGTAAATGATCTGGTGTTAAGTACTTCGGTCGGAATCGGTAAGTATAGCGGCGGCGGTATGATGCAAACGCCCGATGCTGTGGCTGACGACGGTCTGTTCGATCTTACTGTGATTAAGAAGATTCGTTTGTGGCAGGTGCCGAAGGCGTTGAAATCGCTCTTTAATGGCGGTATCTACTCGTTGCCGCAGGTGAGTTTTCATCGTGGTTCGAAAATTCGCATAGAGTCTTCGCCCGAAGTGCCTATTGAGGTCGATGGCGAGCAGTTGGGAACAACACCGATCGAATTCACAATTCTGCATCGTGCAGTTAGGGTAGTGGTATCGGAACGGTTCCTCCGCGGCGATCTGAATCGACATCCGCGCCCGAAACTGCGACTTGGAGCGTTGTCGAAACGCAGATAGGCGATTTATACTCGATAATAAAATAAATAGGTGTGCTCTTTCAAGAGCACACCTATTTTCGTCGGATCGCGATCCTAAAATGGGGGTATGAAAGTTTATCAGTTTGTTTCGATAATATCAATCTCGCCAATAACTACGTCTTCAAATTCGGCAGCACACTGACGCTGAAATGTTCCGAGTTGCGTCGAGTCGCTGGTGCCTGCAAGGATTGCTCCAAAGAACTGCGCAACCGAATTGTAATAGTTATCGACTTTGGTGGCGAGGCATTGATAGTACGATTTGATCTGCTGGTGGGTCATACCGTCGGGCAGAATTCCCTGCTTGACAAGCGAGTGGTAGGGGAAGAGATGTCGCATATTGTGCGCATCGGCTTCGAGTTGTGTAACGACGGTTTCGACAACAACCATTGTTACGGTGTCATCGACCGAAGGCATCTCGATAAATGTTGCATAGACCGGATAGTCGTTTTCGAGAGCCATAGCCACATCGTCCGTAAATAGCTCCCACTCAATATCATTGAGGTCGGTCAGATAGACCATATCGCGGTAAGTGCGCAGGTCCTGTCGCATTTGCTGACGTTGCTCGCGGTTCCATTCGCGCTGTTTGCTGCAAGAGCAGAAAAGTGCAGCGAGCGAGATAATGAGAAGTAATTTTTTGATCATAAGCAAAAAGTTTTTTGACTGATTGCCCTATGCGAGTGCAAACCGCGTGCCAATGGTGGGGCACCGATTTTTTGGTGTTGTAATTGTGTCCGATCGAGCGATACAAAACAGGGACCGCTCGGCGTACTGAGTCGGGCGGTCGCTGTTTAATCTATATGGGTGGGCGATTATCGTGTGAATTTAACGGGAATCGTGTATGACACTCGAACCTTTTCGCCTTTCTGCTCGCCCGAACTCCATTTGCCCGAGCTGAGGCGGATCACGCGCTCAACTTCGGCACACGACTTCGCGTCGCCTTGCAGAGCGTAGATCTCCTTGATACTGCCGTCGGTTTCGACTACAAAGTGCATTACAACACGCATTCCGGCTGTGCCATTGTTGTAGTTGAGTTGTGTGCTACACCAATTAATAAAATCATTGATGTTGCCACGTCCATCGAATGTTGGCATCTTGTCGGCTTTGACAAATGCGATATCTTTATATTTTAGTTGCTTCTTCTTCTCGTCATCGACTAAAAGGAATGGAACGGCCTCCTCTTCTTTTGTCGTTTTGTCCTCAACCAGCATAAAGGGGACAGCCGGCTCAGCTCTATACTCCCGTAATTTTGAGGAATCAGCTGCCGAGAGAACCGGCTCAGCACTATACGTCCGTACTTCGGTAAAATCAGTTGCCGATTCGGGAGATTGCTTTTCGACTGGTAGATAGATAGTTGCTTGTGCGCGAACGCTGAACAACATTGCCAATGTGGCAACTACGGGCAGAGCTGCTGCCAAGCGTAGCAATGAGCGGGTGCTCGGTCTTTGTTTGGTCATCATTTTGAATCGTTTTTTGGTTAATGAACTTTGCAGACCGTTGGCAATGTCCGGACTAAAACCAAATGCCTGCTGAAATATAGAAGTCGCATAGAGCGTCTTGTCGTAACCCGATTCGATGACTTCGTGGTCTGCCTCAAATTCGTGAACTTCGGTCAAAAGACGCGAGAAGATCCACGCAAAGGGGTTGAACCACAACACCGCTTTCATCGCCTCCATCGCAATGCGTTCGATGGAGTGGTGGTGACGAATGTGGGCACACTCGTGCTGTATGACCACCTCACAATGCTCGTTTGTGAGCGATGTGGGCAGATAGATCGTGTGAAGGAATGAAAATGGGGTGTCAATCAGTGAGGAGTGGACAATGCGCCGACCATTTTCGATGGTTGCAGCCCCAAGTCGCGCTATTTTTACGACTTGACGAATCGCACTTGCCACCACAATCGCCAATCCAATAGAGTACACGCCAATAATAATGGCAGTCCATAAATCAAATATGCTTTGTGCAATCGTGTCAGCGGTGGTTGTAGAATTGAGCGCAGTAGCCTCGATATAAACTATCTGATCACGCCATACGCGAATGTCGAGTGCGGGGATAATAGTTGAGAGAGCAGCAGCAACTATCAGATAGATGCGGCAACCGACAAATCGGACACGCCCCTCCAATGTGGTACGATATAACAGATGAAATACCGCGCCGCAAGCCAACATTTCGAGATATAGAGTCAAGATAGTCTTCATTGTAGTCTATGTTGTTATTTCTTAATTTGTTGCATCGTTTCGATAATCTCGTCCATTTCGCTTGTCGAGATATCCTCTTTGCGCGAGAAGAACGAAACCATTTGCGCGAGTGAGCCACCAAAATATTCACTCAACATCGAGTCCATCAATGCGTGAGCGTGATCGTCGCGTGTCAAGAGTGGGGTATAGATGTAGATTTTACCCATCTTGGTGCGGCTGACTGCCCCCTTCATCTCTAAAATTTTTAGAAATGTAGCCACTGTGGTGTATTTTGGTTTCGGGTCGGGCATACGACTGATGATGTCGGCGATGTAGCCCTCGCCAAGTTCCCACAGAGCTTGCATAACCTCCTCTTCACCTCGTGTGAGGGAGATCTTTTTTCTGTTTTCAGACATAGTGAATTATTGTTTTAACCGGTTAAATCAAACTTTGACAACGCAAATGTATTACTAAAAATTTAGAAAACCAAATAATTTTCTAAAAAATTAGAAATCGAACGTGTAATTTGCTCGAAATTGCTGCAAAATGCGAAAAAAAGGCTATCTTTGCAGTGATGAAAACGTTGAAAAATATTGTATTCGATTTGGGTGGGGTAGTTGTTGCCCGCGATCGTCATAAGGTGAGCCGCGAGTTTGCCGATTTCTTTGCATTTGTTTGTGTTACGCCTATGCCCGAATTCTGGGTTGAGTACGATCGCGGAACAAAAACACGTGCCGAGGTGGAGCAGATAATGGCCAAGATAAAGGGTTGCTCGGTAGAGCGTTGCCACGAGGCGATGGCTACGGCAATTGATATTCAGGCACCTATTCCTTGCACCGAGCAGTTGATCGCAGAGTTAAAAGAGCGAGGTTATAGACTATACGTATTGAGCAATATGTCGTCGGATTTCATCGAACATATTCGACGTTTCGATGTCTATCGTCAATTCGAAGGCGATGTCGTTTCGTGCGAGGTGAAGGCGGTGAAGCCCGAATCAGAGATATATCAAATAGTACTTGATCGTTTTGCGCTCGATCCCGCTGAAACTCTCTTTATCGATGACCGCGAGGCAAATCTGCGTGCGGCCGAGCAATTAGGAATTTCGACATTCCACTTTACCGAGCCGCGCGAAGAGTCGTGTGATCGTCTGCGAGAGATTTTGCTGCGATAGATTACATCAGGTGCATTCCTGCGCGTTCGCACTCGGTACGCATCTGTTCGCCCCAAATCGAACTCTGAATCTCGCCGATATGAGCTTTTCGCAATAGATACATACATAAGCGCGACTGACCGATACCGCCACCAATTGTCAGTGGCAGCTCACCTGTGAGAAGCATACGGTGGAACATCATCTGCGATTTGTACTCTTCGCCGCGTAATTTCAGTTGTCGCATAAGTGCCTCGGCATCAACGCGGATACCCATACTCGACACCTCAAATGCCGAGTCGAGAACTGGATTCCATAATAAGATGTCGCCATTCAGACCGCAGTATCCATCCTCATTCAGTGAGCTCCAATCGTCATAGTCGGCGGCGCGACCGTCGTGCGACTCGCCATTCGACAATCGGCCTCCGATACCTATAATAAATACAGCACCATATTTGCGTGTAATCTCATTTTCGCGCTCTTTGGGCGTAAGTGTGGGGTACATTTGTAATAACTCCTCCGAGTGGATGAAATGAATCTGTTCGGGGAGTTGCGGGCGAATCTGCGGGAACTCTACATAGAGTTTATTCTCGGTAACTTTGATCGATTCGTAGATGCGGCGCACGGTCTGTTTGAGGAAGGTAATAGTGCGCTGTTCGGGAGTGATGACCTGCTCCCAATCCCATTGATCAACATATATCGAGTGGATATTATCGATCTCCTCTTCGGGTCGCAAGGCGTTCATATCGGTATAGATACCACGACCGGCAGGAGTGCGCATCTGCGCGAGTTTCAGGCGTTTCCATTTTGCTAACGAATGAACAACTTCGGCCGTTGCATCGTTCAAACTCTTAATCGGAAACGATACGGCACGCTCAACTCCATTCAAATCATCGTTCAAACCGGTATGTCGCATAACGGCAATCGGCGCAGTTACACGTAGCAGTGCAAGCTGTGCCGAGAGGTTGTTTTGGAACATATCTTTAACCTGCTTAATCGCCTTTTCGGTGCTCTCGAAGTCGGGTAGAGGGTTTTCGTAGTTCTGGGGTATGTAGAGTGCCATTATTAATGTCGGTTTCTGTTTTGTAGGACAAATGTAGTCAATCGACTTTAAAATAAGACATAAACCGAAATAAAATTATCAAGAGTTGTGATTTTGCAACTTTTTGTGAAAAAAATGGCTCAAAAATTTGCAGCGAAAGAAATTTGTCGTATCTTTGCACCGCTTTTAAGGCAGATGGCGAGATAGCTCAGCTGGTTAGAGCGCATGATTCATAATCATGAGGTCCCCAGTTCAATCCTGGGTCTCGCTACTAAATAGGAGTAAGTTAGTGATACTTGCTCCTATTTTTTTTGTCTATATATCACTGCATTTCTCCTTCGCTATTATTTGTTATCGTTTGGTTGTTTAGTAATTAAATTGGTTATGTAGATCGTGAAGATCGGGAACATCATCATACCGAGCGAGGGGAGCATAACTGCCAAAATCTTGCCTATTGCCGTTACGGGAAAGATCGCCGCTCCGACTGTCGTTACGCCCATCCAAGCCCACCAAAGTGCATTTCCGAAATTATCAACTTTGGGATTTACGCCTAATTCATAACAATAGAAAATCAGTGCGGCAAGATATGTAAATGCCACTACGGTAAATAGATAGCCTACGAATAACATCTTAATCCTCCCATTTACCAACCACGCCACGACGATAATAACGGCGGCAAATGCTCGGATAAGTGGTGCGGCTTTCAGTACTAAATACCATTCGCGCGACAGATCCCAACCACTCCACAGTGCGATATTCAAAAATGGAATAGACACGAGCAGAAAAATGAAATTCCGTCGAAGAAATTGTGCGGGATTATCTGCCGCGAATAGGTGCAGAAAGAAATCCGCAATCAATATCAGACAGGCGATGAATTGTATTTCGAGATAGGCCGGTGTGATCACAAAACTATGGTTGCGAAGAATATCGAACGATAGCGAAATAAGGATTGCCAAACCGGCTAACAGCGTGGCGATATTCATTATACGCAGTGTTGGAGTGAGTTTCGATTGCGAGAGATTCAACATATGTATAGATGTTTGATGATTTTATGAGGTGCAGGTGCAATTCTTATACCACGTCGCAATGGAGATGCGAGGGTTGGAATTGTCGCGAAAAAATTGTTACTTTGTGGTAGCGAAAACTCTATTTATGGCAACACGACTTGTAATATTCGATCTTGACGGAACATTGCTCGATACGATTGGCGATTTGGCGGCCTCGTGCAACCATATTTTGGAGCGATTTGGCTATCCGACGCACGCGACCGACGATTATCGAATGTTTGTTGGTAACGGCATCGCAAAACTTGTCGAGCGCGCTATGCCTGCGGAGTGCCGCGAGGCGGAGTACGTTGAACAGGTACGGGTAGCCTTCGTCGAATATTATAAAGTGCATATTGCTGACTATACGCATCCTTACGATGGCGTGTGTCAATTGATTGATGAACTATGTGCGCGAGGTGTACAGGTGGCTGTCGCATCGAATAAATTTCACGAGGGTACGTGTAGTTTGATCGATAAGTTTTTCGGATTGGAACGTTTTGTGGCAGTCTATGGTCAGCGAGTCGGAGTCCCGATCAAGCCCGATCCGACGGTTGTGGATGAGATTTTGCGAGATGCAGATGTGATGCGCGAGGAGGTGCTCTATGTGGGCGATTCGGACGTGGATATGCGAACGGCTGCGGCGGCCGGTGTGCGTTCGGTGGGCGTTACGTGGGGTTTCCGTTCGCGTGGAGAGTTGACCGAAGCGGGCGCGATGTATTTGGTTGATCAAGCCGAGAAGATATTAAATTTATTGTAAGATGATGAAACGTGTTTCATTGGCATTGTCGAGTGGCGGTCCGCGCGGCTTTGCATATATCGGAGCTATCGAGGAGCTTGTGGCAAGAGGATACGAGATTGGCTCGGTTGCAGGTACGTCAATAGGCTCGTTGGTCGGTGGTATCTATGCTGCCGGCAAACTTGAAGAGTTCAAAGAGTGGCTCTTCGGGCTCGATGCGTGGCGTGTATTTACGCTGATGGATCTCTCGATTGGTAAAAACCATTTGGTGAAGGGCGATCGCATTATAGATGCAATTAAAGAGATCGTTCCTGATGTCGATATCGCTTCGTTGCCTATTCCGTTTAGAGCCGTCGCGACAGACCTATATACGGGTGAGGAGGTAGTCTTTGATAGTGGTGAGTTGTTCGCTGCCATTCGTGCTTCGATTTCGATTCCGTCGCTGTTTCGACCTGTGAAATATGGATTGACTACATTGGTTGATGGATGTATCGCTAACTGCCTGCCGTTGAATAGAGTGGTGCGTTCGGAGGGTGATATTTTGGTAGCTTTCGATGTGAATGATATTGATGTGGCGGAGATTCGCTCGATACTTGCGCGTGAAAATGCGGCACTTGTTGCCGACGAGGCGTTTGAGAGGAATAAGCGTGCCGAAATGCGAGGTATTTTGGATAGCGTAACCAATCGTAGCGATATCAGTTTGGTTGAGCGACTGAAATCGGCGGGTAGCCGCAGTATGTCGTTGATTAAAGATGTGATCAACTATGAGGAGGAGTACGACGAGGCGAAGGCTCTCGACTATGGCGACACCTATTATGATCTGCTCGATCGCTCGTTCAGCCTGATGAATCATCGTCAAACAGAGTTGTCGATTGCACTTTATAAACCCGATATTGTAGTGAAAATGCCGTTCGATGCTTACGGCGAGATTGCCGACTATGCCAAAGCAAAGGAGATCTCCGATATCGGCCGTCAGCTAATGCGCGAGGCGCTGGATAGGTTTGAAAATCAATAAAAGAGAATTCTCTAAAAATATTAAAGGCGACCCGTCGAAAGGTCGCCTTTAACTTTTGAGTGTGTAGTGCGGGGACTACTTCTTCTCCTTCAAAAGGTCGCGGATCTCGGTCAGCAGAACCTCCTCCTTCGACGGTTCGGGTGCGGGAGCAGGGGCGGGAGCCTCCTCCTTCTTCTTGGACAGTGCGTTGATACCCTTAACCAACAGGAATACGCAGAGTGCCAAAATTACGAAATCGACGCAGGTCTGAATGAATGCGCCATACTTCCACAGCACCGGCTCAACGGTCTCGCCCGCAGCAGCCGCAGCCTCGATAGCCTTCTGGTTCAACGTTACCGACAGCTCCGAGAAGTCGGTACCACCGATCAGCATACCGATAGGGGGCATCAAAACGTCATTCACGACCGAAGTTACAATCTTTCCGAATGCACCACCGATGATCACACCGACAGCCATATCCATTACATTACCTTTCAGAGCAAAGCTCTTGAACTCTTGCAGAAAACCCATAGCGTTCTTAAATGTTTTATTGAATTATTGATTGTTTTTCACGAGGTCAAAAGTAGTAATAATTTTGCAGATTAAAGACAATGCGAGCGCGAAAAACGAGAAAATGAACAAAAATCAGTTTTTTTTGCTCTAAATTTTGACTAATTACGAAAATAGTGTTATATTTGTTAATGCATCAATGATCCTAAACAATCTAACAATAATAAACAAAGAGATTTTGCTATGGCAAAGAAACTTAAAATCAGAGACCTGACGCTGCGCGATGGCCAGCAGTCGGCGTTCGCTACCCGCTTGAAACAGGAGCAGGTAGATCGCGTACTTCCTTTCTACAAAGACGCAAACTTCTATGCAATGGAGGTTTGGGGCGGTGCAGTGCCCGACTCGGTAATGCGCTATCTGGGTGAGAACCCTTGGACTCGTTTGGAGACTATCAAAGCTGCTGTTGGCGATGTTTCGAAACTGACAGCTCTGTCGCGTGGCCGTAACCTGTTCGGTTACAGCCCCTATACCGATGAGATTATCGACGGTTTCTGCCGCAACTCGATCGAGAGCGGTCTGGGCATTATGCGTATCTTCGACGCATTGAACGACGTGAACAACGTTAAATCGACTATCAAATATGTTAAGCAGTATGGCGGTATCGCTGACTGCGCTGTTTGCTACACTGTCGATCCGAAGTATCCCGAAATCGGCTTCTTCGCAAAGTTGATGGGTAAGAAGAACCCGAAGCCCGTATTTACCGATGCTTACTTCCTCGATAAGGCAAAGCAGATGGCAGCTCTGGGTGCAGATATGATCACCATCAAGGATATGAGTGGTTTGATTCCTCCCAAGCGTGTTGCTGGCCTGATCCGTTTGATCAAGCAGAACTTGTCGATCCCCGTTGATTTCCATACTCACTGTACTCCCGGTTATGGTTTGGCATCGGTTGTAGCTGCTATCAATGCAGGTGCAGACATCGTTGATACCAACATATGGAACTTCGCAGGTGGCCCCGCAGCTCCCGCATTGGAGTTGATCTACATTTTCTGTAAGAAGATGGGTGTAGAGCTTGATGTAAATATGGAGGCTGTTGCAAAGATTAATGCCGAGTTGCTCAACATCCGTAAGGAGTTGGAGGCATTCGACGCTGTTAAGCAGTTCCCGAAGCCCTTCAACCCGCTGACCGATACTCTGCCCGCAGAGATCGACGCAGAGTTCGATAAGGCTATTGCTGCTGCAAAGAAGGATGACGAGGTTGCTATGTTGGCTGCTTGCCACAAGATCGAGGCATACTTCAACTTCCCCGCTCCTAACAAGCTCGTTCAGGAGGCAGAGATCCCCGGCGGTATGTACACCAATATGGTTGCACAGCTCAAGCAGTTGAAGAGCGAGCACATCCTGCCGAAGGCAATGGAGTTGATTCCCACCGTACGTTTGGCTGCTGGTCTGCCGCCTCTGGTAACTCCTACCTCGCAGATCGTAGGTGCTCAGGCAGTTAACTGCGCTCTGGATCAGATGAACGGTAAGCCTATGTACACAACCAAGAGTAACCAGTTCGTAAATCTGGTTAAGGGTGAGTACGGTAAGACTCCCGTTGAGATCGATCCCGAATTCCGTTTGAAGATTGCAGATGTTCGTGAGGAGACTCCTTATGACACCAGCAAGTATCAGATGCAGCCCAATCCCGTATTGGAGGATTGCGGTGGCGTTAAGTTGGCAGCAACCGAGAAGGAGGTTCTGTTGCTCGAACTCTTCCCGCTGGTAGCAAAACCCTTCTTGACCAATTTGAAGAAGGCCGCTTGGGCAGCACAGCAGGCTGAAAAGGCTGCATCGGCTCCCGAAGCAAAGGCAGAAGAGAAGAAGGAAGAGGCTGCTCCGAAGGTACAGCCCATCACCGGTAAGGCTATCAATGCTCCGCTGCCGGGTCGTGTAATCGAGTTGAAGGTTAAGGTTGGCGACGCTGTTAAGGCTGGTCAGGAGGTTGTAGTTCTCGAAGCTATGAAGATGGAGAACTCGGTAACTACCGACGTGGCTGGTTACGTTCGTCAGATCTTCGTGGCCGAGGGCGACAATGTTGCATCGGATGCAGTTCTGATCGAGGTTAGCGCAGAGGCTCCCGTAGTAGCAAAGGCAGAGGCTGCCGGTCCGAAGCCCGTTGTAGGTAAGACTATCAACGCTCCGCTGCCGGGCCGCGTGATCACCATTAAGGTTCAGGCTGGCGATGATGTAAAGGTAGGTCAGGAGGTTGTAGTTCTCGAAGCTATGAAGATGGAGAACTCGATCAATGCCGACTTCGCAGGTAAGGTTCGTCAGGTGCTGGTAGCCGAGGGCGACAATGTCGCTACTGATGCTGCTCTGATTGAGCTTGAATAAAGATTCGTAAGGCTCGATGAAGAAAATCGAGCTCTGAATATGTCGATTCGTCCGACTCCAAAGTGTGGGGTCGGACGAATTTTTATTTGATTAATAGCCGAATATTAGGAGAATACACGAATTATGCTTACCTTTGAAGGTTGAAAAAGAGCAAAACTAAAACTTAAATAATTAAACACAGATTTTATGTCTCCGATTTCCGTAATCATTACAGTTCTGGCATATATCGCCGTGCTGTTCTTGGTGGCTTGGTGGTCGGGTCGCAAGGCCGACAACGCAAGCTTCTTCACAGGTGCTCGCAAAACACCGTGGTACATCGCTGCATTTGCTATGGTGGGTGCAGCAATTTCGGGCGTAACATTCATCTCTGTTCCGGGTTCGGTCGCTGCTGACGGCTTCTCGTATATGCAGATGGTGTTGGGCTTCTTCGTAGGTAACCTGATCATCGCGTTTGTGCTGATTCCGTTGTTCTACAAGATGAACGTCGTTTCACTGTATGAGTACCTTGATACTCGCTTCGGTGTGCTGTCGCACAAGACGGGTGCTTGGTTCTTCTTCATCAGTAAGATGTTGGGTGCTGCGTTGCGTGCATACGTTGTTTGTGCAGTATTGCAGCTGCTCGTTTTCGATCAGTACAATCTTCCCTTCGTACTGAATGCTGCGATTATGATGTTGCTCGTATGGCTCTACACTCGTCAGGGTGGTGTGAAGTCGATCGTATGGACCGATACGTTGAAGACCTTCTGCTTGATAGGTAGTGTGGTTTTGTGTATCGTGTTTGTAATGCGCGACCTCGGTCTGTCGTTTGGTGAGATGACCGCACAGGTTGCAGGCCACGACTACTCGAAGATGTTCTTCTTTGATAACGTGAGCGATAGCCGCTACTTCTGGAAGAAGTTTGTTGCAGGTATCTTTATGGTTATCGCAATGACGGGTCTGGATCAGGATATGATGCAGCGTACGTTGAGTTGTAAGGATTACAAGGATTCGCAGAAGAACCTGATTGTGTCGATCTTGATGCAGTTGGTTGTGATCTTCTTGTTCCTCGTTCTGGGTGTGCTGTTGTTTATGTTCCTTACTCGCGAAAACGTAGTTGCAGGTGCTGAGGGTCTGTTCCCGATGGTTAATGCAGCTGGCGAGGCAGTGATCAACAAGAGCGACCAGGTATTCTCGTTCGTCGCTGTTAATGGCGGTTTCCCCGCTATCGTTGGTATTCTGTTCGTGTTGGGTCTTATCTCTTCGACCTACTCGGCAGCAGGCTCGGCAATGACCGCACTGACTACCTCGTTCACTGTTGATATTCTCGAAGGTCAGAAGCGTTATGATGACGCGAAACTGACAAAGGTTCGCAAGATGGTACACGTAGCAATGGCTGTGATTATGGGTGTTGCTATTTTGGTATTCAACAAGTGGGGTAATGACTCGGTGATCAACCTTGTATATAGCGTAGCAAGCTACACTTATGGCCCTATTCTCGGTATGTTTGCTTTCGGCATTATGTGCAAGAAGCAGGTGAATGATAAGTTTATGCCCGTTGTGGCAATTATCGCTCCTGTGTTGAGCTTCGTAATCCAGAAGTTTGCTCCCGTATGGTTCAATGGCTACCAGATTGGTTTCGAGTTGTTGATTATCAACGCTGCGATTACGATGATCGGTATGGCTCTGTTGATCCGTCGTGATAAGAAATAGTAATCGATTATGATTAAACGTGTTCTGGCGACGTTGCTGCTATTTGCGGCAGCGTCGCTTGACGTAAATGCACAGAGCATTTCGTCGAAACAGCGACAAGATATGACCGAGGTGCTCAATCGTATTGTGCGCCGCGAGGTTGTTCCTGTTAAGAATATTGTGATCGAGCGTACGGCTGTAAATGGTAAGACTCTAACGCTATACACCACGATCGATATGTCCTATTATCCGTTTCGAGAGGACAATATAGAGCCTATCTACGATAGTATTCGAGAGGTGTTGCCCGAAAAGTTTGAAGATTATAAAATTCAGATTGTAACCGATCGACACCATATCGAAGACCTCGTGCCGCGTCCATTGCGTAGCGATGATGTTGAGTCGAAGGAGCGTTTTACGAATCGTTCAGATCGACCTTTGGTGTCGCGCATTTCGTCGCCTTCACAGCCCACGAAAGGTCTTGCAGGTCGCCATATAGCGATGTGGCAGAGCCACGGCTATATGTTCGATAACGGCAGTGCCGAGTGGAGTTGGCAGCGTGCGCGCTTGTGGCAGACGGTCGAGGACCTCTATACGCAGAGTTACGTGGTGCCTTATCTGGTGCCTATGCTCGAAAATGCGGGTGCAAATGTGATGCTGCCGCGAGAGCGCGATGTACAGAAGGCTGAGGTGATTGTCGATAACGACATTCGTACGGAGTCGGTCTATGACGAATATACGGGTGATCGTACGTGGTATACCGGTGCTAAACGAGGCTTTGCTGCTCGCCGAGAGTATTATATCGAGGGTCAAAATCCCTTTACGGAGGGTACTTATCGCGCTTCGGAGTGTGTCAAGGAGGGGGCTGACGAGAGTCGTATCGTTTGGACTCCCGAAATACCAGAGGAGGGCGAATATGCGGTCTATGTGTCGTACAAGAGTGAGCGCAATAGTGCAGATGATGCTCTCTATACGGTGCGTCATCTTGGCGGTGAAACGCAATTCTCGGTCAATCAACAGATGGGTGGCGGTACGTGGGTCTATCTCGGAACATTCCGCTTTGCCGAGGGCGCGAATGAGGCTGTGGGCTCGGTGTCGTTGAGTAATCGTTCGGCACACGGTCATCGTCGAGTAGTAACGGCCGATGCAGTGAAGTTTGGCGGTGGTATGGGTAATATCGCGCGTATTCCCGTTGAGAGTAAGCGCAAACCCGAAATGGAGTATGCGCACGAGGTGAGTGGTGCGCCGCGTTTTGCCGAGGGTGCTCGTTATTGGTTGCAGTGGGCTGGCTTCCCCGAAAAGGTCTATAACCTGAAAGAGAATGCTGATGACTACCGCGATGACTATATGTCGCGTGCCCATTGGGTTAATTATGTGATGGGTGGCTCGGAGCGTGCAAAGGATAGCGTGGGACTTGCTGTGCCGCTTGATATGGCATTTGCATTTCACTCTGACGCAGGTATTAAGGAGGATTCGATCGTTGGAACTCTCGGTATATTCTATACCCGCGAAAATGGTGGTCGATATGATGGTGGCGCATCGCGTTATTTGGCTCGTGATCTGACTGATATGGTGCTGACGGACATCTGCCGCGATGTGCGAGCATTGCACGCTCCCGAATGGAGTCGTCGCGGTCTGTGGAACCGTTCGTACTATGAAGCACGTGTGCCGAGTGTGCCGACGATGTTGTTGGAGTTGTTGTCGCATCAGAATTTTAACGATATGCGTTATGGTCTCGATCCGCGATTCCGCTTTACGGTGAGTCGTGCGATTTATAAGGGTATTTTGCGCTATCTGTCGTTCCAATATGACCGCCCGTATGTGGTGCAACCGCTGCCCGTAGAGGCATTTGCGGCGCAGTTGGTTGATGATGGCGTGCGTTTGTCGTGGCAACCGCAGATCGATTCGCTCGAACCAACCGCTGTTCCTGATCGCTATGTCGTTTATACACGTGTGGGTGATGGCGGTTTCGATAATGGTTGCGTGGTCGAGGGTACGGAATGCCTGCTCGCGGTGCCTGCGGATACCGTTGTTAGCTATCGTATTACGGCCGTAAATGATGGCGGTGAGAGTTTTCCGTCGGAGATTTTGTCGGTATGTCGCGCGTCGGAGTCGAAGGGTACGGTGTTGGTTGTCAATGGTTTCGATCGAGTGAGTGCTCCGGTGAGCTATCGCGATGAGGGAACGGCCGGATTCTTGAACCATATCGACGGCGGTGTGGCCGATCGTCGCGACATCAGTTTTATTGGTGCACAGCGAGGCTTCCTGCGTTCGACGACCTATGACAATAACTATGACGAGTGCCTTGGCTCGTGTTATAGTGATTATGCCTTTGAGGTGTTGGCGGGTAACTCGTTCGATTTTACGAAGTTGCACGGCGAGTCGATCATTAAGGCAGGATACTCGTTCTGCTCGGCTTCGGCAGCCTCGGTTGAATGTGGCGAGGTTATGATGTCGGATTATCCAGCCGTCGATTTGATCCTCGGTAAGCAGCTCTCGACCGTAATGGGCGAGGGTGCAAGTGGGGTAGAGTTCCAGACGTTTAGCCCTGCGATGCAGGTGGCAGTGCGTCATTACACCTCGGTAGGAGGTCGTATCTTTGTGAGTGGCAGCTACGTAGCAACTGATCTTTGGAATGGCGTGGGAGCGTCGGCTGACGGACAGAAGTTTGCACGCGAGGTGCTGCACTATCGCTTGCAGGGTGGTAGAGCTACAACGCGCGGTGCAGCGGCTGTTAAGCGTTCGCCCGTAAAGTTCTCGAAGGCTACCTATCGCTTTAACACAGATCTGAATAACGAGTGTTATGCAGTTGAATCGCCCGATGCGATTCTGCCTGCGGACAAGCAGTCGTTTGTGGTTATGCACTATCCTGATTGCGGTCTTTCGGCGGCAGTGGGCTATAAGGAAGATTATCGTTCGCTGGTGATGGGTTTCCCGTTCGAAACAATTACTGATGCCGAGTCGCGTGATCGATTGATGAGTGAGGTGCTGACCTTCTTGAATGAATAGAGCTGATTCAGATTGTTGATATTTCGCCGTCCGAGAGTTGTCGGGCGGCGATTTTTTTTGAGGAGTAGATGATGTGGCTGGGATTACGTCGCTGGCGCGACGTGATCGCCCTCGCTACCGCGGGCATCCTTGCAGAAGAATATCGGCCAGTTGCTTTGCAACTGCCGATTTTTGTTTCTGCGGCTATTGAGAAAGGGTTTCTCATACCCCCAAAAACAAATATCGATCGCAATTTCTTGCGACCGATATTCTTCTGCGGAAAGAGGGGGATTCGAACCCCCGGTACAGTAATCCCGTACGTCAGTTTAGCAAACTGGTGGTTTAAGCCACTCACCCATCTTTCCAAACCGTATGACCTTTCGGCTTTTCGAGGTGCAAATATAGACCAAATTTATTTATCTGCCAAATTTCAACCTCAAAATTTTCAAAATAGTTTACATAACGCCCTCTTCGCGCAAAATCTCATAGATCTTGTCGGCCACTTCAATACGATTGATCGTGTCGCGATTGGCGAAGAAAATTACCAAAATTTCGTGCTCGGGTATGCGACCTGCATAATTCAGATAGCCACCATTGTCGCCCAAATGGTAGATGTGTTTGGGCTGGTCGGGGTTCTGTTGGATAAACCAACCATAGCCGTAGCCCGTATTGCTATTTGATCCGTAATCGGCATCATCGGGGATCATAATGTGTTGCATCCACGCTTTGTTCTTCGACTCTTCGCTCAAAATCGATGTGCCGCGCAAAGCCTTCTCCCAACGAGCAAAGTCGCGCAGCGAGGTGTAGATTCCGCCGTCGGCCTTCGATGCGAAAAACGATGTTTCACCATAGTCGCACTCGACATAACTGCTCTGCTCATTGTCAAAAGTGTAGCCGTGCGAGGCGTTGGGAATTTCACGACCAGCCTCGAAATAGAGGGTCGAATTCATTTCGGCAGGAGCGAAAATATTGTCGTGCATATATTGCTCGAACGGAGTGCCGGTTACGCGTTCAACAATTTGATATACAAGTTGGAACGTAGGGTTAATATATTCGTATTGAGTGCCCGTCGGGAAGTTCAAATAGTCCAAATCGATCAGGTATTGGCACGACTCGACATCGGTCGAATAGAGCACAAAATTGCGGTCGGTTCGCGGACGAGCATCGGGCAAACCCGAAGAGTGGCTCATAATGTGATGCAGCGTAATCGAGTCGTAGAACGGCGCACGAAATTCAGGGAAAAATTTGCTCAAAGGGTCGTTCATTGAGAGCAGTCCGCGCTCTTCGAGTTGCAGCAGAGCAACCGCTGAAAACTGCTTCGAAATCGAGGCGATACAAAAATTGGTTTCGGGCGTAATCGGCTCACGTGTTTCGAGGTCGGCCAAGCCGTAACACTTTTCAAAGAGAACTTCGTCGCCCTTCATTACAAGAACGGCTGTTCCGGGCTCGTCGGCAGCGGGGTAGAGTGAGGTGAAAAGAGAGTCCAAACGCTCTGTGAGAACTGTGTTGTCGGTCGAATTGCAAGCTGTCATCATAACAAGCGAGAGTAAAATAGCGAGTTTCTTCATCGTTTTATGTTCTGTAATTTTATGACAAATTTAGTAAAATTGACTCTAAATTACAACAAAATGGAGTTCTCGTGCGCGTACATATATAAAAAGCGGACTAAAATATCACAATGACGTGATTTTTTACTTATCTTTGCAGCCTGTATTTTACAAGCCGAAAGGCTGGTATTAATGATTAATTAGGATAATGGGAATAAATTCTATTACTGTTGCATTTGCCAAAGAGGAGCACGTTAAGTACGCCGAGCGTATTTGTACACTGATTTATGAATCGGCATTGCAGCGTGGTACGGGTATCGCAAAGCGTTCACCTGAATATATCTCCGCAAAGATTAAAGGCGGTAAGGCTGTCGTGGCATTGCAGGGCGACAAGCTTGTTGGTTTTAGCTATATTGAGTGCTGGGGACACGGCGACTATGTAGCTACATCGGGTCTGATTGTTGATCCCGAATATCGCAATCTGGGCCTGGCTGCACGTATCAAGGAGAAGACATTCGAGTTGGCTCGTCTGCGATTCCCCTTTGCGAAATTATTTAGTATTACGACATCACTGCCGGTGATGAAACTCAATTCGCGTCTGGGTTATAAGCCTGTAACCTTCTCGGAATTGACCGACGACGAGGAGTTCTGGGCAGGTTGTCAGGGCTGCTGTAACTACGACATTCTGTTGCGTAACAATCGTCGTATGTGCCTCTGTACGGGTATGCTCTATGATCCGAAACAGCCGCTTGAAAAGCAGTCGGCTCTGTCGCCCTATTGGATGATGTTGAAGAATCAGATTCGCAAAATATTTCATTTGAAGTAAAATCAAAAATATAGATAAAACGATGGAAAAGAAAAAAGTTGTTTTGGCGTTTAGCGGCGGTCTTGATACCTCGTTCTGCGTCAAGTATCTCTCTGAGGATTTAGGTTACGAAGTACATACTGCAATTGCTAATACGGGCGGTTTCTCGAACGATGAGTTGGCTTCGATCGAGGAGCGCGCATATCGTTTGGGTGCAAAGTCGCACGCCTCGCTCGATATTACGCAGGAGTACTATTCGAAGAGCATCAAGTATATGGTCTTTGGTAATATTTTGCGTAATGGTACCTATCCCATTTCGGTATCTTCGGAGCGTATCTTCCAAGCGATCGCAATTATCGAGTATGCAAAGAGCATTGGCGCAGATTGCGTAGCGCACGGCTCGACCGGTGCAGGTAACGATCAGGTGCGTTTTGACTTGACCTTCCAGATTTTGGCTCCCGAAATCGAGATTATCACTCCGACCCGCGATATGGTTCTTACCCGTGAGTATGAGATCAACTACTTGAAGGAGCGCGGCTATGTTGCAGACTTCACCAAGTTGGAGTATTCGATCAATAAGGGTCTTTGGGGTACAAGCATCGGCGGTAAGGAGACTCTGCACTCGGAGCAGACTCTGCCCGAAAGCGCATATCCCAGCCAGATTACAGCCGAGGGTGAGGAGCATTTGAAACTGACCTTCGAGAAGGGAGAAATTGCTGCTGTCAATGGCGAGAAGTTCGAGGATAAGGTCGAGGCAATTCGTCGTATTGAGGAGATCGGTTCGAAGTTCGGTATCGGTCGCGATATGCATATCGGCGATACGATTATCGGTATCAAGGGTCGTGTAGGTTTCGAGGCTGCGGCTCCTATGTTGATCATCGCTGCTCACAAGATGTTGGAGAAGCACACGCTGACCAAGTGGCAGCTCTATTGGAAGGATCAGATCGGTACTTGGTACGGTATGTTCCTGCACGAGGCGCAGTACCTCGATCCCGTTATGCGTGATATGGAGGCATTCCTCGATAGCACACAGCAGAATGTTTCGGGTACCGTTGAGTTGATTCTCCGTCCCTATTGCTATACGCTGGTTGGCGTTGATTCATCGTTCGATTTGATGAAGACCGATTTCGGTGAGTATGGCGAGGTAAATAAGGCTTGGACGGCAGATGACGTTAAGGGCTTCACGAAGATTATGGGCAACCAGATGAAGATCTTCTACAACGTACAGAAACGTAACGAGAAATAATGGTTAAGGTCGGTATTATCGGTGGTGCGGGTTATACCGCAGGAGAGTTGCTCCGCTTGCTGATCAACCACCCGCAGGTGGAGATTGCGTTTGTTCATTCGTTGAGCAATGCTGGTAATCACGTGTGCGATGTTCACGGTGGTCTGTGGGGCGAAACCGATCTGCATTTCAGTGCCGAGTACGATTTGAAGGCTGTCGATGTGCTGTTTATGTGTTCGGCACACGGTCAGAGCCGCAAGTTCTGGGAGGAGAACGCAATGCCCGAAGGCTTGAAGGTTGTCGATTTGGCGCAGGATTTTCGCGATGAGTCGGAGGGTTATGTCTATGGCCTGCCTGAGATCAATCGAGAGCGCACTCGAAAGACTATGCGTGTGGCTAACCCCGGTTGCTTTGCAACGGCTATTCAGTTAGCATTGCTGCCTTTGGCTGCGGCAGGCGAGTTGAACGATGAGATTCACGTAACGGCCATTACGGGTTCGACGGGTGCAGGCGTAAAGCCGAGCGCAACGACCCATTTCAGCTGGCGTAGCGACAATTTGTCGGTCTATAAGGCTTTTGAACATCAGCATTTATTGGAGATTGGTCGCACGTTGAAGGGCTTGCAGCCATCGTTCGATAAGACGATAAATTTCGTACCGATGCGTGGTGATTTTGCGCGTGGTATTTTAGCTGCGGTTTATACCGAGTCGTCGCTTTCGGAAGAGGAGGCTCGTAAGCTCTATGAGGATTTCTATCGCGATGCGGCATTCACATTTGTAGCCGGCAAGAATGTAGATTTGAAGCAGGTTACAAATACCAATAAGGCACTTGTCTGGATCGAAAAGCACGGCTCGAAGTTGATGATCGTGTCGGTAATCGACAACCTGCTGAAAGGAGCGTCGGGACAGGCTGTGCAGAATATGAATATTATGTGTGGTTTCGATGAGCGCGAAGGCTTGCGCCTGAAACCGAACGCATTCTAACGAAATAACGAAGAGAGAAGATGAATCTTTTTGATGTATATCCTTTGTATCCTGTTGAGCCCGTGCGCGGCTGTGGCAATTATGTCTATGATGCCGAGGGTCAGGAGTATTTGGATCTCTATGGCGGCCACGCAGTGATCTCTATCGGCCACGCTCATCCGCACTATGTCGAGGCGATCTCGAAGCAGGTAGCTGCGTTGGGTTTCTACTCGAATTCGGTTGAGAATTCGCTACAACGCGAGTTCGCCGAGCGTTTGGGCAAGGCGTGTGGATACGAGGACTACCGTTTGTTCCTCTGTAATTCGGGTGCCGAGGCGAATGAAAACGCAATCAAGTTGGCATCGTTCCAGTCGGGCAAGGAGAAGGTATTGGCCTTCTCGCGTGCTTTTCACGGTCGCACGTCGGGCGCGGTGGCAGCTACGGACAATCCGAAAATCGTGTCGCCATTCAATCGCACGAAGAATGTCGAGTTCGTTGCGCTGAATGACCTTGCAGCTGTCGAAGAGAAACTATCCGAAGGTGGTTTTTGTGCAGTTTTGATCGAGGGTATTCAGGGCGTTGCGGGTATTCAGTGCCCGTCGGATGAGTTCCTGCGCGGACTGCGTGAATTGACCTCGCGCTATGGTGTGGCTCTGATTCTGGATGAGATTCAGTCGGGTTATGGTCGTACGGGTAAGTTTTTCGCTCACCAGTGGGCAGGTATCCGCCCCGATATGATTACCGTTGCAAAGGGTATAGCTAACGGTTTTCCGATGGGTGGTGTATTGATCGGCCCGCAGTTTGAGGCTTGGCACGGTATGCTCGGAACGACCTTCGGAGGTAATCATTTGGCTTGCGCCGCGGCGTTGGCTGTGCTCGATGTGATCGAAAATGAAAAGTTGATCGAGAATGCCAATGAGGTGGGCGAGTATCTGATTGCAGAGTTGCGCAAAATGCCACGTTTGAATGAGGTGCGCGGTCGAGGTTTGATGATCGGTATCGAGATTGACGGCTCGGCTTCGGAGTTGCGTCGTCGTTTGCTCTTTGAGAAGCACATCTTTACGGGTGGAGCAGGTGCAACAACGGTGCGTCTGTTGCCTGCACTGACGGTTGGTCGTAAGGAGGCGGATCGTTTCCTCACAGCTTTCAGTGAATTGATTAACGAATAAAAAGTAAGTGGAGTCAGATATGAAGAAATTTACCTGCGTCGAAGATATTGGTAATCTGCAAGCAGCGGTTGCCGAGGCAATGGAGATTAAGCGCGACCGTTTTGCTTATAGCGATTTGGGCCGCAATCGTACGCTGTTGATGATATTTTTCAATTCGAGCCTGCGTACCCGTTTGAGCACCCAAAAGGCAGCTATGAATCTGGGTATGAATGTAATGGTGCTCGATGTCAATCAGGGTGCGTGGAAGCTCGAAACCGAACGCGGTGTGGTTATGGATGGCGATAAGGCCGAGCATCTGTTGGAGGCAATTCCCGTAATGGCATCCTATTGCGATATTATCGGTGTGCGTTCATTTGCGCAGTTCCGCGATAAGGCAGAGGACTATGAGGAGCGAGTAATCGAGCAGTTCATTCGCTATTCGGGTCGCCCCGTATTCAGTATGGAGGCCGCTACGCGCCACCCGTTGCAGAGCTTTGCTGATCTGATTACGATCGAGGAGTATAAGACCAAAGAGCGCCCGAAGGTAGTTATGACGTGGGCTCCGCATCCTAAGGCTCTGCCGCAGGCTGTGCCCAACTCGTTTGCAGAGTGGATGAATGCTACGGACTATGAGTTTGTAATCACTCATCCCGAAGGGTATGAGTTGGACCCGAAGTTTGTTGGTCGCGCAAAGGTTGAGTACGATCAGCGCAAGGCATTCGAGGGTGCAGATTTCATCTATGCGAAGAATTGGTCGGCATACACTGATTCCAACTATGGCAAGGTACTCTCGACCGATCGAGATTGGACGGTTGATGCTGAAAAAATGGCGCTGACGAATAATGCATATTTTATGCACTGCTTGCCCGTTCGTCGCAATATGATTGTAACCGATGAGGTGATTGAGTCGGAGCGCAGTTTGGTTATTCCCGAAGCCGCTAACCGCGAAATCTCGGCCGAGGTGGTTATTAAACGATTGTTGGAGAGTTTGAAGTAACAATGGCTAAAATTCAACATATCAACGTTGTAAAGATTGGCGGCAATGTAATTGACAATGTCGAGGCTTTGGCGCGCTTTATCGATGACTTCGCAAAATTGGAGGCTCCGAAGATTCTGATTCACGGTGGCGGTAAGTTGGCTACGCGATTGAGTGAGAAACTTGAAATCGAAACCAAGATGATCGATGGCCGCCGTGTTACCGATCGTCAGACGCTTGACATCGTAACGATGGTATATGCAGGTTTGATCAATAAGCAGATTGTGGCAGGTTTGCAGGCTGCGGGTTGTAATGCAATCGGATTGTCGGGTGCGGATGCCAATGTAGTGCCAGCAACGCGACGTTCGCCGGAGCCTATCGATTTCGGCTTTGTGGGTGATATCGATGCCGAGAAGATCAACTCGGATTTCATCGCAACGCTGTTGGAGGCAGGTGTTTCGCCCGTTTTCTGCGCTATTACGCACGATGAGAAGGGTAGTCTGCTCAATAGCAATGCCGATAGTGTTGCTTCGGCTGTGGCTGTGGCAGCGTCGCGTATTGCTCCGACCGATATGTATTTCTGCTTTGAGAAGAGGGGCGTTATGCGCGATATAGACGATCCCGATTCGTTGATCGAGGAGATTCGCCCCGATTCGTACCGTGAGTTGCGTGAGCAGGGTGTTGTGAATAAGGGTATGATCCCGAAGATCGACAATGCTTTTCGCGCTGTGGAAAAGGGTGTGAAGAGTGTAACGATTAAACATTCGGACAATCTGTTGAGTAACGTCGGAACGACTATTAAATTGTAGAAAATATGGGACAAGTAACTGCACAAGAGGCTATTGCTCTGCTCGATCAATTGATTGCCACGCCCTCTCATTCGCGTGAGGAGAGTGCTACGGGTGATTTGATTGAGGCGTTTCTGCGTGCGCAAGGAATCGATGTGCAGCGAATCTATAATAATATATGGGCAAAGTGTGTGGCATTCGATAGTTCGAAACCCACTCTGTTGCTCAATTCGCACCACGATACCGTAAAGCCGTCGGCGGCATATACGATCGACCCTTACAAACCGCTACACCGCGAAGGTCGAATCTATGGTCTGGGTAGCAATGATGCGGGAGCATCGGTTGTCTCTCTGGCGGCTCTCTTCTGTCGCTATTATGATGTGGAGTTGCCCTTTAATCTCGTTTTGGCATTGACGGCCGAGGAGGAGGTTATGGGTGAGAAGGGTATGCGTGCAATGTTGCCCGAATTTGAGCGTATCGGTATTAAGATTGATATGGCACTTGTCGGCGAGCCTACCGAGATGGAGGCGGCTGTGGGTGAGCGCGGTCTGTTGGTCTTTGATGCTACTGCGCACGGTCGTCGTGGCCACGCTGCACGAAATGAGGGCGAAAATGCTCTCTATAAGGCCATTGCCGATATTGAGAAATTGCGAGGCTATAAATTTGATCGCTGTTCAGAACTGCTCGGCCCGATCAATATTGCCGTTACGATGATCTCGGCAGGTACGCAACATAATGTGGTGCCCGACGAGTGTCGATTTGTTGTTGATGTGCGCACGACCGATGCTTATACCAACGAACAGACCGTTGAGTTGTTGCAGGCGGCGGTTGAGTGTGAGCTGATTCCTCGATCGACACGCGTGCGTGCGTCGGCTATTGGAGAGGAACATCCGCTGGTTAAAGCAGCAAAAGCGATTGGTCGTCAGACGTTTGTGTCGCCCACAACGTCGGATATGGCTTTGATGTCCTTCCCGTCGTTGAAGATGGGAGTAGGTGTATCGTCGCGTTCGCATTCGGCAGACGAGTTTGTCCTTGAAAGCGAGATCGAAGAGGGTATCGAGATCTATGATCGCTTTATTCAGAAACTGAAAGAAATTATATAATTAGATATGAAACTTTGGAGCAAGGGCTTTGAGCCCGATAAGTTGATCGAAGAATTTACCGTTGGTCGCGACCGTGAATTGGATTTGCGACTTGCTAAATATGACGTGCAGGGCTCGATGGCGCATATTCGTATGTTGGAGAGTATCGGTCTGCTCGAAAAAGAGGAGTTGGATACGTTGCTCGTAGCTTTGGAAGAGATCTATGCAACAGCCGAGCGCGGTGAGTTTGTGATCGAGGAGGGTATCGAGGACGTGCATTCGCAGGTCGAGTTGATGCTGACGCGCAAGTTGGGCGATGTGGGCAAGAAAATCCACTCGGGTCGCTCGCGTAACGATCAGGTGCTGGTCGATCTGAAACTCTTTATGCGTGATGAGTTGCGAATGATTGCCGAACACGCGGAGGCTCTCTTTGAGCGTTTGCAGAAGTTGAGCAACGAGTATGCCGATGTGTTGATGCCGGGTTATACCCATTTGCAGGTGGCAATGCCTTCATCGTTTGGTTTGTGGTTTGGCGCATACGCCGAGTCGCTGGTCGATGATATGCAGATGATTGCGGCAGCATACAAAATCGCAAATCAGAATCCTTTGGGTTCGGCTGCGGGCTATGGCTCGTCTTTTCCGCTGAATCGTCGTATGACTACCGAGTTGTTGGGCTTTGAAACGCTTCATTATAACGTGGTTGCGGCGCAGATGAGTCGCGGTAAGACCGAGCGCGCTGCGGCATATGCTATTGCGGCTTTGGCATCGACGTTGGGTAAGATGGCGATGGATGTGTGTCTGTTTATGTGCCAGAATTTCGGCTTTATCGGCTTCCCCGACGAACTTACAACCGGATCGAGCATTATGCCCCATAAGAAGAATCCCGATGTGTTCGAGATTATGCGCGGTAAGTGCAACCGTTTGCAGGCTGTGCCTAACGAAATTTCGTTGCTGACGGCAAATCTGCCGCTGGGTTATCACCGCGATTTGCAATTGTTGAAGGATATTATCTTCCCTGCAACGACCGAGATCCGCTCGTGCCTTGATATGTGTGATTTTATGTTGCAGCATATCCGTATTAACCGCGACATCGTTTCGGATAGCAAGTACGATTATCTTTTTACGGTCGAGGATGTCAATCGTTTGGCTCTCGGTGGAATGCCTTTCCGCGATGCTTATCGTGAGGTGGGTATGCAGGTGCAGCGTGGCGAGTATAAACCCACGCGCGAAGTTCATCACACGCACGAGGGTAGTATTGGCAATCTTTGCAACGCGGAGATCGCCGAGAAGATGCACCGCGTAATGGAGCAGATGAAGTAATCTTTGGCGAAAGCACCCAAAAGCAAACGGACCCAAACTTGGTTC
>JAZUPN010000014.1:0-24679 GCA_045605245.1 Alistipes sp. | reverse complement strand
GTAGACTCGCTGGCCATCTCGATCGGTACTTCGCACGGTGCCAACAAATTTAAGCCCGAGCAGTGCACGCGCAACGCCGAGGGGATCCTCGTTCCGCCCGAATTGCGTTTTGACATTCTGGCCGAGATCGAGAAGCAGCTTCCGGGCTTTCCCATCGTGCTGCACGGCTCGTCGTCGGTTCCGCAGGAGTATGTGAAGATCATCAACGAGTACGGTGGCGCATTGAAAGACGCGATCGGTATCCCCGAGGAGCAGCTCCGCAAGGCCGCTCAGAGCGCCGTCTGCAAGATCAACATCGACTCGGACGGCCGTCTGGCTATGACCGCTGCTGTCCGTAAGATCTTCGTTGACAACCCGGCAGAGTTCGACCCCCGCAAGTACTTGGGTCCCGCTCGCGACGAGTTGAAGAAGCTCTATATGCACAAGTGCGAGAACGTTCTGGGTTCGGCTGGTAAGGTTGAGTAATTCGGAGCGGCTACGCTTAAAAAAGAAATCCCGATCTCTGCGCAGAGATCGGGATTTTTATTTTGGAGCTATACGCTTTAAGTTCGCGCGGGCTACCACTTACAAAATGGATTGCGCGAAAGGTGCGAATTGTAGTAGCGCGGATCGCCCGTAACCTCCTCACCCAGCCACGCGGGGCGGGCAAACTGCTCGTCAGGCGCGGATAGTTCGACCTCGGCAACGGTCAGCCCTTCGTTATCACCATAGAACTCATCAACCTCGAAGGTATGCCCCTCGAACGGCACGAGATAGCGACACTTGTCGATCACTCCGCCACGGCACAGCGTGAGCATTTCGAGGGCCTCGCGCGCGGGCACCTCATACTCCCACTCGCTGCGGCTGATACCGTCGGCACTCGGCCCTTTGATAGTTAGGTAGCCGTACTCGCCACGCACGCGGACACGAACGGTGCAGCCACCGCCCGATGCGAGATAGCCTTGCGCAATATGCTCGGCAGATGTGGCCTGCGATTTATAATCGCCCGCGACCAAAAATTTACGTTCGATCTCCAATGCCATAATTCGATTGTTCGTTTGTTGCAAAGATAGCGATTTTCGGGCTGAGTGTGCGCCACTGGAACTCAATATTTTTGATGAGCGCGGAAAGAGGGCGCAAAATTTGTAGTTTTGGAGGTAAATTCCTATCTTTGTAGATTACAACGAGCACGTATAAATGGAAGAAAGAGATAAGATAATTGCCGACATTGGCAATGAATATAAATATGGCTTCACAACCGACATTGAGACCGAGACCATTCCTCGCGGTCTGAATGAGGATGTGGTGCGACTCATCTCGCAGAAAAAGGGCGAGCCCGAATGGCTTACCGCCTATCGCTTGAAGGCGTATCGTCATTGGCTCACGATGACTATGCCCACGTGGGCACACCTCGATATTCCCGAAATCGACTATCAGGATATTATCTACTACGCTGCACCGCGTACCAAACCCAAACTCAATTCGATGGACGAAGTCGACCCCGAACTGCGCCGAACGTTCGACAAGTTGGGTATTCCTCTCGAAGAGCAGATGGCTCTGTCGGGCGTGGCTGTCGATGCCGTTATGGACTCGGTTTCGGTCAAGACGACCTTCAAAGAGGTGCTGGCCGAGAAGGGAATCATCTTCTGCTCGATCAGCGAGGCGGTGCGCGACTACCCCGAATTGGTCCGCAAGTATCTGGGTAGCGTCGTGCCATACGCCGACAACTTCTTTACGGCATTGAACTCGGCGGTATTCTCCGACGGATCGTTCTGCTACATTCCCAAAGGGGTGCGCTGCCCGATGGAGTTGAGCACATATTTCCGTATCAATGCCGCAGGAACAGGTCAGTTCGAAAGAACATTGATCGTAGCCGACGAGGGATCGTACGTGAGCTACTTGGAGGGTTGTACCGCCCCGCAACGCGATGAGAATCAGTTGCACGCAGCCGTTGTCGAGATTGTCGTGCTGAAAGATGCAGAGGTAAAATATTCGACCGTACAGAATTGGTACCCAGGCGATAAGGAGGGTCGAGGCGGCATTTACAACTTTGTAACAAAGCGCGGTATCTGCAAGGGAGACAATGCACGTCTGTCTTGGACACAGGTCGAGACAGGATCGGCAATTACGTGGAAGTATCCGAGTTGTATCCTCGCAGGCGACAACAGCGTGGCGGAGTTCTACTCGGTAGCGATGACCAACAATTTCCAGCAGGCCGATACGGGAACGAAGATGATCCACATCGGTCGCAATACCCGTTCGCGTATCGTCTCGAAGGGTATCTCGGCAGGTCGTAGCCAAAACAGCTATCGCGGTTTGGTGCGCGTGGCGAAGGGAGCAGAGAATGCTCGCAACTACTCGCAGTGCGACTCTCTGCTGATTGGCGATAAGTGCGGAGCGCACACATTCCCATATATGGACGTTCAGAATCCCTCGGCAGTGGTCGAGCACGAGGCTACAACCTCGAAGATCTCCGAGGAGCAACTCTTTTACTGCAATCAGCGCGGACTCTCGACCGAAGATGCAGTCGGTCTGATTGTCAATGGCTATGCCAAAGAGGTGTTGAGCAAATTGCCGATGGAGTTTGCTGTCGAGGCGCAGAAGCTATTGGCTATCAGCCTTGAAGGTAGTGTTGGATAGAAAAAAACAAACAATATATGTTAAGCGTTAAAAATTTGCACGCCAACGTGGGCGGCAAGGAGATATTGAGAGGTATCAACCTCGAAGTTCGTGCAGGCGAAGTGCACGCTATTATGGGCCCCAACGGATCGGGCAAGAGTACTCTCGCATCGGTTTTGGCCGGCAACGAGAAGTTCGAAGTTACCGCAGGTGAGGTAACCTTCTGCGGACAGAATCTGCTCGAAATGTCGATTGAGGAGCGTGCTCGCGAAGGTCTGTTTCTCGGTTTTCAGTATCCCGTTGAAATTCCCGGTGTTACGATGTCGAACTTTATGAAGATGGCCGTTAATGAGCAGCGCAAACATCGTGGTTTGGAGCCGCTTACAGCCGGCGAATTCCTCAAATTGATGCGCGAGAAGAGTGCCGTTGTCGAGTTGAGTTCGAAGCTCACAAGCCGCGCTGTCAATGAGGGTTTTTCGGGCGGCGAGAAGAAGAAGAACGAGATCTTCCAGATGGCGATGCTCGATCCGAAATTGGCTATCCTCGACGAGACCGATTCGGGTCTGGATATCGATGCGTTGCGTATCGTTGCTACGGGTGTAACCAAACTCCACACTCCCGAAAATGCAACCGTCGTAATCACCCACTACCAGCGATTGTTGGACTACATCGTACCCGATTATGTTCACGTGCTTTACAAGGGTCAGATTATCTATTCGGGCGACAAATCGCTCGCACTGAAACTCGAAGCCGAAGGTTACGATTGGCTCATTAACGATTACCAATAAACCACAGAGAGTATGCCTACCGAACAAAATTTGCTCGATAACTATCTGTCTAACATCGACATTCTCGGCGAGGGAATGCCTGTGTGGTTCAATGCGCGACGTAGCGATGCGGCGGCAGCTCTCAATCTGCACGGACTGCCGACAGCAAAGCAGGAGCGTTATCTGCACAGCGACATCGTGCGCCTTTTGGAGGGCGAGTGGGAGCAATATTTCGTTGCACGCCGCCACCCTGCCCCGAAAGAGTTATTGCCGGAGGCCGATGCAAATCGCATCGAACTAACAAATGGCCACGCAGTAAATAACGGCCTGAAAATAAGCATTGAAGGTGCAGTATATGGTTCGTTGCGTGCAGCTGCTTGTTCCGAGAAATATGGCGCGTTAGTTGAGAAATGGCTCGACTCGGCTGCCGATATGAGCGATACGCCGACAGCCTTGACACGAATGTTCGTTCAGGATGGTGCATTTATCTATCTTCCCGAAGGGATTGAGGAGCAGTCGCCGATTCTGATCGATAATTTCTACCACGCCGAGAGTGAGGCCGAGCTCTGCTTTTTGCAGACACTTGTCATTGCCGAAAAGGGCGCACGTGCCGAGGTTATCATCACACATCGCTCGGCAGGTGATGGTCGCATCTTTGCGGGCGTTACGCGCGAGGCTGTTATCGGCGAGGGTGCCGATGTGCGTTTTACCGAACTCTACGACTTGCAGCAAAATTGCTCGATCGTCAATAATAACTATGTTCATCAGACCGAAGCAAGCCACTGCGCCACAATGAGTTGCAAGACAGGTGATGGATATGTCCGCGCGGCGTATAACAGCGCACTCGCAGCTCCCGAAGCCGTTAGCGACGTTTGGGCGTTGTTCCTTTGCGGAGGCGAGGAGCATTGCGATCTGAATTTGGCAGTGCGCCACCTTGCGCCCGATTGTCGTAGTTATTCGCTCGTAAAGGGCGCTGCCGCAGGCTATGCCGTAGGATCGTTTGCAGGTATGGTATATGTCGCTCCCGATGCGCAGCACACCGATGCTCAACAGCAGAGTCGCAACCTTCTGTTGAACGATACGGCACGCATCTTCGCACAACCGCAATTGGAGATCTATGCCGACGATGTGAAGTGTTCGCACGGTGCAACGGTCGGCCAGTTAGACGACGAGGCTATCTACTATATGCGTCAGCGCGGATTGAGCGAAAAGCAGGCGCGAAGATTGCAGATCGAGGGCTTCGCATACGACGTGGTGCAGCATTGCGGTTGCCAGCATATGTGCCGACATATCAGCGAATTGACCGCAGCGAAATTGGAAAAGATGTAATTCAAGATGTTTGATATCAACAACATACGCAAAGAGTTCCCGATCCTTGCCCGCGAGGTGCACGGTCGTCCGCTCGTCTATTTGGATAGCGGCGCGACGGCGCAGAAGCCCGCTTGCGTAATTGATGAGATCGACCGTCTGCATCGTGAATTGAACGCCAACATTCATCGTGGCGTGCATTTCCTTTCGGAGCAGGCCACCGACCTCTATGAGCAAGCTCGTGAGCGTGTGCGAACATTTATCGGCGCAGAGTCGCGCACCGAGATCATCTTTACGGCAGGAGCGACCGCTTCAATCAACCTTGTTGCGCAGAGTTGGTGCGATAAGTTCCTTCGCGAGGGCGACAATATCGTTGTCAGCGAGATGGAGCACCACTCCAATATTGTTCCCTGGCAGTTGGCTGCCGAGCGTCGCGGTGCGCAATTGCGCGTATTGCCTTTTGATGATCGAGGTGAGGTGTGCTACGAAAAGCTCGCGGAGCTGCTCGACGAGCGCACACGTATTGTTGCTATTACACAGGCCTCAAATACATTGGGTACGATGCCCGATCTGCACCGCATTATTGATGCTGCTCACGCTGTTGGGGCATTGGTGATGGTCGATGGCTGTCAGGGCGTAGTTCACGGAGGGGTCGATGTGCGGGCGTTAGATTGCGATTTCTACGCATTTTCGGGACATAAGCTCTACGGCCCAACGGGTATCGGTGTGCTATATGGCAAGGAGCATCTGCTCGATGCGATGCCCCCCTATATGAGTGGTGGAGATATGGTCGATCGCGTCTCGTTCGAGCGCACGACATTCGCCCCACTACCGCTGAAATTCGAGGCGGGAACAGCAAACTTTATCGGTGCTATCGGCTTGGGTCGCGCGATTGAGTGGTTGCAAACGTTTGATGCAGTCGCCGTTGCCGAACACGAGCGCAATCTGCTCGACTATGCGACAAAAGCATTGAGCGAAATTGACGGCCTGCAAATCTATGGTCAGGCGAAAGAGAAATGTGCTATCTGTTCGTTCAATCTCGACAGCGCGCACCACTACGACGTTGGAATGATTCTCGACAAGTTGGGCATTGCCATCCGCACGGGACAGCATTGTGCCGAGCCCGTAATGAAACACTACGGAGTAACGGGTATGTGTCGCGCATCGTTTGCTCTCTACAACACCCGTGAGGAGATTGACCGCCTTGTGGAAGGTGTGCGTCGCGCAGCGCGGATGTTGCGATAGTGGTTCCGAACAGACAAACTAAAAAGGCGTAACGCACCAGAGCGTTACGCCTTTTCTTTTGCTTTGATTTTTGATTACTCGAACAGATCCTCGGTAGGCAGCGAACGGAAATCCCACAGGTCATCACCCAGAATAATCTGTGCAGTATCGAGGCTCTGACCATTAACATCGTTGTAGGTACGCGAGTTATTAACCATCGCTACGTGGTGGCCATCACCGCCACGAATCATCAACGATGCAGTACCTGCGATGTTACCGGTATGATACATACAGCCCTTCAACAACGACGAGTGGTTCATACGCCAACCCAAACCATAACGGTTATAAGCCTTCGAGGGGGTGAACATACGATCCAGCGTGCTCTGCTCGAAAATCTCAGGATAGCCATCGAGACCATCGATAGCCGAGCACATACGAACCAAATCATCGGTCGATGCGATCAGACCACCACACGAATCGAGACGCTTCATATTCTTGCCATAAGCGTTGTAGCCGCTCGGTGCATAGAATACGCACTCCTTCGGCTTACGATTAGCCTTGGTATCCGAGCCAACCTGAATAGTATAGCAACCCGCAGGCTCGGTAACCTGCTGCTTCATAAAGTCCTCATACTCCATACCCGAAAGCTTCTCGACGATACGGCCCAAGATGCAGTAACCCAAGTTCGAGTAGTTGTATTTCGTACCCGGCTCATCGCTGAAACCATAGCGTTTCAAAGCGTACTCGATAGTCTCCTCCGAGGTCATACCATTGGTTGCCGACGAGAACATCGGATCGTAAGGATCGGCATTGTCATTCCAACCGTTCTGGTGCTCCAAGAGGTTGCGGATAGTGATATTCTCGTTACCAGCCTTAATTTCAGGGAAGTCCTCTGCCAGAATACCACCCTCAGCAAACGGCTTATCGGTCAGCGAGAGCTTGCCATCGTCGATAAGACGCTGAATCGACATCGAGCAGAAGGGCTTCGATACACTCGCCAGACGCAACATATGACCGCGATCCATACGCTCACGGTTCTCTCTATCAGCATAACCGTAACCACGCGAATAGACCAACTTACCCTTATCGGCAACCGACACCGACATACCCGGCAGATCGTAATCCTTCATAAACTTCAAAACCTTCGCATCGAATGCAGCAACACCGTTGCGAACATCAACATAGAACTGCTTCTTCTGGCCATTCTCTGCCGTAACGGTGAGGTAGAACAACTTCGAAGCATCAACCTTGGTCTCGTTAGAAACGACCTCTGTCGAAGACGAACCGAAGGTAACCTTTGCGCCCTCCGAAGCCTTGAAAGTAAAGACCATCTGACCAATCTCGTAACCAACGGGAACGGTAATATTCCAAGTATCCTGAACCAAAATACCGGTCGAAACTGCGGTCAGGCCACCATTCTTCGAGGGCTGCAACGACATTGAGAGTATCTCCTTGCCGGTCTTCAACGGAGCAGGAGTGGGGGTGATGTTGTCGGGATCCTTCTCACCGCACGATACCATTACGCACGATGCCAACATCACCGCCGACATAAAGAGTAAAAACTTCTTCATTTTTTAGTGTTTATTAATTTTTTTGATGTTTATTTCAATTAAAACTCAACCGTCGGAGCCTTCTCTGCGCCCTCGTCAGCCGAGAATGCAGCCTTGCGATCGAAACCGAAGATCGATGCCAGAATATTGGCGGGGAAACGGCGAACAGCTACATTATAGGTCTGCACAGCGTTGTTAAACTCCTTGCGCGAAACCGAAATACGATTCTCCGTGCCCTCCAACTGAACCTGCAAATCGCGGAAGTTCTCGTTAGCCTTCAAATCGGGATAGCTCTCGGCAACAGCGATCAAACGACCCAGAGCCGACGAAACCTCGCCCTGCGCCTGCTGGTATGCCTTCAAATTCTCCTCGGTCAGGTCATCAACATTGAGTTGAACCGAAGTAGCCTTTGTACGTGCTTCGGTAACACCCTGCAATGTCGAACTTTCGTGCTCGGCATAGCCCTTAACCGTTGCTACGAGGTTGGGGATAAGGTCTGCACGACGCTGATAATCAGCCTCGACAGCCGCCCACTTGTTAGCTACGGCCTCGTCCTTCTCGACCAGACCATTGTAGCCCGAATATGCCCAGATGGCCAGCACAGCCACCACGACAATTCCAATAATACCTTTTTTCATTGTCCGTTTTATTGTTTAGTTATACCTATTTCTTAAAAGCGTGAGCCTGCGCCACCGCCGCCCGAAAAGCCGCCACCGAAGCCACCACCGAAGCCGCCGCCACCTCGGAAACCACCGAAGCCACCTCCAAAACCGCCGCCGAAACCTCCACCGATATTGGTCGGGCCTTGATTGCGAATCTTACGCACGAAACCTGTCTGTGTCGAGCCACACTTGCGACAGACATAGGTGATTTCGATGAACTCCCAATCAACACCTCGCTCGACAACCCTCGAACTCGAACGGCTCAACTTGCGCTTACCGCAAACTTTGCACTTGGATTGCGAGAGGTGGATAATCAAGACCAACAACAGCCAAAAGCCGCCCATTGAGGTAAAGATTGCTATTGCATCGGTCAGCGTAAAATCGCCATCTTCGGTCGCTCCGAGATACAACTCCGAGCCACGCAGCACATCACATACCGCCGCGACACCTGCAACCATACCCGAATCCCAATCGTCTTCGCGGAACGAGGGCAACATAAATTGCGACTGTATGCGACGACACAGCGCATCGGGCAGTACGCCCTCAACGCCATAGCCCGTAATAAAGCGGATTTCGCGCTGCTCCAATGCGAGCAGGATCAACAATCCGTTGTTACGCTCCTTCTCGCCTATACCCCACTTCTGGAAAAGTGAATGGGCATAGTTGAACACGTCGTCAGAGCCGATCGAGCCGACAACGACCACCGCAACCTCGGCCGTATTGTCGTTGCGAAGAGCATAGAGCATACGATCAATACTATCAACCGCCATCGCCGACAAAATGTCATCAGGGTTGCTGGTAAAACGACGCGCGTCGGCGACATTCACATTGGGAACGTCGTCGATCGCGCGGGGTGTGTATGCCTCAACCGACAGAACGGTCGAGAAGAGAGCCAACAGGCTAAAAATCAGTCTTTTCAATCTTCAATAAGATTAGTCCATAATTGCACCTGCAACGATATTAGCCACAGCCGAACGCAGACGGCCCGTGCGACCACTATCGCTGGGGTGAACGGCATTGGTCAGCAGGATAACCGCTACATCATTCTCCGGATCGAGAACAACCGAAGTGCCGGTATAACCCGTATGACAAACTGCCGAAGGCGAGAACAGATCTCCCTTATTGCTCGAATAGGTCGAGTAGCAATCCCAACCCAAAGTACGACCAAGGTGCTTTACATTCTCTGGAACCGAGAACATCTTCTCAACGGTCTTGCTACCCATAATGCGATGGCCGTTGATCTCTCCACCATTCAACAGAGCTGCATAGAGAATCGCCAAATCCTCAGCGGTCGAGAATACACCTGCATTACCCGAATTGCCGTGATTGAGTACGCGAGCCAGAGGATCGTGAACACTACCCTTCAAGATAGTACCATCGGGCTGCTTCTCGGTGGGAGCAACACGCTTCAAGGTCTTCTCGTTGGTGATAGGACCGTACGAAGTATCCTTCATACCGAGCACATCAAAGACGTTATCCTTTGCAAACTGCGCCAGAGTCTGACCTGTAACAGCCTCCAAAACGTGCTGCAAAGTAATGAAATTCAAGCAGCTATAACGGAAACGACTCTTGGGAGCGAAACCACGATTGCAAGTCTTGATATAGTCGAGAAGAGCTTCGGGAGTAGCACCACCCTGCTCCACTACCGTTGCAACGGGTGCATATGCGGGCAGACCCGACGAGTGAGTAAGCAGATCAGCGATGCGGATATCGATCGTATCGCCCTTCTCCGTTGCGTAGCCCTGGAAACCGGGCAGATACTCCTTAACCTTATCGGTCAGGCGAATCTTACCACGCTCAACAAGGATCATTGTGCAGACTGCGGTCGATGTAGGCTTGCTGACCGATGCCAGATCGAAGATGGTATTCTTCTTCATCGGAGCCACTTCGGGGAGCCACTGCTTATCACCAAATGCTTCAAGATGAGCGATCTTACCGTGGCGAACAACTGCGAATACAGCACCGGGGAAGTCCTTCTTTGCAGCAGCCTCGGCAATCATCTTATCAGCCTCAGCAAGCATTTTGGGATTCAAGCCAACCGACTCAGGCGACACCTTCGAAAGCGGCTGGGCCAACACTGTGGTCGCCATAAACGCTGCGACCAACAAAGTTACGATTCGTTTCATTTTTTTGTATAGATTTTAATTTAGTTAGTATTTTCGCCTTGCACTTTTTGCGCTCCATTTCAAATTTGAGCACTTTTCATCAATATAATATGCAAATATAGGAATATTCGCTCGATTGACCAACGTTTAAGTTCGAAATTTATCATCATCGGACACATTATTTCACTTTCGGTAAAATTGCAGTCGGCCGACTCCTTTATAAACCCGCACTTCATACTCGCCACAATAGGGATAACAAAAGGGCTTATCTGTGAAATATTATGCTCCAAAAGCCGATTGGCGGGCTTTTTTGTCGATTTTAATATGGTTATTTCGAAGAAATAGAGTATATTTGCACGTTAATTCGATGTTTAATAACGAATTCATATATAAGATGAAATCTTTGAAGTTATTGGTAGTTGTCGCAGCACTGGTATTTGCGTCGTGCGGCACACAGAAAAAGAGCATCCTCTATCTGCAAGATGCAGTGGCTGACGCTCCTGAAAACATTGTAAATCAGTACGAACTGAAAATTAAGCCGTCGGATATTCTCGGTGTTACCGTTAATAGCCGATACGTTGAGCTTGCCGAGCCGTTCAACCTCTCGATGACATCGTATCAGGGCGTAGGCACAGGCCGAGCAGGCGGCAGCCAGATTCAGGGACAGGTAGTCGATGACGAAGGTTATATCTCGATGCCCGTACTTGGCAAGATCAAAGCCGCAGGTTTGACCCGTACCGAGTTGGCGGCAGCCATTGAGCAGGAGCTTATTTCGGGCGGACATATCAAAGATGCAGTTGTAAATATTCAGTTTCTGAACTTCAAGATTAACGTATTGGGTGAGGTTGGTCGTCCCGGTGAATACCAGATCAGTTCGGACCGCGTAACACTCTTTGACGCGCTCTCGATGGCCGGCGACATCACCGACTACGGTCTGAAAGATCGTATTACCATTATTCGCGAGGAGAATGGTCAGCGCACAATCGCATATCTCGATGCTACGACCAAAAATGTATTCGATTCGCCCTACTACTACCTGCAACAGAATGATATTATTATTGTTGATCCCGACGAAGTAAAACAATCGAATGTTTCTGTCAATCAGAAGGGCCGTAATACATTATCGACAGTTACATCAATTCTGTCGATCCTTGTAACCATTACGTCGTTGACACTTACACTTACTAAACTTTAAGCCGATTATTAGAAAAATATGGAAGAGTTGAGAAATTTTGAGAGCAACGAAAAACCCAAAGATTCCACTTTTGGCTTTTCGCTTAATGACTTTATTCATTTGCTGCTGAAAAATTGGTATTGGTTTATCATCTCGATCGCACTGTGTATGGCTATGGCGGTCTATTACGTTAAGAAGACTCCCAAAACCTATGTTAGAACAGCGACCGTCTTGATTAAAGACTCACGTAAGGGTGGTAACTCTGACCTTATCGCGTTTAGTGATGTGGCAGGCGTAAATACCCGAAAGAGTGTTGATAATGAGTCGGTTATTCTTCGTTCGCAGAAATTAAAGTTCGATGTAGCACGTCGCCTGCGTCTTGATATCAATTACACCGACAAGGTAGGTTTGTGTCCTCGCAATATGTACGGATTCAACCCCGTAGCCCTCTCGATTGTAAATGATAATGAAACCGACAGCTTTGCATTTACACTGACTATCGAGGCTGACAGCACGGTTTCGCTTACCGATTTCGCAGGTATGGGCGTTACCGATAAATCTTCGACACAAGTCATAAAGGCACATTTGGGAGATACTATTAACTCGCCCATTGGAAAGGTAATTATCAATCCCACCCTCTATTTTAACGAAAAGGAGAAGGGACACGTAATCCACGTCAGCAAGAGCAGTATGGCCGCAGCAGCAAATCTGGTTACGGTAAATGTTGCATTAGCTGACAAAAACTCGTCGATTATTGCCATCAGCAAAATGGATAGCAACCCTCGTCGCGCAGAAGATATTATCAACACCTTAATCGCTTGCTACGAGGAGGATACAAAGGCAGATAAGAAGCGTGTATCGGAGGCTACGGCTGAATTTATCAGCGATCGACTTACTCTTATTTCTGGCGAGTTGGGCGATGTGGATGAGGATGTTGCAAGCTTTAAGCAGTCGAATCGTATGGTCAGCCTTGAATCGGAGGCTGCGCGTAATATGTCGGAGAGCGATCGTTTCCGTATGGAGGGTCTGCAACTCGAAAATCAGATTCGTATGGCAAACTTCATCAAGGATTATCTGCTTGATCCGACCCATACAAATGACCTGATTCCTGCTGCGGTTGCAGTTTCGGATGCAGCTATCAATAGCAACATCAACAATTACAACGAGACATTGATCCGTCGCGATAAACTGTTGGCTAATTCGAGTATCAACAACCCGATGATTCAGGAGATTGATAGTCAGTTGTCGGCTATTCGTCGTTCGATTATCGCTTCGATCGAGAATCAGATTGCAACCCTCAATATTCAGTTGGACAACATCAGAGCACAAGAGAATCGTGCGTTAGGCCGAGTTTCTGCCCTTCCGCGTCAGGAGAAACAGATCCAGAGCATCACTCGTCAGCAGAAGATTAAGGAGGAACTTTATCTCTACTTGTTGAATAAGCGAGAGGAGAATGAAATTGCGTTGAATGTAGTAGAGGGTAACTCGCGAATTATCGATCCGGCATATGGCAGCGATGCGCCGGTAGCTCCGCAGACCTCAACCATCTACCTCGCGGCATTATTGCTCGGATTGGCAATTCCGTTGGTAATTCTTTATGTTTTGGAGTTGCTTGATACAACAATTCGTGGCCGTAAGGATTTGGAGGACTATCTGAGCGTTCCCTTCTTGGGTGAGATTCCTCTTCATACGGGCACTTCGGTGAAGGGTATCGTTGTTCGAGAACATAGTTCAGACCCCGTTTCGGAGGCAATGCGTATTATCCGTTCGAATATGAGATTTATCGGTGTACAGAATAAGAAGATACAGTCTGTTATGGTTACATCGTCGAATCCTCACGCCGGAAAAACATTCGTTTCATCAAACTTGGCAATGTCAATCGCAACAACGGGTAAGCGAGTTGTATTGATTGATTTCGATCTGCGCCGTCGTACGCTGTCGAAAGAGTTTGAACAGCATCTCAACCGTAAAGGCCTAAGCTCGTATCTCGCAGGTACCTATACAGATTTGGATGACGTAATTTTCAATAGCGAGATAAATCCCAATCTCGATGTGATTTACGCAGGTCCGAAACCTCCCAATCCGGCCGAAATGTTGCTCAGCGAGAGATTGGATCAGATGATTGAGGATCTGAAAAAACGCTACGATTATATTATTATCGATGCTGTACCTGCAATGATGATTGCCGATGCACAGATTATTGATCGTCTGGCCGATATGACCATCTACGTAATCCGCGAAGGTCTGCTTGACCGCCGTCAATTGCCCGATATCGAGCGTCTTTATACCAGCGGTCGTCTCCATAATATGAGTATCGTATATAATGGTTCAAGCACGAATACTACATACGGTTACAGGTATGGTTACGGTTACGGCTATGGTTACGGCTACCATTCGAACGACGACGAGGAGAATAATTCGTCGAAGAAAAAATTGGGGAAAAATATCTTTAAGCGAAAAGGTTAAGCGTAGCAGATGATTATAGCATTGGATTTTGACGGCACAGTCGTCTCGCACGAGTATCCCCATATCGGAGAAGATATAGGTGCGGTACCCGTATTGAAAGAGCTTGTTGCCGCCGGACACAAACTGATCCTCTTCACTATGCGTAGTGGAAAGTTGCTCAACGATGCCATTGCTTGGTTCGAGCGCAATGGTATTGAGTTGTACGCCGTAAATGAGAATCCGGAGCAGAAATCTTGGACCTCATCGGTAAAGGTGCACGCCAATATATATATTGACGACTGCGCATTGGGCTGCCCCATTCGTTACGAAGATGATATTCGTCGTCCGTTTGTCGATTGGAAAAAGGTTCGTGAGATCTTGGTTTATAATCGAGTGATACCTGAATAGGCTGTTCGCAAAGCAAGATAGTACCGACGGGATCGTTTCAGTAATGGAGCAATCCCGTCGGTCGTTTTGATGCTTATAAGATTGTTTATAGTGGCTATTTGCCCATTTTGGCTTGAATATTGCGAAGCACTTCGGCAGATAACCATAAATCAATCAAGAACGTGAAAACATTTAGAACTATTCTGTCGATCGCTATGATTGCAGGTTGTTGCTCGACCACAATCGCCCGCAACTTGGCAAACTCTTCGGATCAACAACCGACGGAGAACGATACTATCATCCTCGCGACGTATGAGGAAGATGATTATTTGGTAAAGCGTTATATGGTCAATGTCCCCGATGTGCATACTTCGGATTACTCGGTGCTCTATTCGATTAATTTGACGCGCTTGCAACCCGATCTCGACGATAACAGCGAGGCTCTGAACGCTCTGAACGGCTTTATCGAACAGACTATGGCCGACACGACACGTCGCATTTCGAATATCGAAATTACGGGTTACGCCTCGCCTGACGGTCCGCTTGCACTCAACGAGCGACTATCGTCGCAACGTGCGCAAGATTTCAAGAACTATGTGGACAAAAAGTACAACCTATCATCGCACTACACAGTCATTACGCGAGGTGTTGCCGAAGATTGGGAGAATTGTACAGCTCTGATCAAGGCATCGAATACCATTCCCAACAAAGCGGAGGTGATGGCTGTTATCGACTCGACTCTCTCGGATAATGCCAAAGAGGCTGCACTCAAAAAGATGAGCGACGTATGGGACTATATGCGTCAGAATATTCTGCCGCCGCTGCGTCGTGTCGAAATTGCGATAAACTATGCACAGGGGACAATCGTCGAAGAGCGCATACTGATCGAGCCCGTCTTTGAGGAGAAGGTTGTCGAGGAGAAGATCGTTCCGCGCAACGACACAAAATGTTGTCGTCAGTGTAATGAAATGTGCATCTGTCAGGGCAACGGAATGATTATCGAAGTGGATGATGCCCTACTGCATATTCTTCAAGGCGTAGTAACCGAACAGATCGATGCCGAGCTGATTGAGGTCGGAATACCGACGAATTAAGCCTTCGGAGTGTAAAAAATGATAAAATTTTTCGACGAAACGAGTGTTCGCGTCAAAATAATTGCTATATTTGTGAAAATCTATTAAAACATTTCAGATTTATGGCAAACTTACGTCGTCTTAAAAAAGATATTGATTACGTGCTCGAAGAGCTGGTTTTCGATTGCGATATGGCATTCTACTATCAGCCTGAAAAGGAGAAGGAGATCTTCGATCTTATGAAGGATGCAGTAGCTCTGCGTAACGAGTTCTTTACAAAGGTTAGCAACCCCTTCGGTAAGAAGGCTCGCGAAGCTGCCGGCAAACTCGGCAAGATGCCTCGCAAGTGCGATTGCAGCCCCGTATTGGTTAAGCGTCAGTACGCTGCTCTGCGTCAGGAGATCGGTGCTCGTTTCGAGAAACTCTTCGAGAGATTGAGCGAGATCTGCAAGTAATCAGTCGAAGTTAAGATTTGATTCAAGACCGTTCCCCAAAGGAGCGGTCTTTTTTATGTCTATATCTACTTATGTATATTTCGCACCATTCGCAAACACGAATTGTAGTAAAAAACTACCACAAAAACGGATATGCCTCATAGTCCAAATGTATGTCATTTATACCAAAATGACGGAACTTTCGAATATTTTATTGAAAAATATTTTGGAGAATGGAATCTATTTTATACTTTTGTACTGCAAAATTGTTCCAAACAGCTGTTTTGAACAAGAGAGTGGAGCCAGAACAAAGATCCCCAAAATGATGGCAAAGGCAAGAGCTCTCGAACAAAAATGTCTCCCTTTATATTCTCAATATTCTCTGAAGACCGTCTGCTATGTCCCGTAGCGGCGGTTTTTTTATTGGCTGTCGTAGAATGATATTTCCATCGACTTACGACATCGCTTCGCGTAAAACATAATGACAAAAAAATACGGGCCTGCTTTTCGCAGACCCGTATATAATTGGTCGATCGACCGAGAGATTACTGCTGGTTCATCTCCTTGTAGAGGTTGTTGAAGTGGTCGAATTTAGCCTTCATATCAGCATCGTCATAGCTGAAACGATAGTAAACCGACTTCAACAGCTCAACCGGAGTAACCTCGGTGGGAGCCAACTCGTGAGCCTTCTCCAACGAAGGAAGCGAAGCTCCATAGATTGCATCAACTGCATCCTGTGCCTTGGTGCTCTCCTCGTAGCTGGTGAAGGTCTGCTTCGACAGCTCGTTCTGTGCAGCATCTGCCTTCAAGCAATATACATAACCCAGACGCAACTGGTTGATGTAGCTCTCAGGCTGCAACTCTACAACCTTTGCGTAGGTCTCGATTGCCTCGTCCCAACGCTCCGACTTCAAATATACGTTGCCAAGACCAGCCCACAGATCAGCATTGGTAGGATCAGCGTCGATAGCCGACTTGATCAGACCAAATACCTCCTCAGGATCCTCGGTGCTACCCTCGCGCGAGTAGAACATAGTCATCGACTCGATCAGGTTGTTGTTCTGGGGATACTTCGAAACACCCTCCAACAGAGTCTCCTTCGACTTAACCATATCACCGGTGTTGTTCTTGAAGTAGCAGTGGAACAACAGGTAGTACAGAGTACCGTCAGCCTCATAGTTATCAGCCTTTGCCTTCTCCAAATAGGTCAGTGCGCTGTCAAAATCACCATCCAGAACGTAGCAGTAACCGATGTTGAATGCCAACGACTGATCGGGAGTACCCAACTCCTCCAACAACTTTGCAGCAACTGCATAGCCCTCACCTGCACTCTTGTACTCGCCGAGCTTGTACATATTGTCAGCAGTCTGCAAATAGTGATCCTTCATATTGGTCAGACCCTCGTTTGCCTTGGGAGTAGCCTTTGCGTCCAGAGCCTTTGCCTTCTGGAACGACTCAACAGCAACCGCAGCTGCGCCCTCAACAACGTGCTTGGTAACCTGCCAGCTTGCAACGGTGTTGCTTGCATCGAGATAGACATTTACATAAGGATATACCAACTCAACAAAAGTCGAATAACCCTTCTTAACCTCCTGATTCGAGATTGCCTTACCCATAGCTGCTTCGAGCATATTCATCGGCATACCGATATAAAGGTTAGCCTCAGGAGCATCAACAGCAGCCATATAAGCCTGGCCGCGAGTGAGCCAAGTTGCGCTCTTGACATTCTTCTTTGCATTAGCAGCATCTGCATCTGCCTTTGCAACCTTTGCCTTCAATGACTCCGCATTTACCTTCTGTGCATTTGCGGCGGGTGCAGCTACCAACATTACAGCTGCAACCATCATAAGAATTCTTTTCATAAGATAAGATTGTGTTTAAGGTATTAATTTTTAGTTAATTATTTATTCGTTTTGAGGTTGTTCACTCTGCTGTGCCTCCGATGCGGGCTGATCCGCCGTCGGCTGCTCAATCGTAACATTCTCGCCCATTGCGCCCTCGGTCGGCATAGCCTCTTCGGCATCGTCGCTCTTGGGCACCGCCATTACCGATGCGATCGAGTCGCCCTCGCGCAGGTTGATAATACGCACACCCTGTGTCGCGCGACCTGCCATACGGATACCATCGACTGCCGTACGGATCGTCGTACCACTGCGGTTGATAATCATCAAATCGTTTACGTCGGTTACAGCCTGAATCGACACCAGCTTACCCGTCTTATCGGTGATATTGATCGTCTTAACGCCCTTACCGCCACGATTGGTGATTCGGTACTCCTCCAAATCGGTACGCTTACCATAGCCGTTCTCGCTCAATACCAGAACATCCTGCTTGCTCTCAGGCTCGATGCAGATCATACCTACAACCTCATCGCCCTCGTCAAGCGTGATACCGCGAACACCTGCGCCAACACGACCAATCGGGCGTACCGTATTCTCGTTGAAACGGATTGCCTTACCCTCGCGTGCCGCGATCATAATCTCGGCATTGCCGCTGGTAAGTTTAGCCTCGATCAGCTGGTCATCCTCGCGGATAACAATTGCATTGACACCATTCTGGCGAGGACGCGAGTATGCCTCCAACTTGGTCTTCTTAATGGTACCGTCCTTGGTACACATTACGATATAGTTGTTATTAACGAACTCCTCATCATCCAAGCGACGAACGTTGATATATGCACGAACCTTATCATTAGGCTCGATCTGGATAACGTTCTGGATTGCACGACCCTTCGACGAGCGCGAGCCCTCCGGAATGTTATAAACCTTCAACCAATAGCAACGGCCCTTCTCCGTAAAGAACAGCATCGTATTGTGCATAGTCGTTACGTAGATATGCTCGATGAAGTCCTCCTCGCGCGTTGCACTACCCTTCACACCGATACCGCCACGATTCTGTGCGCGATACTCGGTCAGCGGAGTACGCTTGATGTAACCCATATGCGAGATAGTGATAACCATATCGTCATCAGCGTAGAAATCCTCCGGATTGAACTCCTCGGCCGAGAAGACAATCTCCGAACGACGCTCATCGCCGTACTTATCCTTAATCTCGTTCAGCTCGTCCTTGATGATCTGCATCTGCATACCCTCGTCAGCCAAAACGGCGTTGTAGTAGTCGATACGCTTCTGCAACTCATCGCGCTCGGCAGTCAGCTTACCGTGCTCCAAACCGGTCAAAGCACGCAGGCGCATCTCCATAATAGCCGCAGCCTGCAACTCCGTAAGACCAAACTTCTCCATCAGAGCCTGACGACCCGATTCGGGATCCTTCGCAGCGCGGATGGTGTGGATCACCTCGTCGATATTGTCCTGAGCAATCAACAGACCCAGCACGATATGCAGACGCTCCGAAGCCTTCTTCAAGTCGAACTTCGTACGGCGAACAACAACCTTATGGCGATGATCGACAAACTGTGCGATCAAATCTTTCAAATTGAGCAACATCGGGCGGCCATCGACCAGCGCAATGTTATTAACTGCAAACGAGGTCTGCAACTGCGTATTCTTATACAGCGTATTCAGAACCACGCTTGCCACCGCATCCTGCTTCAAGATGATCACCACGCGAATACCGTTGCGGTCGCTCTCGTCATTAACGTAAGCGATACCCTCCAACTTCTTCTCATTGACCATATCGGCGATCTTCTTGATCATCTCGGCCTTATTGACCATATAGGGGATCTCGGTAACTACGATGCACTCACGACCCGATGCAGTATGCTCGATCTCGGTCTTTGCACGCATAATAACGCGACCACGACCCGTTTCCAGAGCCTCTCGAACACCCTCGTAACCGTAGATGATACCACCTGTCGGGAAGTCGGGACCCTTGACATACTTGGTCAATTCACTAACCTCGATATCCTTATTATCAACGTATGCGCAGCAAGCATCAACGACCTCGCCCAGATTGTGCGGAGCCATATTGGTTGCCATACCTACCGCGATACCGCTCGCGCCATTAACCAGCAACAAGGGGATCTTCGTCGGCAGTACCGTCGGTTCGGGTGTAGTATCATCGAAGTTAAGGGTGAAATCGATAGTATCCTTCTCGATATCAGCCATAACCTCATCGGCAATCTTACGCATACGAGCCTCGGTATAACGCATTGCTGCTGCCGAGTCGCCATCCATCGAGCCGAAGTTACCCTGGCCATCGACCAGCGGATAACGCATCGACCAATCCTGCGCCATACGCACCATTGCCTCATAAACCGATGAGTCGCCGTGCGGGTGGAACTTACCGAGCACATCACCCACGATACGAGCCGACTTACGATGCGGCTTGTCCGAATAGAGGTTCAGCTCGTTGCTCATATCGTAAAGGATACGACGATGAACGGGTTTGAGGCCGTCGCGCACATCGGGAAGGGCACGCGAAACGATTACCGACATCGAATAGTCGATATAGGCAGATTTCATCTCCTCCTCGATGTTGATCGTAATGATCTTACCACCTTTCTTCTCTTCCAATTCTTCTGACATAATTTCTTCTTAGTTGGTTAGGGATCAACCTTTTACGGGGCCATTTTACATTTTTCGGACATACCTCATCGCACACCCTCAAAACATCGCACGCTCCACATTCGGCCACCCCATTCAGCTTCTTCTATTTTAACGTGTAAAAGTACTATTTATTTTGCATATAACCAACATTTTAAGCGTTTTTTTCGTCGCGCGAGAGCTTTATCCGTTTTTTCGTGCGAAATTATCGCCGCAACGCCCATTTTCAGCCCGTTTGACGCTGTTTAATTTTATTCTCGACCCCCTGTCGGGTTTTCTCCGAATTCATAATTGGCAATTTCGTTGAAATAGCTAATTATAAATGATCGCAAAGGAAATAATCGTGAATTGTGAATCAATAAAAAAGCCGCACCCCAAACGGAGTGCGGCCTTTTCAATAAATGTATGATTCGATCGGATTAACCGAAGAATGCCAACAGGATACCTGCTGCAACTGCCGAACCTACGACACCTGCAACGTTGGGACCCATAGCGTGCATCAGCAAGAAGTTCGAAGGATCATACTTGCGACCCTCGTCCTGCGATACGCGTGCTGCCATAGGTACTGCCGATACACCTGCCGAACCGATAAGCGGGTTGATCTTCTTGTTGGGATCCTTGATGAACAAGTTCATCAGCTTTGCCAACAGAACACCACCTGCCGAACCGCAAGCAAATGCAACGATACCCATTACCAAAATACCAAGAGTCTGCCAGTTGATGAATGCCTCTGCGGTTGCAGTTGCACCTACGGTGATACCCAAGAAGATAACTACGATGTTCATCAACTCGTTCTGAACGGTTTTGCTCAAACGCTCAACAACGCCACACTCTTTCATCAAGTTACCGAACATCAAGCAGCCAATCAGAGGTGCTGCGCTGGGCAACAACAGAGTTACAACAACGGTAATAATGATTGGGAAGATAATCTTCTCCTTCTTCGATACGGGACGCAGCTGAGTCATACGGATCTTACGCTCGCTATCGGTAGTCAGCAGTCGCATAATGGGAGGCTGAATAACGGGAACGAGTGCCATATAAGAGTATGCAGCAACTGCGATCGGGCCGAGCAACTCAGGAGCCAACTTCGAGGTCAGGTAGATAGCGGTCGGGCCGTCAGCACCACCGATAATACCGATCGAAGCAGCCTGTGCCTCGTTGAAGCCCAGAGCCGAAGCACCGATGAAGGTCAAGAAGATACCCACCTGAGCTGCTGCACCAAGCAGGAAGCTCTTGGGGTTAGCGATCAGCGGACCGAAGTCGGTCATAGCACCTACGCCGAGGAAGATCAAGCAGGGATAGATACCCAGCTTAACACCCAAATAGAGGTAATCCAACAGACCGGCATTATTCACGAAGATATCCCAGTGAACGTGGCCGCCTGCGAACAGCTCCGAGTGGAACATATTCGCACCCGGAAGGTTGGTGAGCAGCATACCGAATGCGATAGTAAGCATCAGCATCGGCTCATACTTCTTCACGATCGCCAAGTACATCAGCAGGAACGATACGGCAATCATCACATAATTGCCCCAATCGCCTACCGTGAAACCCATCTGACCGACGAAGTCCACCAAGCTGTCCAAAATGTTAGCTGACAGGAAATTAATCATCACTTAACCTCCTTACTCAATAACCATTAATACATCACCCTCCATAACGGTTGCGCCTGCCTGAGCCAGAATCTGCTTAACAACACCGCCCTTACCTGCGTCGATATTGTTCTCCATCTTCATTGCTTCAAGAATTGCAACGGTCTGGCCTGCGCTTACGGTATCACCCTCCTTAACTTTCAGAGCGATAACAGTACCCGGCAGCGGGCAAGTAACCTTGAAACCTGCACCAGCAGCTGCCGACGCTGTGCGTGCAGGCGACGATGCGGGTGCATTGGTCGGAGTTACCGACAGGCCCAACGCCTTGGGAGCCGATACTACCTGAGGTTTCTTTGCAGCCGCAGCAGTACCGCCTACGATCTCTACATCGTAATTTACACCGTTTACAACGACTTTTGCCTCGGTCGATGCATCATTTACTGCATTGATCGTTACGTTGTATTCGTGTCCGTTTATTTTCAGTTTGTAATCTTTCATTGCTGTTAATCAAATGTTTATTTTCTGTAATCGGGCATCTGAGTCAAGCCGTGAATCTTAGAGTTCCAAGGCGAGTATGCACGTTTGATCTGGTGAATGGTGATAACTTCCGACTCCTTGTCGTGGCGCGAGCTCTTGTAGAGTTTCAGAGCCGTCGCAATTGCGGCGATCTCCTCCTCACGCAGCTCGTGAGTCTCGACCGGCTGTGCCTTCTTGTGCGATACGAATGCGGCACCCATAGCCTTCATAATGAAGACCAACAGGATCAGCATCACCACCACAAGCAGGAAACCTACCAGCGAGAATGACAAGATGCTCGGCCAATCTACTGCTAAAAACATCATAATACGTCAGTTTTTTACAAAGGAATGTTCGAGTGTTTCTTAGCGGGATTCTGCAAACGCTTCGTTGCAAGCGACTGCAACGCGCGAATGATGCGGAAACGAGTGTTACGCGGCTCGATTACATCGTCGATATAACCGTAACGAGCTGCGTTGTAGGGGTTCGAGAACTTGTCGTTGTACTCCTTCTCCTTCTCTGCAACGAATGCTGCGCGCTCCTCAGGTTTGTCAGCCAGCTCCTTCAAGCCCTTTGCCTGCAATACCTCAACAGCACCGCTTGCTCCCATTACTGCGATCTCGGCGGTAGGCCAAGCGTAGTTGATATCGCCCCGGATATGCTTCGACGACATTACGATGTATGCACCACCGTATGCCTTACGCAGAGTAACGGTAACCTTGGGAACAGTAGCCTCGCAGTATGCGAACAGAAGCTTCGCACCGTGAGTGATAACGCCACCGTACTCCTGGGTAGTACCCGGCAGGAAGCCCGGAACATCAACCAAAGTAACCAGAGGAATATTGAACGCGTCGCAGAAACGAACGAAACGAGCTGCCTTGCGGCTTGCGTTGATATCCAATACACCTGCCATAAACTTGGGCTGGTTAGCGATGATACCTACGCTCTGACCGTTGAAGCGAGCGAAGCAAGTGATGATATTGCGAGCATACAGCTCCTGCGACTCCAAGTACTCACCGTTATCAACGATTGCGCGGATAACCTCGTACATATCGTAGGGCTTATTGGGGTTATCGGGAATGATCTCGTTCAGCGAATCCTCCAAACGGGTGATGCTGTCGGTGCAAACCTGCAACGGAGTATCCTCCATATTGTTCTGGGGCATATACGAGAGAAGCTTGCGGATGATTGCGATACCCTCCTCCTCGGTATCAACCGCGAAGTGAGCAACACCCGACTTCGATGCGTGCATCATTGCACCACCCAACTGCTCCTGGGTTACATCCTCACCGGTTACGGTCTTAACAACCTTCGGGCCGGTCAAGAACATATTCGAAGTCTCCTTCTTCATAATGATGAAGTCGGTCAGTGCGGGCGAATAAACTGCACCACCTGCGCAAGGACCAAAGATAGCCGAAATCTGAGGAATAACACCCGATGCCATTACGTTACGCTGGAAGATGTTAGCGTAACCTGCCAGAGCGTTGATACCCTCCTGAATACGAGCACCACCCGAATCGTTCAGACCGATACAGGGTGCGCCGTTGCGCATTGCCATATCCATCACCTTGCAGATCTTATCTGCCAACGAGATCGACAACGAACCAGCTGTTACGGTGAAGTCCTGTGCAAATACATAAACCAGACGGCCGTCAACGGTACCGTAACCGGTTACAACACCATCACCAAAGGTGTGGCTCTTATCCATACCGAAGTCGTAGCAACGATGTGTTACGAACATATCGAACTCCTCGAAGCTACCCTCGTCCAAGAACATAGCGATACGCTCACGAGCAGTGTACTTGCCCTTCGCGTGCTGGGCCTCGATTCTCTTCTCACCACCGCCGAGTTTCGCAGTTTCGCGGTTCTCGACAAGCTTCTGAATTTTCTTCTGAATTTCGCTCATAGTTATTTTTAATGAATTGATTTTTGCAGTGTGGTTTATTTATTCTTGTCCTCGCAAAGCTCGGTCAATACGCCCATAGTCGATTTCGGGTGCAAGAATGCGATGCTCAAACCCTCTGCGCCCTTGCGGGGAGCCTTGTCGATCAACTGAACGCCCTTCTCGGTTGCGTCTGCCAATGCGTCCTCGATGCCCTCAACTGCGAATGCAACGTGATGTACGCCCTGACCGCGCTTCTCGATGTACTTTGCGATGGTGCTCTCCTCCGAGGTGGGCTCCAACAGCTCGATCTTGGTCTGACCAACCATAAAGAATGCGGTCTTAACCTTCTGATCAGCTACCTCCTCGATGTTGTAACATTTCAGACCCAATACGTTCTCCCAGTAGGGAATTGCCTCTTCCAGACTCTTGACAGCGATGCCAAGGTGCTCAATGT
>JAZUPN010000013.1:0-4576 GCA_045605245.1 Alistipes sp. | reverse complement strand
ATTGCTGCGGAAGATATTCGGCGTGTCGAAATGCAACTTGTCCATAATATCGGCCGCCACCTTGTCGGTAGCCGAGGCGGTCAGAGCCAATACGGGAGCTTCGGGTATCAGTCGGCGAATTTCGGCGATACGCAGATACGAGGGGCGGAAATCGTAGCCCCATTGCGAAATGCAGTGCGCCTCGTCGATAGCCAGCAGCGAAACGCGCATCTTGTCCAGACGCAGTCGAAATGCCTCTGATCCAAGTCGTTCGGGCGCGAGGTAGAGGAACTTTACATCGCCATAGACGCAGTTGTCGAGAGCGATGTCGATCTGTCGCGGCGAGAGTCCCGAATGGATAGCAACGGCCGAGATCGAACGCTTGCGCAGTCGATCGACCTGGTCTTTCATCAGCGCGATAAGGGGCGTAACGACAATACACAGCCCATCCTGCATCAGTGTCGGGAACTGATAGATGATCGATTTGCCCGCACCCGTCGGCATCAGCGCAAGGGTGTCGCGCCCACGCAAAATGGAGCTAATCACCTCGCTCTGCATCGGGCGGAACGAGTCGTATCCCCAATATGTGCGCAGCGTTTCGAGCATTCGCTCCTCGCTGAAAAGTTCTTGCTGTCGATTCATACGACAAAGATATGAATAAATAGCCTAATTTTGAACCCGCGATTTTGAATTATGAATTTTCTTCACCATCTTTGTCTTATCAATTTTGAAACAGAGTGTCGATATGAAGATAGATTCAAAGATTAAGATACGCGATATTGCAGGCGAGAAGGTGGTCATTATGCAGGGCCGTCTGGGGGCCGATTTGACTCGCATTATCCAACTCAACGGTTCGTCGGTATGGCTGTTGGAGCAGCTTGCGGATCGTGATTTCGAGGTTGTGGATGTTGTCAAGTTGCTCACTTCGCGCTACGATGTTGACGAGCAGACCGCCACGACCGATGCGACGACGTGGGTCGAGCAACTGCGCGAAAATAAGATGCTTGCCGAGTAATTCGCCCTATCTCGCAAAATTAAAAGCCTCACCGCTGCAACGGTGAGGCTTTTTCTATGAGTAATTTTCGCGTGTCGCCTACTTTTTCAGGTCGTAGAAGCAACGCTTGGGTGAATAAACGGTGCCGTCGGCAACCATTTTCTTGATAGTTTTCGAAACATCCTCCTTCGCAATGCCTGTTGCGGTTGCGATATCGCCGGGGCGCATTGCACCCTTCTCCTCGAATGCTTTGATGATTTTGCTCTCCATAGTTGTCGTTTTATAAAAGTTAATTTAATCTATCTGTTTTTGATCTTCTCCGATCTTTTCTGCTACAAAAATATAACGAAAATTTGTGATTTCCGCCACTTTGCCCCCTAAATCGTTATCGGAAATTTTGATGACTCGATAAGGTTTTCTTATTGATGTAATACATATATTCATTGCATTATATTTTAGGACGCAAAATAATGTTTTTGAGATCATTATTCCTTTTGAAATTTTTTTTAATAAAATTTGCTATTTTTGTCAAAACGATGCAACATTTTGACCTTTTCAAACGTCTATATAATAAAAAGTAGTGTATAACCCAAATTATTACGATTATGAAAAAGTTAATTTATTTAATTGTTTTACCGTTCTTCTTACTTTGTAGTTGCGAAGAAGATGCAGGAACGGAGGTTACAGAGTATATGCCCAATTTTATAGACTCATATTATTCATATAACGATTGCTTGGTATATGCCTATGATAATAAGCAACTTGCAATATTTGCAGATTTTGAAATAAACAGAGATATAAACAATTGGTACACTCTAAAATCAAAAGATGAATCCAATCGAGCGAAATTTACAGAGTTAAGCATTAAAAATAATGACACTTCATACAATCGCACGCATACATTTGTTTGGGGATATGCGTCGTATAATATGATGCCTGATACTGATATTAAGTCCATAAATATTGTAAGCTCTGTACCTATTGATAAAGATCATCCAGCAGGGGCTTCATTAAATGATCTGTTTATCTTGCAAGCTGTAACTCCGCGTAATTTCATTAACAGCAATTATACGGAGGTTCTTACAACAAAAGAGATTGATGATTTGACATTCTCTTCGGAAGGACTTTATTCTAATGGTATCTTTACTCCGTGTTATACTCCAATCTTCAAACCGTTAGAAACCGTTGTCGAGGAAGATTTGGTTTTGATTGGTGATGGCGAGATGGATACTTGCATATTGTTCGTGCTTAACCCCAAAGACAAGTTTAATTGTCCTGCATATGGAAAGAGGCTGACGATTACGCTTACCTATGACGACAAGCAACCAATTTCTAAAACATTTACCTACACACAAGGCGTATATTAATCCATCCGACCGATAGATGAGCCGAGCCGACCTCCATTGCGGGGTCGGCTCGTTGTTTTGGGGCGATTGATTATAAAAGTGATATTTTGCGCGTGGCGGAGTTGCAGTTTGCAGATAAATCGTTATCTTTGTACAATCGTGCGACACAACGTTAATAATTAAAATAGAACCAAAACTTACTATGAAAAGAATTCTTTTACTCTTAATGGTTTGCATTATGCCTATCTGCTCGTTTGGACAGAAAGAGGACCGCGTCGAGCGTATGTTGCGTAAAATGTCGCTGCGCGATAAGGTCGGACAGCTCTTCATTATCAACTACGGACACTACACCCCCGAAGGTCAGATCGAGGAGATGATCAAGAAGGATCGTATCGGTGGCCTGATCATTATGGAGGACGAAATGGTCCACTACGCTAACCGAATGAACGAGTTCCAGAAGCAGTCGCGTATCCCGATGGTGATCAGTATCGACGGCGAGTGGGGTGCTTCGATGCGTTTCGACACGCTGACGCAGTTCCCGCGCAATATGCAGCTCGGTGCACTGTCGAATACCGATATGATCTATAAGGTTGGTCGCGCAATGGCCGATCAGTTCCGTCGTGTGGGTGTGCATATCAACTACGCGCCGACGGTCGATGTGAATAACAACCCGAAGAACCCCGTTATCGGTCAGCGTTCGTTTGGCGATGATCCCCATAAGGTTGCTAAATATGGTGCGGCGTTGATTCGCGGTATGCAGGATGGTGGCGTATGGACTTCGGCAAAGCACTTCCCCGGCCACGGCGATACCGATGTCGATTCGCACAAGGCTCTGCCTACGCTGCCTTTCGACCGCGCTCGTTTGGACGCGATGGAGCTCTATCCCTTCCAAGAGGCTATCAATGAGGATGTTTGGATGGTTATGGTTGGCCACTTGAATGTGCCTGCGCTCGATCCTACGGGTATGCCCAGCTCGCTCTCGTATCCCATTATCACCAAGTTGTTGAAAGAGGAGATGGGCTTTAAGGGTATCGTCGTAACCGACGCGCTCGGTATGAAGGGTGTTTCGACCTATATGCCCGCCGAGTTGGTTCCTCTGGCATCGTTCAAGGCTGGTTCGGATGTGTTGCTGATGCCCGCACAGAGCTGGCACCGCTCGATCCGCAATGTGATCAAGGCTGTTCGATCGGGCGAGGTTTCGCGTGAGCGTCTTGATGAGAGTGTTCGCAAGGTGTTGAAGATGAAGGAGCAGCTCGGTCTGTTGGACGGCACCCCCTTTATCGATCCCAAGAATATCTATGAGGATACCGAAACCAAGGAGGTCGTTGATTTTATTCAGGAGGTTTGCGACGCATCGGTAACGATGGTTAAGCGTCCGAGCGTTGCGTTGAAGGGCGAGGGCTCGCTCGCGCAGCTTATCAAAGAGGGTCGCGCGAAGGAGGTTGTGCTCGATAAGCGTATGTCGCTGGCATCGCTCGATGGCGCGAAGTTGTCGGTTGAGGGTGCAGAGTATGCAGTGGTTTATCTGCCTGAGTTGCGCGCTCCGAAGAACGATTTCAACTCGTACTCGAATATGAAACCCGAAGAGATTTACGGTTTCTTGTCGGAGTGGGCACGTCAGCAGAAGGTGATTCTGGCCATTATGAACAATCCCTACGTACTCGACCAGATCGATTTGAAGGCATTTGACGGCATCGTGATCGGTTATAGTTCGGTTGATCAGAATATGAAGGCTGTCGGCAAGGTGCTCGCAGGCGAGATCGAGGCAGAGGGTGTTCTGCCCGTTAGCGCAGGCGGTCTGCCTAATGGTTTCAGCGCGAAGTAATCAACGCTTGAATATATCGTGAATAGCCGCGATTCCGAAAGGGTCGCGGTTTTTTATTTTGTGTATGTGTTGTTATAAATCCATCATCGACCTTATATATTGACCATTAAGCCGAATTTTGAATACACATCATTGGCGGGTGGGGAGCTCGGCTGAAAGCCGACCCTCCAATGATGACGAAAACAGAGTTTTCGCTGTTGTTTTTGTTGCAAGATAAAATATGCCTATGACCAAAAAATAAGAAAGGCGTTCGAATCATCGAACGCCTTTCGTTTGCTTGTTGGCCGCGGATGCGACTTAAAGCGGCTTATTTAACTGCATTAACAATCTGCTGGAATGCCTCAGGGTTGTTCATAGCGAGGTCAGCCAGAACCTTGCGGTTCAGAGCGATACCCGACTTGTTGAGCTTACCCATAAACTGCGAATAGGTCA
>JAZUPN010000012.1:0-11175 GCA_045605245.1 Alistipes sp. | reverse complement strand
CCTCTTTGGGTAGCTCTTCGCGGTGTCCCTTCATTCCGCCTGTCTCCATCACCACCACATCGTGCAGGTCGGGCGCAAATTGCTCGGCCAAATCGAGCAGGGCGTATGTTACACCAAGCAGAATTTTTGGGCGCGGATCGGCTTTGATATCGGCAATAAGGCGTTCGTAATCATTGAGATAGAAACCTCCGTGCCCGCCTGCGTCGGCAATCAGTCGATCGACCATATAGATCAGCGATGACCCCTTGCGTTCGAGGTACGAGGGCAGCAGACCATAGATACTCCAATCCGAAGCGTCGCCGTAAAAATGGCGAAAAGCTCCGCGAAAAGCACGTTCATAGATCGTCAAATCGGCCATCAGGTGGCGCGAGGGCACACTTCCGCCCGTCGAACTGCTTGTAAAGATCTGTTCTGGCTGACCTTCACCGCAATAGATGTTGTGCGTTTTGAAGAGCCCTATCGGCAGAAAGGGAATCTGCTCCACCTCGCGCACCTCATCGGCGCGAACACCGATCAGATCGAGATATTGGCGATATGGCTTGCACCTCTCCGCCTGAAAGCGAAACAGCGCAAGTGCCTCGTGGCGGAACTCTTTGTCGTCAGCCACCGAGAAGATGCGATCCACATCGGGTTGAATCATAGTTCGTTAGCTTCTGTTACGTTTGTGTTAAGCCTTCAAGAAACGCTCGCAATCGAGTGCTGCGCGGCAACCGCTGCCTGCGGCGGTGATAGCCTGGCGATAGTGCGGATCCTGTACGTCGCCTGCGGCAAATACACCCTCGATATTGGTGCGCGACGAGCCATCTTTGGTTACGATATAACCCTGCTCGTCAAGCTCCACCTGACCTGCAAAGAGCTCGGTATTGGGGTGGTGTCCAATCGCCAGAAAGATACCCGAAAGCTCGATTTCGCGCTCGGTGCCGTTGTTGTGGCGTACGCGAATACCCGTTACGCCCGAATCATCACCAAGCACCTCGGCAGTATTGTGCTCAAATAGAACCTCGATATTGGGGGTGTTCTGCACGCGCTCCTGCATAGCCTGCGATGCGCGCAGGAAGGGCTTACGTACAATCAGATAGACCTTGCGGCACAGACCTGCCAAGTAGGTAGCCTCCTCACACGCAGTGTCGCCGCCACCAACGACAGCAACATCTTTCTTGCGGTAGAAGAAACCGTCGCACGTAGCGCACGCACTGACACCCATACCCTTGAAACGCTCCTCCGAAGGCAGACCGAGATACTTCGCTGTTGCGCCGGTGCAGATGATAACGCTCTCGGCCTCAATCTGTTTCTCGCCGTCGATTGTGATTACGAAGGGACGTGCGCCCAGCTCCGCCTTGGTTACTGCGCCGAAACGGATATCCGTACCGAAACGCTCCGCCTGTGCGCGCATACGGCTCATCAGTTCATTGCCGTCGATACCTTCGGGGTGCGAAGGGAAATTCTCGATTTCGGTGGTTGTAGTGAGCTGACCGCCGGGGGTGATACCCTCGTAGAGCACGGGGTTCAAACCCGCACGTGCGGTATAGATTGCTGCGGTGTAGCCCGCAGGACCACTACCGATAATAAGGCATTTTACTTGTTCCATAGTGTTATATTTTTACGTTATTTGTATCTTGTTTCGTACTATCCTTTGCTTTCACTTACGCGCGACGTGCCGTCGCGGTTGCAAATCTGACCCCACCCTAAATCCCTCCCTCAGGGAGGGACTTTGCCGCTATGCGGCGGATTCGGCTATGGTGTCGTGTGCAAGCGCACCTTTGTATCAATCTACAAATATAATTGTTTTTAAGTAAATATCAAATATGAAAGCTCTACTTACTCCTCACTTGTCGGGTGGAAGTGGTCAAAGACCTTGCGGGCACGTGCCAGACCGACCACCTCGGTCAGCTCCTCGATCGTTGCTCGACGTATGCGTGCCACCGTGCGGAACTTGCGCAGCAGATCTTCGATCGACGCTGCACCAATGCCCTTAATCTGCTCCAACTCGCTCGTAATAAATGCCTTTGACCGTTTATTGCGGTGGAATGTGATACCGAAACGGTGCGCCTCATCGCGCAGGTGTGTGATCACCTTCAACGGCTCGCCCGTACGATTGAGGTAGTAGGGTGTCGGGTCGAACGGGAAATAGATCTCCTCCAAACGCTCGGCCAAGCCGACAATCGGAATCTTCTTCTCCAAACCTAACTCGACCAGCACCGAGTAGGCCGAACTCAATTGTCCCTTACCACCATCGACCACAATCAGATCGGGCAATTCGGTTCCCTCTTCCAATAGGCGCGAGTAGCGACGATGCACGATCTCGCGCATCGAGGCGAAATCGTCGGGACCAACAACGGTCTTGACGTTGAAGTGGCGATATTCGCTCTTCGATGGTCGGCCGTCGCGGAATACGACGCAAGCAGCTACGGGATTGCTGCCCTGTAAGTTAGAGTTGTCGAAGCACTCGATGTAACGGGGTTGATGCTCCAAATGCAACTCGCGTCGCAGAGCCTCCATCAGTCGCTCGGTGTGGCGTTCGGGATTGCGTATTTCGAGATTTTTCAACTGCTCGGCGCGATAGATTCGTGCCCCTTTCTCCGAAAATTCCAACAATTTGAGCTTATCGCCACGCTTCGGAACGGTGAAGGTAATCCCCTCGAATAGCTCCTCTTCGGGCAGAAACGGGACAACAACCTCACGCGCCAAACGACCCGCAATGCGCTCGCTGATCTGCTGAATTGCCTGCGTGAGTACTTGTCGCGGCTCGTTCTCGACACCGAGCGAGAATTGCGAGGTGAAAGTACCTGTAACTGCGCCATTTACAATTCTTACGAAGTTGCAATATGCCGCATCTTCATCCATCAAAAGCGAGAATACATCGAGCGTAAAGAGCGACGAATTGACAATCACCGACTTGCTCGAATAGTTTTCCAATGCCGCCAGACGTGCTTTATAACGTGCCGCCGCCTCAAATCGCAACTCCGCCGCCGCCTCGTTCATCTGTCGTTCGAGCCACGAACGGGTCGAGCGCAGGTCGCCACGCAGCGTTGCGCAAATACGCGCGATGTCCTCGTTGTACTCCTCCTCTGTTTGGCGACCGACGCAGGGACCTTTGCAGTTGCCGAGGTGGTATTGCAGGCAGACCTCATAGCGGCCACGAGCGATCTGTGCGGGTGAGAGGTTGAGTCGGCAGGTGCGTAGGGTATAGACCTCACGAATAAACTCTAACACAGAGCGTTGCATCGAGATCGAAGCATACGGCCCGAAATATTGCGAGCCGTCGCGCACCACGCGACGCGTCGATTCGACACGCGGAAACGGCTCGTTGCGAACGACAATCCAGGGATAGGTCTTATCGTCTTTAAGCAGGATGTTGTATCGCGGTTGGAGCGTTTTGATAAGCGAATTTTCCAGCAGCAGGGCGTCGCTCTCGCTCCCGACGACGATATGTTTAATGTCGGCAATCTGACGCACCAGCGCGCGAACTTTCGCCGAATGTTCCTTGCTCTCAACGAAATACGATGCGACACGACGGCGCAGGCTCTTCGCCTTGCCCACATAGATCACCCTCCCCTCGCGGTCCAGATATTGATATACACCCGGATCGAGAGGCAGTGCTGCGACCAACTCTTTGAGTCGCGCTATGCGTTCATTTGTCTGCGCCATATCTCTTGTGCCCTGCTAATCGAAAAAGGGGCAGGTGAAACCCTCGTCGTATCGGATTTCGCTCCTGCCCTTTTTGTTATGATTGTTTTGTTGAGAAACGTATTGAGAAGAGCAATTGGTTTAGAAGAGCAACTTGCCCGACTTCACACGCTTAACCAAGCGAGCAACATCCTCCCAAGCCTCCTCGGTGGGGGTTGTGCCGACAATCTCGATAACCTTACCGGCGGTAATTGCTCCGATCGTGCCGCACTGACGCAACGACAGACCCTCGCACATACCTGCCATAAAGCCGGCAGCATAGAAGTCGCCTGCGCCCGTAGTATCGACGCGCTTTGCAGCCGCCATAATGCCTACGTGCGACACCTCGCCGCCCTGCTTGATCAGCGCACCGCGCATACCGATCTTGACGATCACCAGATCGCACATCGTCGAGATATATTGCAGAGCATTGACAGGCTCCTCCTCGCCCGAAAATGCGCGAGCCTCATCTTCGTTTGCAAAGACGATATCGACATACTCGCTGATTACCTCGCGCAGGAAATCGATGTTCTCTTCAACCACGTTGAAACTTGCCAAGTCGATAGCAACCTTCAAGCCAAGCTCCTTCGCCATACGGATCGCGCCGCGGATAAGATTGTGATCCTGAACTAAATAACCCTCTACGTAAAGGCAGTCGTAACCCTCGAAAATCTTCGGGTCGAGGTCTTCGGCCTTCATCTCGACTGCTGCGCCGAGGTGGGTAACCAACGTACGCTCGCCATCGGGCGAAACTAACGATACGCACTTGCCCGAACGCTCCTCGCCACGCAGAATAAAGGGCTGGATGCCGAGATTCTCCAATGCCGACTCAAAGAAGTCGCCGGTCGAATCGCGGCCTACCTTGCCGATGAAACCCACCTTACAGCCGAGGCGAGCCATTGCGCGAATGGTATTGTCGGCCGAGCCGCCGAGCGAAAGGGTGTAGGGGAGTCCCGAAACCGATTTCGAGATCTCCTTCTGCTGCTCCGAGTTCACAAGACTCATACTGCCGCGCGGCAGGTCGAACTTTTCGAGAACCTCGTCCGAGCGCAGATTGACGAGCATATCCGTAAGGGCATTTCCAATGCCGATAACTCTCTTCATAATTGGGTAGTATTTTTATTGATTATTAGATCGAAAGAATTTTCAGTGTGTTGAGTAGGTCGCGGTTGATCGGTTTGTCCTTGCGGATCGCCTTCGTGAAGGGGATATAGACCAACTCATCATTCTGCACGCCGATCATCACGTTGCGCTGACCCTCCATCAGAGCGTTGATCGCCGCCTCGCCCATACGGCTGGCGATGATGCGGTCGCTTGCGGTGGGGGAGCCGCCACGCTGAATATGGCCGAGGATCGTTACGCGGGTGTCATATTGCGGATACTCCTTCTTGATACGCTCCGCTACGCCCATAGCACCGCCCGTCAGCTCGCTCTCGGCAACCAATACGATCGACGAGTTCTTGCTCTTGCGGAAACCGTTGCCGATCAACTCGCCGAGCTGGTCGGTCTCGGTCATAATTTCGGGAATGATCGCTGCCTCGGCACCCGATGCAATTGCACCATTCAGCGCGAGGAAACCTGCATTGCGACCCATCACTTCGACCAGGAACAGACGCTCGTGCGACGAAGCCGTGTCGCGCAACTTATCGACTGCATCCATAATCGTATTGAGGGCCGTATCGTAGCCGATTGTGGTATCGGTGCCGTAGAGATCGTTGTCGATCGTGCCGGGCAGGCCGACGATAGGCACGTCGAACTCCGAAGCGAAGATACGCGCACCCGTCAGCGAGCCGTCGCCGCCGATAACCACCAGCGCATCAATACCTTCGCGTTTCATCGTGTCGTATGCGATTTGACGACCTTCGGGCGTTTGGAACTCCTTGCAACGTGCCGTTTTGAGGATTGTTCCGCCCTGCTGAACGATGTTGCTGACGTTTTGAGTTTTGAAGGGGATGATTTCACCCGTTATCAGGCCGCGATAACCACGCATAATACCTTTAACGGTGAAGCCGTTGTAGATAGCCGCGCGGGTTACGGCGCGTATAGCTGCATTCATCGCGGGAGCATCGCCGCCCGATGTGAGAATGCCGATACATTTAATCTCTGCCATAATCAGTTGATGGTCATTTTGAGGGCTATTGCCCTGCGTGTTTATTTAATATAAGTGCAAATATACGAATAAATTCGTTCAAAAATCAATATTATCAATCAAAAAACCAATCTTAAATCCAAATCCGAAGCCAATGCGACCAATCGGGGCGGAGTATTATTCAACTATTTTTCTACTAAATTGCCTATTTATTAGTATTAAATGGCTTATTTTGTATGTTTATAGTTCTATGTGTTGCAAAGTACCAAATTTTGTTTATATATTTGCAGTACGAAATAAGCTATGTTCGAAATTTACATAACAAAATGAGAAAGGCCATCAAATATCTCTTCATAACTCTAATAGCTATCGTCTGCCTATTGACGACTGCAATTGTGTTGTGTCGAACAATTTTTAAGGACGAGTTGATTAACTATCTCACCAAATTGCAGTCGGAAGAGATGACCACATATTTCGTTGCGGATATTCCTGTCGAACCTGAAAATTTTGCCGAGGATTTCGAGAGTATTCACAAGCAGGTGGTGGAGCAATGTTCACTCTACAAGCAAAAGAACTATGACATCGACTCGCTTTACATCACATTTGCCAATCGCATTGGACACGACGTGCAGACAAAGAGCGATTACGCACTATTGGTTTGTGAATATTTTGCGGCGTTAAATATCGGACACGCTTGGACTACTCTTTATGCCTATTCGGCGGGGCAGCGATTAGAGGTTGTTGAGGATAGATTGTTCATCAGCGAGCCAAATGAGTACCTTTCGAATTGTGGTTTTTGCGACAAAGATGAGATTGTCGGGATCAACCAAATGACGACAGACGAGTACGTAGGCCAATTGAAAAAGTATCTCCCCGCATCGACCGAGGCGGCACGAATCTACAACACGCGCCGATGGGCTTTGATTGACTCGTTCGTCGATTCGCTTTTGGTTTGCGACGTGGTACGCGATGGCGAGAGATTTAGTATTGAGGTGCCGTTGATGCGAAAAAACGAAATCAAGCAACAACAACCAGATTTGGCCGCAAGTGGCAAGATGCTCAACGACTCGGTGGGATATATCAACATTACGTCGATGATGGGCAATGTGGTGGAGGTTTTCAAGCAGGCATACGAGCAAGTGTGCGACTTGCCATATCTTATTGTAGATGTGCGCAATAATGGTGGTGGCAATAGTGGCAATGGGCGGCAGATTGCCGAATATCTGCTCTGCAAGGAGCAGGCTCATTGTGTGGGCGGACAAATCACCCCTCAACCCAATGCTTATCAAGGCAAGTTGTTCCTGCTGACAAGCCCCTATACCTTTTCGGCATCAGAGAGTTTCGCGCTCGATATAAAGGAGAGTGGTTTAGCGACATTGGTTGGCGAAGCAACAGGGGGTGATACGGGTTGCCGACCAGAAACCTTTACCTCGAAATATGGTATTTGTTTCCGAATTCCGACACGCGAGCCTCACCTTTCGCCCAAAGGTTTCCCGATGGAGGGGGTGGGTATTGATCCACATATTGAGGTTAAACAAACCGTTGAGGACTACTTTGCAGACAAGGACACCGTCATTGAATATATACTAACTGAACTAATTAAGAGATAAAAACAAAACACATAATAAAACAATGAAAGAGACAATCAATGTAAACATCGGTACGCAGTCGTTCACTTTGGATTACGACGCTTACCAAACTCTGCGCACCTATTTGGAGGATGTCGAGGCTCGTTTGGGTGCCGACGACCAAGAGATTATGGCCGACATCGAAAATCGTCTGGCCGAGATCTTCCGCGAGAAGACTCCGTCGCCGATGATGGTCGTTACGATCCGCACCGTGCGCAGTGCTATCGAACAGATGGGCCGACCCGAAGAGTTCGGCGAGCCGCGTTCGACCGAGGGCTCAACGGCGCAGAAATCGCAACCGATCTATACGACCTTCGAGGAGCGTCGTTTCCGCCGCCCGTTGAACGATCGAGTAGTGGGTGGTGTCTGCGCCGGTCTGGCAAACTATTTTGGTGTTGATACGCTTTTGATGCGTGTTGTTGCACTGTTGCTCTTCTGCTGTGCAGGTTTGAGTCTGTGGGTATATGTGATTTTGTGGATTGTAATGCCCTCGGAGCAGATGCACAAGTTGGATATTAATAAACAAAAAGAGAAAATCGAAAAAAGATAAAGAGATGAATGCAGACAACGTAAAAGCGCAGATGCGCAAAGGTATTTTGGAGTATTGCATCCTCTCGATTCTTTCGCGCGAGGATTCGTATGCTCCGAAGATCATCGCCGAGTTGAAAGCGGCGCATATGATCGTGGTTGAGGGTACACTCTATCCTATTCTTACGCGTCAGAAAAATCAGGGACTGCTGACCTATCGCTGGGAGGAGTCGCCGCAGGGCCCGCCGCGTAAATACTATATGCTCACCGATGAGGGCCGTCGTACGCTCGCTCAATTGGACGAGTCGTGGGAGGAGCTGGTCAAGCAGGTGCGTGTGATTCGCTATGGCGAGGAGGCTAACGAGGCCGTTGAGGTTAAATAGTTTCAAAACAACGTAAGATTATGAAAGAGAGCAAGAAAGTTAGTATTTCGGGCGTTGGCTTCGTCTTTGATATCGACGCTTACGAACTTCTGGCAGGTTATCTCGATAACCTCAATCAGACATATAAAGATACGGCCGACGGTGAGGAGATCGTTGCCGATATCGAGGCCCGCATTGCCGAGCTGATTCTCAATCGTCAGGATACGCTGACGGTGGTTTCGTTGCCCTTGATCCGTTCGATTATCGACCAGATGGGCTCGCCCGAAGCTATCGAGGAGGAGAGCAACGAGGGCGAAGCAAAGCCGAAGGAGGATAAGACTCCGCGTATCCCGCGCCGCTTGTACCGTAATCCCGAAAACTCGAAGTTGGGTGGCGTATGTTCGGGTATCGGAACATTCTTCGACATAGACCCCGTGTGGGTGCGTTTGGCGATGTTTGCACCTATCGTAGGTATTCTTCTGTTCGAGACGTTCGATTGGAACAACTTCCGCGACTTCTGTGGCACTCTGTTCGGTATCTTCATTTTGGGTTATATCGTGATGTGGTTTGCGATCCCGATGGCAAAGTCGGCACGCCAGAAACTCGAAATGACGGGCGAGCAGATCAACGCCTCGACAATCTCGTCGAAGACTCGTGCCGAGATGGAGGAGATGTCGCGTTCGGAGCGCAGTCAGTCGATCGTTGCCGAGATTATCTATGTGATTGGTCGCATCTTTCTCTTCCTGCTTAAAGCAGCTGCGGCTCTGGCGGTATTCGGTCTGCTGGCAGGTCTGATCGCCTGCATCGTAGGTCTGTTCGGCGTGTTGTTTGTTGCTCCCGATGATACCTACGAGATCTTCAAATCATTTACGACCTATATCAACAGCACCACTATTACGATACTTATCGCATCGGCTATTGTGGTTGTGTTGCTGCCTATGATTATTATCGCATATCTGCTGTCGGGATTTGTTTTTGGGCATAAGATCAGCCGCCCGTTCCTCTATATTACGGGAGGTGTGTGGATCGTTGCTCTGGTATTTCTTTTCAGTACCGCATTGAGCAACCACGAGGTTATCCGCAAGGGCATTAAGGAGGCCGAAATGCGTGAATCTGTCGAGCGAAACCTGCGCCGTTGGAATGTGGATGATTCGTTCCTGCACTCGCTCGATCTTGACGATGTAACGGTAAAGGTCTATAATCACACTTATAATGTCGATGAGGATGGCGAAAATAGGATTGAGATCGGCCACGACCGCCTCTATATCAACATCCCCGAACGCGATTTGCTGATCGATATCGACAATAGCGAGGAGAGTGATCCCCCTCTTTTGGAGGGTGTCGATGAGGTTGTCAAGGCCGCCGAGTCGAGCTCTGCAACCACCTCGAAAGGCGAACAGACCAAAGAGAGTGCAAAGATCGAAAATGAGAGAAAGGATATCGCCGATGCCGAAGCCGAGTTTGAAACCGCAGCAACCGAATTTGCCACAGCGACTCTCAATGCGGGCACAAAGATCATCAGCAGTGCCGCCGAGAAGATCGACTCGGCTGTCAAAGCAGCAGCTCCTGCCGTTGAGATTGTAATCGAGTAATTGCTCCGTCGCAGTGTAATTGTGCAGGCCGATTCAACCGAGTCGGCCTGTGCTGTTTTTATGGCAAAGTATGAATGGTATCACAGTCCGCGACGCGTGGTGGCCGAGCGAATAATGACGATATTGCACTATTTTCTTTTCGGAATGATATTTTCTGCCATAAAATTATTAACTTTGAGGAGTGTTGGCGCGTGATTGTTACACGTTTGGCACGAATGAACAATCGAGAAAAAACTAAAACGAAATAACTATGAAACGATTGAATGGCAATGTTACCCTGATTACGGGTGGCGGTAAAGGTATTGGATTCGGCTTGGCAGAGGCTTTTGCCGAGGAGGGTTCAAATCTGGTTCTGACGGGTCGTACCGAGTCGCGCCTTATCGCGGCGAAGCAGAAGTTGGAGGAGAAATATGGTGTCGAGGTGCTGCCATTGGTGGCCGACGGAGCCGACGAGGAGGCTATTAAGATGGTCGTAGCAAAGACAATCGAGCGATTCGGCAAACTCAATACGCTGGTAAATAACGCCCAGGTGTCGAAGTCGGGCCTGCCGTTAGTCGAGCATACGAAGGAGGATTTCGATCTGGCGATCTATTCGGGTCTGTATGCGGCGTTTTTCTATATGCGCGAGTGCCATCCCTATTTGAAGGCTTCGCGCGGCTCGGTTATTAATTTCGCATCGGGTGCGGGTCTGTTTGGTAAGTTGGGCCAAGCGTCGTATGCCGCAGCCAAGGAGGGTATCCGCGGTATGTCGCGTGTGGCGGCGGCCGAGTGGGGTCCCGATGGCGTGCGCGTGAATGTGATTTGCCCGCTGGCAATGACCGAGAGCCTGCAACAGTGGAAGGAGAATTTCCCCGAACTCTACGAAAAGACCATTCAGGGTATTCCGTTGGGCCATTTTGCCGACCCGAAGGGCGATATCGGCCGCGTGTGCGTCTTCCTCGCCTCGGACGATGCCGAGTACGTTACGGGCGAAACAATCACCCTGCAAGGTGGCAGTGGTTTGAGACCGTAAGCGTGAAATGGAGTAAAGGGTAACGCGCTTATACCCCTCCCCTGAAAATAAAAAAGGGGCTGCCTAACTTTTTACATTGTTAGACAGGACCCTTCTACGTTCGAGCGGAAAACGAGAGTCTGTCCATCTGCTCTCCACTCTGTATATCAAGCAATTGCCTTTGCCCAGTACTATACTCCCAATTCGAGGGACACTTGGGTTGTTTCAAGGTGTCGTTTTCGAGTCCGACTTTTGCCATACAAACTTCAGAACTACAGTTGCTTACGACAAATTTACGAATAATTTTTGAATTGACAAA
>JAZUPN010000011.1:0-3725 GCA_045605245.1 Alistipes sp. | reverse complement strand
ACTGCAATGCTCGACAATGAGCAGCCGACGGGTGGTTGCGGTTTCTTCGAGGCAATCGACGATAAAGCGTTGGCCTTCGACGAGAAGGGTAAGTGCGTAGGTCGTATCGCCGCATTCTTCAACCGCCGAACTGCAATGCTCGACAATGAGCAGCCGACGGGCGGTTGCGGATTCTTCGAGTCGATCGATGATCGCGAGGTGGCCTTTGCGCTCTTTGATGCAGCGCGCGAGTGGCTTGCCGAAAATGGTATGGAGGCGATGGATGGCCCGATCAACTTTGGCTCGCGCGACCAATGGTGGGGTCTGCTCGTCAATGGTTTCGAGCACCAACCGCTCTACGCCAACCCCTACAATCCGCCCTACTATCAGAAGATGTTTGAGGAGTATGGTTTCCAGACCTACTTTAACCAGCATACCTACGCTCGTGGAATCAGCGCAGGAACGCTCTCGGAGGCGGTTTATGCACGTGTAAAACGTTTGGAAGAGCAGCCTGAATATCGCTTCGAGCATATCCGTATGGAGGATTTGGAGCGCGTGATCGAGGGCTTCCGCACGGTCTATAACAAGGCGTGGTCGATGTTCACGGGCGTTCAGCAGATGGACGAGGCGCACGCACGAGGACTGATGAATACGCTTCGCCCGATCCTCGACCCCGAATTGGTCTATTTCGCATACTACAACGATGAACCGATCGGCTTCTTCATTATGATCCCCGATCTGAACCGCATTATCGGCAAGTTTAACGGTAAGTTCGGAATTATCAATAAGTTGCGTTTTATCTGGGACTTGAAGGTTGCCAAGAAGGTCGATCGTGCTTTCGGCCTGATCTTTGGCGTTACACCCGAACAGCAGGGTAAGGGTATCGAATCGGGTATGATCCGTGCCTTTGAGAAGAAGGTCGAGGAGGGTACGCTCCCCTATAAGACGCTCGAATTGGCTTGGATCGGCGACTTCAACCCCGTGATGATGCGTATGGTCGAGAAGTTTGTCTGCGCTAACCGCCACAAGCAGCACGTAACTTATCGCTATCTGTTCGATCGCACCAAGGAGTTCAAGCGTTGCCCCTCATTGGCACTTAAACGCCGCGAACGCCCCGCACGTCCTGCCGCTACGCCGACACCGGCCGCTGCCCCTGCGCAGGCAAACGAGGCAAAGGGAGAATAGTTGTAGCGACGGATGAATTAACGCGAAATAAATAGAAAAACTAAAAACTATAACACAATGAAAATCACTCCTTTCACAAAGTACCACATCGCAGCAGGTGCCAAGATGGCCGAGTTTGCGGGTTACAATATGCCCATCGAGTTTTCGGGCATTAACGACGAGCACGCTACCGTTCGTAACGGCGTGGGCGTATTCGATGTAAGCCATATGGGCGAGATCTGGATCAAGGGCCCGAAGGCTCTGCCGTTCTTGCAGCACATCACCTCGAACGACGTTTCGAAGCTGTTTGACGGCAAGGTGCAGTATTCGTGCTTCCCCAATGGCAAGGGCGGTATCGTCGATGATATTTTGGTCTATCGCATCAATGCCGAGACCTATCTGCTTGTTGTCAATGCTGCCAATATCGACAAGGATTGGGCACACATCTGTGAGCAGGGCAAGGCTTTCGGTATGGAGGCAGGCAAGGAACTCTATAACGCTTCTGACGAGATCTGCCAGCTGGCTATTCAGGGCCCGATGGCGATGAAACTCGTTCAGAAGATGTGCCCCGAAAAGGTTGAGGATATGACCTACTACACCTTCTGCAAGACCGAAGTGGCAGGTATCAAAGATGCAATTCTCTCGATTACGGGTTACACCGGCGCGGGCGGTTGCGAGATCTACGTCGCTAACGAGGATGCCGACAAACTTTGGGAGGCAATGTGGAAGGCCGGCGAGGAGTTCGGTTTGAAGAATATCGGTCTGGGCGCACGCGACACCCTGCGTTTGGAGAAGGGTTTCTGCCTCTATGGTAACGATATTGACGACACCACTTCGCCCATCGAGGCCGGTCTGGGTTGGATCACAAAGTTTGCCGAGGGTAAGGACTTTATCGACCGTGAGATACTTGCGCAGCAGAAGGTTGAGGGCGTTGAGCGTAAGTTGGTTGCCTTCAAGATGATCGAGCGCGGTATTCCCCGCCACGGCTACGAGTTGGCCGACGCGGAGGGCAATGTTATCGGTGTTGTAACATCGGGAACGATGTCGCCCACGCTGCGTGAGGGTATCGGTATGGGCTACGTTAAGACGGCTCACGCTGCCGTAGGTACGCAGATTGCGGTCGTTATTCGTGGCCGTCAGATCAAAGCAGAGGTTGTTAAGGCTCCTTTTGTATAACGAGCGAATATCTCGCCTTTGCTGCGGGTAGATATAAGAGATATGGGGCACCGATGAGGCGTCCCATATTCTTTTGAGTCGGTGTTTAGTCGTTGTTGAATCAGCGTTGAATCGTTATTAAGTCGGCGTTGTGGAGGCTTCTCGCCCGCGCCTAACAAAAAAAGGGTGCTCCGTTTCGGGAACACCCTTCGTTATGAAGAATCAGTTGTTGAATCCTTTGATTAGAGCTTCGGACCAGCCTCAACCAACTTCTTACCCTCCTCGTTGGTGGTGAACTTCGAGAAGTTCTTCACGAAGCGGCCAGCCAAATCTTGTGCCTTAACCTCCCACTGCGAAGCCTCTGCGTAGGTGTCGCGGGGGTCGAGGATTGCGGGATCAACACCCGGCAACTCGGTAGGAACAGTGAAATCGAAGTAGGGGATCGACTTGGTAGGAGCGTTGTCGATCGAGCCATCGAGGATAGCGTCGATGATACCGCGGGTATCCTTAATCGAGATACGCTTGCCGGTACCGTTCCAGCCGGTATTTACCAAGTAAGCGGTTGCGCCCGAAGCCTGCATCTTCTTCACCAGCTCCTCACCGTACTTGGTGGGGTGCAACGAAAGGAATGCAGCACCGAAGCAAGCCGAGAAGGTCGGAGTAGGCTCGGTGATGCCGCGCTCGGTACCTGCCAACTTTGCAGTGAAGCCCGACAGGAAGTAGTACTTGGTCTGCTCCGGAGTCAGAATCGAAACGGGAGGCAGTACGCCGAATGCATCAGCCGACAAGAAGATAACCTTCTTTGCAGCGGGAGCCTTCGATACGGGCTTAACAATGTTGTTGATGTGGTACAAGGGGTACGAAACACGAGTGTTCTCGGTTACGCTCTTGTCGGTGAAGTCGATCTTGCCGTTCTCATCAACAGTTACGTTTTCGAGCAGAGCATCGCGCTTGATAGCGTTGTAGATATCGGGCTCAGCCTCCTTCGAGAGGTTGATAACCTTTGCGTAGCAACCGCCCTCGAAGTTGAATACACCCTCGTCGTCCCAGCCGTGCTCGTCGTCGCCGATCAGCAGACGCTTGGGATCGGTCGAAAGGGTGGTCTTACCGGTACCCCACAGACCGAAGAAGATAGCGGTGTTCTCACCGTTCATATCGGTATTAGCCGAGCAGTGCATCGAAGCGATGCCGCGCAGGGGCAGCAGGTAGTTCATAATCGAGAACAGACCCTTCTTCATCTCACCACCATACCAAGTGTTGAGGATAACCTGCTCGTTCGAAGCCAGGTTGAATACGGTAGCGGTCTCCGAGTTCAGGCCGAGCTCTGCGAAGTTCTCTACCTTTGCCTTCGAAGCGTTGAACGATACGAAATCGGGCTCGCCGTAAGCCTCCAACTCCTCCTCGGTGGGACGGATGAACATATTCTT
>JAZUPN010000010.1:0-2526 GCA_045605245.1 Alistipes sp. | reverse complement strand
CCCCGAAGATGCTAAAGACTCGAAGACATATAGAGTTGTTAATCGAGATGGTTCACCCAAGATAAAGCCACATGGAGGATATAACAGAATTAATGGCAAAACATATATGGAGGCAATTTTCTTTCATAGAACAAATTGGAGTGGTAAGGCTACACATTCTTCTAAAGGTTGTTTGATTATTGATGCTCGATCTTGGAGACAAGTAGAACAACAATTGGGGACATCATCAAATATATATTTGTTATTAAATCGAAAATAGTATGAGATATTTATTATTACTTATCACATTTGTATTTGTGGAAGCATCCGCGCAAAATAATCAAAGTTTCGCGTTTACAGTTCACCCTAAAGGCAATCCTGTCAAATGTTACTACAATATGAATTTGAAAGAAATGCGATATGCCATATATCCATTAAAAGAAGAGGGTGATGTTGGCACCATTGTGCAATTACTATATGCTAATGAAAACTATATCGCTATTGTGGTTAATGATGAGATCACTTATGTAGAAAAGGGAAGTGTGGCTGTTAATACACGTAACTATGATGGGAGAACTCTACATTTGTATAGTAAAGCCGACTATAATTCTGAAGTTGTATATAAAACGACACTAGAGCATACCGTAACCATATACGATATATGCAATGGTTGGCTATATGTGTGTTTAGATAATAAACATAGAGAAAAAGTATATGGTTGGATAGCGCCAGATATGCAATGCCCAAACCCTTTTACTACATGTCCTTAAAATCAAATGTATGGATATATCTAACAGTTTTAGATAGACTCATCTAAACGTTTTACAACAATTGGCCCAAATGCCCCGTATCGTAGATGCTAGCATGAGCATTTTGCTTTCAAACAGCAGACCTTTCATAATATGAGATATATTATAGATTTTATCATTTTCTTAACTTGCCGAGCGAAATTCGGGATAATGACGGGAATATGATCAGCAGATATACATATTCGGCCGATAGTGTTAAGAGAGCTGTTGTCGATTCAAACGGCAACGGAAAGTATTATGTCGGTTCGTTTGTGTATAATCTGGAAGATGGCGAGATCGCATCTCTCGAAAGCGTTGCGTCGTCAGGTGGTCGCACCTACAAAACCGATTCAGGTTATGAGGTGCGCTACTTTATCACCGATCATTTGGGTAGCGTTCGTGCGGTCGTTAATGCCGACGGCGAGGTCGTAGAGCAGACAAAATTTGAGATAAAATGATATAATTTGGTTTGAAAGTTGGAATATTCGAAAATTTTTTCGGATATTTGCACCGCAAAAGGATCAAGACCTTTGAAGTGATGCCGCAATAGCTCAGTTGGTAGAGCGTTTCACTCGTAATGAAGAGGTCACGAGTTCAAGTCTCGTTTGCGGCTCAACAATACACCCCGAAACAGCGATTGTTTCGGGGTGCGTTGCTTTTAGGAGTTTCCCTTATTTAGTTATTCACGCGATAGGCGCGTTGCACTCCGCGGATGCGCAAAATGCTGTGGATCAGCATATCAACCACATTCGTACTCGGCACCTCGACATTGATCATACCCGACAGCGTACCGCCACTCGACGAGAGATTCATCGAACGAATATTGAGTTTCAGATCGCGATTTACAACCTCCGTAATACGATTGACCATACCCGTCGTGTCGTCGGCCACGATCTTAATCGACGCGCGGAACGCTCCGCCCTGCACCTGCTCGCGCCAACGTGCCTCCATAATGCGATAGGGATAATTTTCGCGCAGACGTGCCGCATTGGGGCAGTCGTGGCGGTGGATCGTGATGCCCGAATTGATCGTAACAAAACCGAAAATCTCATCGCCCATAATCGGGTTGCAACACTTCGCCAATTTGTAGTCGATCTTATTGATGCGGTCGTCGATCACCAACGCATCGCCCGACAGAGAGGTGTTGTATATCTTCGGCGCATCGAGCTTGGCGGCATCAAGCGCAGCAGCCGTCGAGCGACGCTGCTCATCAACCTCGCCGTTGAGATGACGCGAGATGATCTCCTTGATCTGTGCGAAGTCGATTTTCTCATTCAGAATACGGTTGTAAAGTTCCGTTCCCGTGCGGATTTTCAGCGACTTACACAGATATACCACCGCATCATCGATAGCGATATTCATCTTCCAATTTTTCAGTTTGCGCTCCAACTCCTCACGCCCCAAACGCGCCTGTCGAGCCTGCTCCTCGCGCAGGAATTGGCGGATCTTGTTGCGCGCTTTGGTCGTGGTAACCACATTCAGCCAATCCGATTTCGGGGTCTGGTTCTTCTGTGTCATAATCTCGACGATGTCGCCATTTTTCAGCACCTCGCGGCTCGACACGTTGCGGTGGTTGATCATCGCGCCCGAACAGGTACAGCCCACATTCGAGTGGATGTCGAAGGCGAAATCGAGCACCGTCGCCCCTTCGGGCAGCTTGCGCAGGTCGCCCTTCGGCGTGAAGACAAAGATCTCGCCCGAAGCGGGTTTGGCATCGAAACGCTGCACAAGCGAGTGGGTTGTGGTCTCCATCAACTCG
>JAZUPN010000009.1:0-2829 GCA_045605245.1 Alistipes sp. | reverse complement strand
GCCCCGAAAGGGGCGGCTTTCGTTTTCCTAAACTCTTACCACACAATCGGTTCTTTGCCGTGGGCGACGAGGTAGGCATTGGCTTGCGAGAAGTGGTGGCAACCGAAGAATCCTCGATATGCCGATAGGGGCGATGGGTGCACCGCCTTCAAAATGCAGTTTCGTGCTGGGTCGGCAATCGCACCCTTGCGTTGCGCATAGCTGCCCCAAAGCATATAGACCACGCCTTCGCGTCGAGCAGCGATCTCACGCACCACAGCGTCGGTAAATTGCTCCCAACCGCGACCTGCGTGCGAGGCGGCCTCGTGAGCGCGCACGGTCAGCACCGAGTTGAGCAACAGAACGCCCTGCTCGGCCCAACGATCGAGGTTGCCGCTTGTGGGGATGGGTGCTCCCGTATCGCTCTCGACCTCCTGAAATATATTGCGCAACGAGGGCGGAAACTGCACGCCGTCATTGACCGAGAAACACAAACCATTGGCCTGACCCTCACCGTGATAGGGGTCTTGACCGATGATGACCACTTTCAACTTGTCGAATGGACATTTGTCGAATGCGCGAAAGATATTTCCTCCGCGCGGAAAGATTTGGCGTGAGCCATACTCCTCGCGCACAAAACCGACCAACTCGGCAAAATAGGGTTTCTCGAACTCGTCGGCCAGCAGTGCCTTCCAATCCTCGGCAATCTTCACATTCATAGCGGGTTATCGTTTTTCTTGATTCGTTCGATATTTCGTCGTAGGCTCTCGCGCCAATCGGGTTGCTGGATTCCGAAACGGTGGCAAATCTTCGAACAATCGAACATCGAATTCGCAGGGCGTTTTGCGGTGGTTGGGTACTCTGCCGTTGAGATCGGAATGACGCGACAACCACACTCGGCCACTCGGAAAATCTCCTCGGCGAAGTCGCTCCACGCTGCTCGGCCTGCCGCTGCGAAGTGGAATATCTCTCCGCGCAACTCTCTATCGGCAACGACCTTAGGCAGAATCTTTACGATCATTGTGGCCAGATCGTCAGCCGCTGTCGGCGCACCATATTGATCGGCTACCACGCGCACCTCCGACTGCTGTTCGGCAAGGCGTAACATCGTGCACATAAAGTTTTTACTGTATGGCGAATAGAGCCACTGCACGCGAATAACCACACCGCGACAACCACTCTCACGAACGGCCTCCTCGCCTCGCAATTTACTCGCTCCGTAATAGTTTATCGGCGCAGTCGGATCGCTCTCGTCATAGGGCTTATGCTTTGTCCCATCGAAAACATAATCGGTCGAAATATGTATCAGAGCCACATCGTTGCGAGCCGCTACGCGAGCCATATTCTCAACAGCGAGCCAATTCACAGCATCGGCATTTGCCTGCTCCTCCTCTGCGCGATCGACGGCGGTATATGCCGCACAATTGACCACTGCATCGGGGCGCGCACGCTCGATCTGTTGCTCGACCGCCTTGTGATCGGTAACGTCGCACTCCGACGAGCTCAACGCGGCAACATCCCACGACGCAGGCACTGCACGTTGCAACTCCTCGCTTAATTGTCCATATTTGCCGAATATTAATAATTTCATTTCGGGCCGTTAATTTTTTGTAAAAGTAACAAATTTTTCCATTTTTCGCGCTAACTTTGCCTAACTAAATAAACTTTTTCAATGAAACGCTCAATTTTATTTGTTTTGGTACTCGTGGCAGCGATGCTCGTTGCTCCGATGGATGCTGTCGCTCGCAAGAAAAAGGGTGTGCCCAAAGTCAAAAATGTCATTATGCTCATCGGTGATGGTATGGGCGTGGCTCATATCTCGGCACTAATGCTCGAAGAGAGGTATCAGCCGATCAATATGGATCGTGCCGAGGCTGCCGCATTGATTAAAACCTATTCGGCCAATAACCGCGTAACCGATTCGGCTGCCGCAGGTACCGCCCTCGCTACGGGTACAAAGACGGGAAATCATTATCTGGGTGTAACGATCGAGGGTGATACTCTCACGTCGATTTTGACTCGCGCCGAGCAAAAGGGTATGCAGACTGCCGAGGTTGTAACCTGCTACCTGACTCACGCAACGCCCGCCGCATTCTATGCTCACGTGCCTAATCGCAACCAGTACGAAGATATTGCTGTGGAGTTTGTTACGTCGGGTATTGATGTTGCTATTGGCGGTGGTACGCGCTACTTCGCCAAGCGTAATGATGGTCGCAATCTGATTCCCGAACTCGAAGAGAATGGCTATCGTGTTGTCTATTCACTCGATGAGATGCAGGATATTTCGGAGGGTCGTGTGGTGGCTCTTTGTGCAGAGAAAAATCTTCCGATGGCAACCGAGGATCGTGGCGATTACCTACCCAATGCCACTGCGAAGGCACTCGAAATTCTGACGGCCAATTGCGCGAAAGAGAAGACAGGATTCTTTATGATGATCGAGGGCTCACTGATTGATGTCGCAGGTCATAACAATAACGATGCGCAGATCTATGCCGAGATGAAGGATTTTGATAAGGCGGTCGGAGTTGCTTTTGATTATGCCGATAAGCACGAAGGTACGTTGGTTGTAGTTTGTGCCGACCACGAAACGGGAGGTCTATCGCTGCCTTCGCGCAAGACCGATTTCACTCTTTCGGAGAGTGGTGTTGAGTATCGCTATGGTACGACCAGCCATTCGGGCTCGATGATTGGTGCGCTCTTCTATGGCGGGGGAGCAAAGGAGTTCTCTGGCATTATGGACAATACCGAACTCAGTCGCCGTATTGCCGAGTTGCTTGGCTTGTAGGCGCGTTGCAAGTATTGAGATAAAGAAAGGCTCGAAGCAAAACTTCGAGCCTTTCTTTTTTATGC
>JAZUPN010000008.1:0-24170 GCA_045605245.1 Alistipes sp. | reverse complement strand
ACGGGGATCTCGTTTTCGGGGTCCTCGGTCAGCGAAACGCGAATCGTATCGCCAATACCATCGGCCAACAACGCTCCGATACCTACGGCACTCTTCACACGACCCTCAACGCCGTTACCCGCCTCGGTAACACCTAAATGGATCGGATACTCCATACCCTCCTCACGCATCGCAGCCACTAACAAACGGTAGGCATAGACCATTACGCGCGTATTGCTCGACTTCATCGAAACGACAACCTGATCGAAGCCCTCTGCGCGGCAAACACGCAAAAACTCCATAGCCGAAACGACCATACCCTCTGGCGTATCGCCCCACTCATCAAAGACACGCTTGGCCAGCGAGCCGTGATTCACCCCGATACGCAGAGCGACACCTCTTTTGCGGCACTTCTCGATCAATCGTTCCAAACGGCGATCCGACGTGCGATAATTACCGGGGTTGATACGCACCTTATCGACCGACTCGGCAGCGATCTCTGCCACCTCCGGCACAAAATGGATATCGGCCACGATAGCTGTCGAAAAGCCATCGGCACGCAGTTGAGCCACAATATTACGCAGATTCTCGCCCTCGCGCGGACCCTGTGCCGTAAGGCGAACAATAGGGCCGCCTGCGCGGTCAATGCGTTCGATCTGTGCCACACTTGCGGCGGTATCGTTAGTGTCGGTGTTGGTCATCGACTGAACGGCTACGGGTGCCCCGCCTCCGATCTCGACGTTGCCGATACGCACGCGACAACTGCCGCGACGCTCATATCGACCGAGTGAATTGCAATACTTTTTCATCAATTTGCCGTAAAACAGTTTACCGATGGACAAAGATACAAAAAAAAGATGGTCAAAATTCAAAATCTTTTAGTTACTTTTGCACTATGGGCAAGGTATTCGACAACGATATTAAATTTGTCAGCGGCGTGGGCGAGCAACGAGCCAAGATGCTCGCCTCGGAATTGGGCATTCGCACCATTGGCGATATGCTCTACTACTTCCCGTTCCGATACATCGACCGCACACGTTACTACCGCATCGGTGAGATCACCGAGGCCGAGAGCTCTACGCTCGTGCAATTCCGCGCGCGCATAACGGGCTTCGCGCCGAGTGGTGAGGGGCGCAATCGTCGTTTCAAGGCCTTCGTATCGGACGCGACAGGCTCAGCCGAGCTGACGTGGTTCAAGAATGTCAAGTGGATCGAAAATCGTTTGGAGCAGGGTGTCGAATATATCATCTTTGGTCGCCCGACATTCTATCGCGGGCAGTTGCAGATGGTACATCCCGAAGTGGAGATGGTGATGAGTGCCCGCAAACGCCCCGAAGGTCTGCAAGGTGTATATAGCACCTCCGAGCGACTGACCAATATACAGTTGGGCAGCAAGGGAATCTACAACATTATGTGTAACCTTTGGCCGCTTGTCGAGAGCCGCATCGAAGACCCTCTCTCGGATGCGATGCGTGCCAATTACGGCTTGATACCCCTGCGCGAGGCGTTGTACAACATCCATTTCCCGCAGTCGCAGGAGATGTTGCGCCGCGCCGAATATCGACTCAAATTTGACGAACTGCTTGGTATTCAGCTAAATATTCAATCTCGCCGAACGGTGCGCAAGAATCGTTTCGATGGATTTCTATTTCCGCACGTTGGCAACTTTTTCAACCGTTTTTACAGCGAAAAATTACCCTTCGAACTGACCGGAGCGCAAAAGCGCGTGATACGCGAAATTCGTCAGGATACTATCACGGGGTGCCAGATGAATCGCCTACTGCAAGGCGATGTGGGCAGTGGCAAAACGATGGTCGCGCTGGCATCGATGCTCCTTGCGGCGGACAATGGATTTCAGTCGTGTATGATGGCACCGACCGAGATCCTTGCACGACAGCACTTTGCCTCAATCAGCCGTATGGTCGAAGGGCTTGGCATCGAAGTACATATATTGACAGGAGCATCGAAAGCCGCCGAACGTCGCGCCTCGCTCGAAGCGGCGGCATCGGGTCGCGCCCATATCCTTATCGGCACGCACTCGCTCATTGAGGATAGCGTTCAATTCGACAACCTCGGACTCTGCATCATCGACGAGCAACACCGTTTCGGCGTGGAGCAACGCGCAAAGATGTGGACAAAAAATGCCCGTCCGCCACACATTCTGGTTATGACCGCAACGCCCATTCCGCGTACGTTGGCAATGACGCTCTATGGCGACCTCGATGTATCGGTGATTGATGAGTTACCCCCCGGTCGCCGTCCGATTTTGACCTATCACTACTTCGACTCGGCACGCGAAAAACTCTTCGGATTTATGCGACGACAGATCGCCCTCGGCCGACAGGTCTATGTGGTCTATCCGCTGATTGCCGAATCCGAGAAGATGGACTACAAGGATCTTACAGACGGTTATCTCTCTATTTCGCAGGCATTTCCGTTGCCCGAATATATTACGACGATCGTTCACGGCAAGATGCGTGCAGAAGATAAGCGCGAGAGTATGCGCCAATTCCTCGCAGGCGAGGCACATATTATGGTCGCTACGTCGGTTATTGAGGTAGGTGTCGATGTGCCCAATGCGACGGTGATGGTCATCGAGAGTGCCGAACGTTTCGGTCTGTCGCAATTGCACCAGTTGCGCGGTCGCGTAGGTCGAGGTGGCGAGCAGTCCTATTGTATTTTGATGAGTGGCGAAAAGCTCTCGAAGGATGCGCAGGCACGTCTGAATGCGATGTGCGAGACCACCGACGGCTTCCGTCTTGCCGAGTTAGACCTGAAATTGCGCGGTGCAGGCGACATCGGAGGTACGCAACAGAGCGGTTTGGCCTTTGATTTGAAGATTGCAAATCCGACACGCGACGTGCAGATCGTCGAATTGACCAAACAGGTGGCGACCGATATTTTAGCGGCAGACCCCAATCTGATTCGTTCCGAGAATCAGCCCCTGCGCGAGTTGAAGATGCGCTACGCTTCGCGTGAGGAGCGAGATTTCAGTATGATCTCGTAGTGAGATTTCGTGAAAATCTCATAATAAATTGGTAAAAACGGGCGTTATAAACAAAACGGTTATGAAAAATCTCATCACATATCTCCTCTTTTTGCTATTGTCGGTAGCGACCGCATCGGCACAACCAAGCGGTGTGCAACCCGCCTTCCGCGCAGGCGAACGATTGACTCTCAAAGTGAGCTACCGCGCCAAGTTGATTCCCAATACCGAGGTTGCGACGGTCGTGATGAGCGTTGCCGACACCACGCTGAACGACAAACCGCACTACGTTATCTATGGCAATGGCCGCACACTCCCCTCGTGGCGTTGGTTCTACAATCTCGACGATACCTATCGCAGCTATGTCGATACCACGACATTCCGCCCCATATTGGCCACCTCGCGTATCCGCGAAAATGGCTATCGTGCTTGGTCGCGCTTCGAATACGATTGGGGGGATGGCAATTGTGTCAGTCTTAAACAACGTCGCCAAGACCCTGTCATCGAGCGACATATCCCGATTGCGGGCGAGAGCTACGACGGTGTTTCGCTCTTCTACGACCTGCGCACGATAGACCCTGCGACGCTCGTCGAAAATGAGGAACACACCCTCGCCCTGCTATTGAGCGATACGGTGCGATATATCAATTACCGATTCCTCGGCCGCGAGAATAAGAGGGTACGCGGCGTAGGTACATTCCGAACACTTAAATTCACCTGTCAACTGGCAACCTCTACGGGCGAGAGTTTCGAGGACGGCTCGGAGTTCTTCATCTGGATCTCGGACGATCGCAATAAGATACCCATCTTCTTCGAGTCGCCCATTCGTGTAGGCAGTGTCCGCGCCTATATCAGCAGCTACGAAGGCCTGCGCTACCCTCTCGAAAGCAAGGTGGATTGATGAAAATCGCACTCGGCACAACGTAGAAACATAAAAATTGCTATCTTTGCACTCAAAATATAAAAAACAACAAACCAAAACTATGGAAGAGAACAATCGCAATTACGAATACGACGACGAACAGCAGCAACCCGCAGTTGATAAGTCGATCAAGGGTTACCGTATGGTAATCTGCATTTTGGCAGTGATTCTGGTTGCCATTTCGGGCCTCTATTTCAAGATTCATCAGGATCAGAAGCGCGACTACCAATTCCTCGAAATCGAGCGCGACTCGATCCAGAGCAACTTGGGCGTACTGATGGAGGACTTCGACAACCTGCAAATCACCAACGATACCATCTCGCAGAATCTGGCAACGGAGCGTCTGCGTGCCGATTCGCTGATGCAGCAGTTGCAGAAGGAGCGTAACCTCTCGCTGCGTAAGATCAAGCAGTACGAGAAGCAGGTTACGATGTTGCGTGGCATTATGGAGGGCTACTTGAAGCAGATCGACTCGCTCAATACGCTCAACAAGAAGCTTATCAACGAGAATGTCGATTACCGCAAGCAGGTTGCAAGTCAGACTCTGCGTGCCGATATGGCCGAGGAGAAGGCTGCCGAGCTCGATACCAAGGTGCGTCAGGGTGCCGTTATCCGCGCCCGCGACATCGTGCTCACCACGCTCAACGAGAATGGCAAGCCCGTTACACGTGCAGCGCGCGCAGCGCGTTTGAAGGTCGATTTCGTACTGTCGGCCAACGAGTTGGCTAACCCCGGCGAGCGCACCGTATATGTACGTATCACCTCGCCCGACGGCTATCTGCTCACCACTGATGCGGCTACGTTCGACCACGAAGGTTCGCAGTTGATCTACACCGCTTCGCGCGAGATCGACTACCAGAACGACGATCTTGACGTAGGCCTGTTTTACAACGGCGACGGCATTACGGCAGGTAAATATTCGATCGAGGTCTATATGGACGGCGTTCAGATCGGCTCGACCGCTACGATCCTGCGATAAGCGACTACTCGCAACGAAACGAAAAAAAGGGAGCTACCCGCGCGGTAGTTCCCTTTTTTATTTTTATATTTGTAGAGTGTAAAATCTCAACGACAAAATATAATCTAAAAATCCAATACAATGAAACGAATCCTTATGCTTATCTGCGCCGCTACGATGGCTATTGCGCCTGCTGCGGCTCAACGTCTTGAAATCGTTCGCGGCGATCGCCCCGAAACTACAACCGCACGCCACTCGATCACGGGTGTGGCCGATCCCGACGCTACACTAACGGTCAATGGCAAGCAATTCCCCGTCTATGCAACGGGTGGCTGGGCTGCCGAGGTAACGCTCGAAGAGGGTCAGAATGAGATCTCGGTCGTTGCTGTTTCGAAGAGTGGCAAGGCAGAGAAAAACTTCAACGTGGAGCTAAAAAAACGCCCCGCACGTGAGCCGCTGACTGGTGCAAAGCTGATCGAATGGGGCACCGTACCTGCTGACATCAAGGCTGTTACCGAAGGTGAGCGCGTAGCTCTGCGCGCCGTAGGCGTACCTAACTGCAAGGTGTCGATTGTAGGCGGTTGCGAACTGACCGAGGTCGAGGCGGGTGTTTATCAGGGTCTGATCACCGCAAAGAAGGATTGCAAAGTGCTGGCTGAGCCGTTGCAATTCAAGATCGAGGCTGAGGGCGTTGGTTCGGCAACCTACCCGATGAAGGAGGCGATCAAGGTCATCGACCCCAATAAGCCCGTAATGTTGCGCACCGTAGGCGATCTGCCCTATCTGAACTATGGTTTGGGAACGGATCGTCTGGGTGGCTCGAAGATCGGCCACATCACCGAGGGCATCCTGCTCGAAGCTGTTGGCGAGGTGGGCAACCAATACAAAGTTCGCCTGTCGAAGAATCGCACCGCATACATCCCCAAGTCGTGCGTCGAGGTGCAGCCCGCAGGCACTCTGCCCGCACAGTCGCTGGTAGGCTCGTGGAGCGTTCGTGGCGGCAAGGAGGCTGACGTAGTGCGTGTTTCGCTTACCGAGCGTCTGCCCTTCGCTACGTTCCACCAGATGGATCCCGCGCGCGTTGTTGTGGATATTTTCGGTGCCGTTGCAAACACCTCGTGGCTGACCCAATATCCCAACATAAAGAATGCCGCTATCAAGAGCGTCGATTACGAGCAGGTCGAGGAGGACATCTTCCGCGTGATCATCACTCTCGACCATAACGCACATTGGGGGCACTCGGTGCGTTACGAGGGCAACTCGCTGGTAATCCGCGTCAAGGCGGCTCCGAAGGCATCGCTGCGCGGTCTGCACATCGGTATCGATGCAGGACACGGCGGCCCGTATAAGGGTGCTGTGGGTGTTGCAGGTGTCGAGGAGAAGGATGTCAATCTCGATCTGGCACATATGCTGCGCGCGGAGCTTGAAAAGCGCGGTGCGAAGGTTACGATGACTCGCTCGGAGGATGTGAATGTCGATATGAGCGACCGCGTACTGATGTTGCGCAAAGCCGATCCCAACCTGATGATCTCGATCCACTGCAACGCAGGCGGCTCGCCGCTGACTCCCCTCGGCACAAGTACCTACTACCGCCATCCCGGTTTCCAGCCGCTGTCGGTAGCGGTTTTGAAGCGCGTTTTGGAGCTCGATATGAACAACTTCGGTAATATCGGCAGTTTCAACTTTATCCTCAACTCGCCCTACGAGTACCCCAATATGTTGCTCGAAACTCTCTTCATCTCGGCTCCTGCCGAGGAGGCACGCTTGGTTGATCCCAAGTTCCGCCGCGATCTGATTGACCGCGTTGTGAAGGGCTTGGAGGATTATTTGAAGGAGTACGCTAAATAGTTGATTGACAATGAAACGAACAATATTGCTGACCGCCGCGCTGCTCGCATCGCTTGCAGCGTCGGCACAGCACTACTACCAAGATGCGAAGAATCCCGACATCACGCGCCACACGCTCCGCAACTCGTCGCAGCGTGTCGAGTTCGTGTTGCCCGAAGTGAATGGTTACAACATCTACAAGGCCGATCTGCACACCCACTCGATCTACTCGGATGGCGACTGCACACCCGAATTTCGTGTGCGCGAGGCGTGGTATGACGGTCTGGATGTATTGGCTATCACCGAGCACGTCGAATATCGTCGCCACGAGGGCAATATGATCCGTGCGTTGGGCGGAATCGTACCCGAAGGCACAAAGGCACAGAATCACAACGTCATCGGCAAGGCGGCTGACGAGCGCGGTATCGTCTCGGATCTGAATCTGCCCGTCGAGTTGGCGCGTAATACCGCAAAGGGCTATGGTATGACCATCATTTCGGGCGTTGAGATCACTCGCACTCCCGAAACCATCGGCCACTACAACGCCCTCTTCACCACCGATAACAACGCGATTTACGATGCCGATCCTGCCGAGGCGATGCGTAAAGCACGCGCACAGGGGGCACTCATTATGCACAACCACCCCGGCTGGCGTCGCACCTCGCTCGAACAGACCGAGGCCGAGCAGTCGTTCTATGCCGCAGGGCTGATTGACGGTGTGGAGGTGATGAATGGCTCGTCGTTCTACCCGCTGGCGATCGATTGGGCACGCGAGCGCAACCTCTTCGTATCGTCGAATACCGACATCCACGACGGTACGGCCGAGACCTATCGCATCAACGGCGTACGCCGAAATATGACGCTGATTTTCGCCAAGGACAAGTCGGTCGAGTCGCTGCGCGAGGCTATCGCGGCACGTCGTACGCTGGCCTATTCGTGTGGCACGTTGGCGGGCGATGAGCAATTACTGCGTGATTTAGTGCTGGCATCGGTGAAGATGACCATCGTTGCCGAGGCCTCAAATGGCGTTAAGACCATACAGCTGACCAATATGAGTTCGGTGGATTACATTTTGCGTTTCGGCAATGGCAACCCCGTAGTTCTCTCGCCCTTCTCATCGCGCACCGCCAAGACCAACAAGGAGGGAGTGCTGCGTTTCGAGGTCGAAAATTGCTGGCACGCCAGCGACAAACAGCTCAAAATTGAGGTACGCCCGTAGGAGAGAGATTCACAATTTTCATAATAAAAAAGCCGACTGCCCTTTCGGGTGGTCGGCTTGCTTGCGGAGTGGGGCGGTCGTTTCTGAAAAACCCCTACGGGTTCTACCTGCAAAACAACTCTCGGTCGGTCTGGCGACGTTTCACAACGCGCAGCCCCTCATTGGCCTCCTCCATCACATTCTGCACGATCTGTCGCGCAACACGCGACAGAGACTCTACGCAGTCGATTACTCCTCCTTACCGTCGCGGAAGTAGAGCTTGCCTGCGAGGAACTCCTCGGTAGCAATGATTGCGGGCTTCGGCAGACGCTCGTAGTAGCGCGAGATCTCAATCTGCTCGCGGTTCTCGAAGGTCTCCTCCAAAGAATCGGTCGTAGTCGAGAAGTCGGCCAGCTTACGGTTCAGTTCCTGCTTCATCTCTGCTGCAATCTGGTTTGCGCGACGCGAAATGACATTCAGCGACTTGTAGATGTTACCCGTCGGCTGATCCAGATCAACCAGCTTACGAGTCTTCGTGTTGTTGGGAATGTTTGTTAATTTCAGATCCATCTTTAATGATTTTCTGAGTGAAAATATGTTATCTGTAAAGTTTTCTGTTACAAATGGTCGTGCTCGGCTGACTACTTCTGCTCCGCCTGCTTTTCAATCTCGGCCTTCTGCTCATCGCTGCCGAACTTGGCAATAAATCGCTTGGCATCCTCCTGCATACGGGTCAGCTCTTTGACGTGCTTACTATCGGGGAACTCCGCCACGAACGAGTAGTACGAGTCGAGCATATTGAGGTAACGGTCGCGCTGCAACGACTCGATCGAGTTCTTCGCCAATTCGTACGACGACTTGACGGTCAGATACATCAACTCCTCGCGGTGGGGCGAATCGGGATACTTTTTGAGCGCATTCTTCAACGCGGGCACCGCCGACTTATAGCGACCGATGGTGTAGTATGTCTTTGCGTTGATGAATACCTTGTCGTACTGTTTCTGGGTCAGCTCGCGGATCATCTGCTCGAATGCCGCGCGGCGAGTCGAGTTGGGATAACGGCCGATGAACTCGTGAATTGCCGTCAGGGCCTGCTCGGTTGTAGTCTGATCGCGCGTAGGTTCGGGCGAGAGGTAGTAGAAGCTGAGCGCATACATACCCTCAACATCTTCGAGGAAGGGGCTGCGGGTAAATTTACGACGGAATTCATCGAGAAGCTCCGAGCTGGTCGAGAAAGCGTCATTCTTGAAGTGCGCATAAGCGGTATAGTATGCCAACGAATCCTCGCGCATCGTGCCGACGAAATAGGGCTGCACCTTCTCGAAGCAGGTGATTGCACGGGTGAATTTACCAAGGTCGAGCATATTCAGACCTTCGGCATAGATCTTATCGTTGTCGCCGCTTTTCAGCAACTTATTGAATGGTCCGCAGGCAGTATTCGCAACAGCAATTGCGACAACTGCGAGCAAGATAAAGGCATTTTTTCTCATTGTCAACAAAAATTACAGCGCGTTATAACGCTACAACCGCGCAAAGTTATACATTTTTAACGAGTCAAACAAAAATATATTATACCCTTTCGAAGAATAATTTATTTTTTAACGCCATAGGCTCAAAAATCGAGGATAAAAGCATAGGTATAAATACCTATTTACGCTAAAAAATGGCAACGAGTATTCCGAATCGAGCAGAAAAGTTGTAAATTTGTATGATTGAAGGGTGCGTTATGCCCGTCGCACGCGAGTAAATTTCTCGCGGAAAACTTTGCAAAAACTACGCACTTACCAGAAAATATATTTTTGAAGAGATCGTTTAACATTAAAATTTATAGAAGACAATGACTGATATTTTTGAACGTCTTAAAAAGAGTGCCGGCGGTCCGATCGGTATGTATCAGAAGTATTCGCACGGCTATTTCTCGTTCCCGAAACTCGAAGGTCCTATCGGTCCTCATATGAAGTTCCGCGGCAAGGAGGTGCTCAATTGGAGCTTGAACAACTACCTCGGTTTGGCTAACCACCCCGAAGTACGCGAGGCTGATGCCAAGGGTGCTATCGACTTCGGTATGGCAGCTCCGATGGGTGCTCGTATGATGAGTGGTCAGACCGTTTATCACGAGCAGTTGGAGCGCGAGTTGGCCGCTTTCGTTGGTAAGGAGGATGCCTTCCTGCTCAACTTCGGTTATCAGGGTATGATCTCGATTATCGACTGCCTGCTGACCCCGCGCGATGTTGTGGTTTATGATGCAGAGGCTCACGCTTGTATCATCGACGGTCTGCGCCTGCACAAGGGTAAGCGTTTCGTATTTGGTCATAACGATATGGATAGCCTGCGCTTGCAGTTGCGCCACGCTACCGAGTTGGCCGAGACCCAGAATGGTGGTGTGTTGGTAATCACCGAGGGTGTATTCGGTATGAAGGGTGATCTTGGTAAGCTCGATGAGATCGTAGCTTTGAAGAGCGAGTTCTCGTTCCGCCTGTTGGTTGATGACGCTCACGGCTTCGGTACGATGGGTGAGGGTGGTCGCGGTACCGCTTCGCATTTCGGCGCAACCGAAGGCGTTGATGTTCTGTTCAACACCTTCGCAAAGTCGATGGCAGGTATCGGTGCATTCGTAGCATCGCACAAGTGGTTGATCGACCTTCTGCGCTACAATATGCGTTCGCAGCTCTACGCAAAGAGCCTCCCGATGCCGATGGTAATGGGTGCTTTGAAGCGTCTGGATCTGATCCGCAAGCATCCCGAATTCCAGCAGAAGCTGTGGGAGATCACCAACGCATTGCAGAATGGTCTGCGCGAGCGTGGCTTCGATATCGGTGGCACGCTGTCGCCCGTAACCCCGATCTATATGAAGGGCTCGGTAGCAGAGGCTTGCAACCTTGTTGTCGATCTGCGCGAGAACCACGCTCTGTTCTGCTCGATCGTGGTTTATCCCGTAATTCCGAAGGGCGAGATGATTCTGCGTATTATTCCCACGGCGGCTCATACGTTGGAGGATGTTCAGTACACTCTGGACTGCTTCTCGTCGATCCGTGCGAAGTTGGAGAATGGCGAGTACGACAAGCCGATGCCCAATATGGCCGACTAAATCCGACTCACCTCGATAAACGAAGGGCTGCGTTTCGACGCGGCCCTTTTTTGTATCCAAGATTCAAAACAAAGAGCCTGCCTAACCGAGTTAGACAGGCTCTAATCTTAAAGCAATAAGCCTAAATACTAAAAAGCGGACACGGCACGCACATAGTGAGGGTTGATCTTACTGCCGTAGTCGGCGAGGCCATCGTACGGATAGACAACCCACGCGCAAAACTCACCACATCCTTTGCATTCAGTCGATGACCAATACGCATAGTAATTGTCATTTAGAATATTACAAATATCATATATTGCTTTTAGTTCATCTATAGCAGGGAGATACCATCCTTCGCCCAAATCGGCGCACCAAGCAAATGCGGGATACTTCTCGCGCCAATTGGGGATGCGTTGAACTACCGCCATATTCACAGCACCATCCGTTTCGCTATCTGCGTCTAATCTCTCTATCCCACTATCAAATTCGTCAGCAGCCCACCGCAATTCTTTTTCAACAAGACTTACTATCTTACCGTGTTTACCATCAGCTGAAACCTCAAATACCACACCTTTTTTGCCGTTTTCATCGTAGAGATCTCCAACCTTATAGGTTTTGGCAGGAGGAACGGGTTTAGGGGCAGGTTGCGGAGCAGGTGTAACAGACTTAATATCCATATCAAGCAGTTTAGCGACATTCTCGGCAACACTGCCAAAAACGGCCTGCGGATCGGGAAAGGCATCAATCCAATTCAGATTTTTCAGATAGTATTTCTTCGCTCCCTTAAATGCGTCATCCGTAATGCGGAAAGTCAATATCGGCTTTTTCTCTTCACTCGCCAGCTCAATCTCTCGATCAACCTGATCGGAGTTATTAAAATGGTCCGAAAAGACAACAACCATCATACGCGATTCGTCAAGCGCATCGACAATCGCCTTTGCCCAAACTACTCCGCGCGGAATATCGCGATAGGCAACAAAACAGCGAATCTTGTGAGATTCGAGATGAGCACAAAGGCCCTCGACAACCTTTTGATCAAGCGAAGAGTAACTTATAAAGACATCGTATTTCATAATCGAAAGATAAGATTACGCAAATTTAGCAATCTTTTGGGACTTTTTGGCATAGATTCTATCTTTTTTCACAGTTAGGCTGTTTAGTAGCCTCCAACAACTCCACCCGCCAATAAAGAACCACGATAACTGCAACATAATATTTTTGAATATTCAGTCTTGGATTTTGAATAATTTTTGTTAGCTTTGCGGAAATAGAACAAACTAAAAACTTTGATAGATTATGAGAACAAAGACTTTGATTCTTTCTATAATGTTGTTGCTCGCTACGGGTATTGCCGAGGCGAAGAAGGTGCGCGTGGTGGCTCATCGCGGCTATTGGAACACCGAAGGCTCGGCTCGCAACTCGATCAGCGCATTGAACAACGCAATGGCGATCGGTGCATACGGCTCGGAGTTTGACGTAAATATCACCGCCGACGGTATTCTCATCGTTCATCACGACGCAAAGACCACCAACGGCCTTTTGATCGAGGAGCACACCTTTGCCGAGCTGCGCGAAAAGGCTCCCAAGCTGAAAAACAACGAGTTGATCCCCACCCTCGACGACTATCTGACCGCGTGGAATCATAACAAAAAGACCAAGCTCATCTTCGAGATTAAGCCCCAATCGTCGCCCGAACTCGAAACACGTATGGTCGAGGCTTGCCTCGAAACTCTGCGCAAGAACAACGTAACCGACAAAGAGGTTGAGTTTATCTCGTTCAGCTACCACGTTTGCAAGGAGTTGAAGCGTCTGCGCCCGACGGCTGTGGTTATGCCTCTTTCGACCGCTGTGGCCGAGCCTGAACAGATGTTCAAAGATGGTATGGACGGTTTCGACCTGCACTACAACGTACTGCGCGAGCATCCCGAATGGGTTGAGCTGGCAAAGTCGCAGAAGAAGATTGTCAATGTCTGGACTGTAAATCAGGAGGATGTGATGCGCGAGATGATCGCTCTGGGTGTTGATTACATCACCACCGACGAGCCCGTGCTGTTGCAGAAGGTGATCAAGAACAAGAAAAAGTAACGCGATACAGCCCGCGAGAAAGGGCCTCAACAATTGCCCTACAATGCACAAACGCCTGCTCCGATTGTCGGAGTGGGCGTTTTTTCGTGGATCGGCGGTCGAATTTGGCGACCAAATATGTAAATTTGCAGTGGCTAAACTCGAAACAGAAAATGCAAAAAATCAAAGGAACAATTTGGGCCCTGGTCTCGTCATCGACCTTCGGACTGATACCCCTCTTCTCGCTGCCCGTGCTTGCGAGTGGCGTGGGGTTAGACTCACTATGCTTCTATCGCTTTGCCTTCGCGGCATTGGCTATGGGGGCCTATATGCTCATTAGCGGCCGCTCGCTCCGCATCTCGTTGAAGGAGTTGGCAACGGTGGCTCTGCTATCGGTCTTCTACGGCTCGACCTCGATGTTTCTCACCTCGTCGTACGAATATATCCCAAGCGGTATTGCCACAACGATTCACTTTCTCTATCCCGTATTGGTTACAACGATTATGATCACCTGCTTCGGCGAGCGTGCCTCGTGGTGCATCTTCGCGGCGGCAGCATTGGCTTTGGGCGGTGTATATCTGCTCGGTGGCGCGAGCGAAGGAGCGACGATCCAGTGGCGAGGGTTGGTTGCAGTGTTGATTACGGTTGTTACCTATGCGACATATATCGTCGGCGTAAATCGCTCGTCGGTGAGCAAGATGGAGGGGCGCAAGATGACCTTCTACGTTCTCTTCTGCTCGGCAATGCTCTTCCTGCTCAACCTTATGGTGCGTAATGGCGGCGTGATTGACCCGATACCCGATAGCGCGGCTCTGTTGCGACTGCTTCTGTTGGCGTTGGTGCCTACCCTATTGTCGGATCTGGCACTGATCTACGCCATTCAGTTGGTCGGCTCGACAACGAGTGCCATTCTCGGATGTATGGAGCCACTGACGGCCGTTGTGATCGGCATCGTCTGCTTTGGCGAGCGTTTCGAGGCGATGCAGGCGGCAGGTGTGGTGGTCGTGTTGGCAGCTGTGGTACTGGTGATTATGGCCGAACGATGGGGTCGAAAGCCATTGAGCCAACTGCTCGGTCTTACGCGAGGTGAAAAATAGCGTCGGCACGCTTGTAAATCGAAAAGAAATTATTAAATTTGTCAAAATTAAACTCATCCGAAATAATATTAAAAAGAGAATACCTATGAAACTTCGTCAATTCATCCTTACCGCGATCGCATTTGCCTTCGCAATCACATCGCTCGTGCCCGCCGAGGCTTGTACTTCGGCCGTAATTTCGGGTCGTGCCACCAAATCGGGCCGCTCCCTGCTGTGGAAACACCGCGATACGGGCACCGAATGGAACCACATCGAATACTTCAAAGGCGAGAAATATGCCTTCCAAGCGTTGGTAAATTCGAAGGACGAGAGCCGCAAGGAGGCGTGGGCAGGTGCCAACGAGAAGGGCTTTGCCATTATGAACACCGCCTCGTACAATATGAAACCCGACTCGCTCAAATATCTGCCCGAAAACGAGGGTGTCGTAATGAAGGCTGCTCTGGGCGTCTGCGCTACGGTCGATGAATTTGAGGAATTTATCAAAAATATGCCCCTGCCCCGCGCATTGGAGACCAACTTTGGCGTGATCGACGCCGAGGGTGGTGCCGCCTATTTCGAGGTTTGGGACTATGGCTACACCAAGTTCGATGTGAATGACGTGGCTCTCGCGCCGAACGGATATATCATTCGCTCGAACTACTCGTTCTCCGGTATTCAGGACGACGGTATGGGCTACATTCGTTACCAAAATGCCGAGTATCTGATTCATCGCGGTTACGCTGCGGGCGAGCTGTCGGCCGAGTGGATCTTCGCCAATCCCTCGCGTTCGTTCTTCAACGCCATTCTCGACAGCGATCTGATGACCGAGGGCGGTCGCCCCGAAAGCGGTTGGGCAATCGACCAGGACTACATTCCTCGCAAGTCGTCGAGCGCATCGGTGGTAGTCGAGGGCGTTGTTGCCGGCTCAAATCCCGACGCAACAACCATCTGGACCGTGCTGGGTTATCCTCCTTGCGGCTACGCAGTTGCATCGTGGGTGAAGGCGGGCGACAAGATCGCTGCTCCGATCGCAGTTGATGACAAGGGCACCGCTCCCGTCAATCGTTTGGCCGTAGCATTGAAGCGCAAGGTCTTCCCCGTAACGCGCGGCAACGGCAGCAAATATATGCGTACCGATGTGATTGCCAAGGCGATAGATGCACTGCGTCCCTACGAGCAGCAGTCGATTGCAAAGGCTTCGGAGGTGCGCGACGCGATTGCAAAGGAGGGCTTCACGATGAAGAAAATCGAGGCTTACAACAACGCTGTAAAGGCGATGATGCCCCAAGAGGAGTGGCTGCTGTTGCAGGTGAAATAGCGCAAGGCAAAAAAATATTCCGAAAAATTTTGGTGGAACGAAAAATAGTTCTTACCTTTGCACACCGTTCGAGAGAACCTCGGACTTAAATGGTGGATGTAGCTCAGTCGGTTAGAGCACTGGATTGTGGTTCCAGGTGTCGTGGGTTCGAGTCCCATCTTCCACCCCAATGATTGCAAAGCGTGTTCCATACATCGGACACGCTTTTTTTGTTTTACAATATTAAGTTGCACCCAATAACCTAAACTATGAAATACTACAATCGAGAAAAATTGCCCAATATCGAACAAATGCCAATGGAAGATCGTTGGTACTACACAATCACCAGAGACAAATTCGATTTCGTGTGCTCGATGTTCATTCACGACTTATTGATGCACCCCATCTATAACACTTTTTTGGTGTTGTTCCTCATTTTCGGCTGTTGGCACGCAATCGAAATAGGCGATATGGTCAGACTTATAAGCTACATCGGAGTCGTATTGTTTGTAAAGATACGAAGTATCGTCTTGGTGGTCAAACTCTATAACGCTTATCAGAAAGGCATATGCCACTCGTTTGATGTTGATGGTGTAAATGTCGTAGTCGATGTAGGCAACGATGGAACAGATTATAAACATTTCACATCACTACTTTGGGAGCAGATTCGACGCATCGTGGTTTATGGCGATTTTATGGTTATAGATGTCGATCGTCAGTATCGAGATAAGGTTCAGTTTGAGATGGCTATTATCTTTACCAAGGATATCGAGAGAGTGAGCAATCAGGCTCTCTATCTCTGGAAGAGAGCCCTCGACACCAAGCCCGAAGAGAGAAAGTACATCTATGCAGGCAATGAGATTGATGAGGTCATATATTACATCGAAAACCGATTTGGTGAGATCGAGAGCATACTTCCCTTCGAGAAACCGAATCTTCGTATAGGCATTGCGAAGATTCCACCCACCGATGACCGCGACTACTACACATTATGTACAATCGGCGCAGGAGCTTTCCGTATGCCGGTCGATAGTGATCTCCACGTCAAGGAGGGAGTCGAAAAGCACGCCGAATATATGCTTATATTGCCCAAAGATTGGAAGTTAGACGAGGAGTCGCTTAACGACGATCGCTACTTATGGCCCTACCATTTGCTTTTGACTGCTGCCCAATTTCCTCTCGACAGCAACGATTTTCTTATGCCGGGTAGAACGATTAAACCCAAGGACAACCAACCTCTCAACCCCGCAGTGCCCTACACAGCAGCACTATTTAGCAATCCAATCGTAGGCGACACCGACCAACCCGATAGCGTAGCTCTCTCGTCGGGTATGAATATCAGTGTATATCAGGCCGTTCCGATTACCCAAGAGGAGTGGAGCACAAGATTTGATATGGAAGCTTACGACTTCTATATAAAGATCTTCGGATCCGAGGAGTATGACGAATCTGTTGCACATCTGCTCCAAAGATTGCAACCGTATAAATAGGCTGAACATCGGACACGCAGTCCGATTCGTATAATACACGGAGCGTGATTCGACCGAGGATCACGCTCTTTTTATTTCGATCGGCTATGGCAGAATAGTTGTATAAATTTTGCTTATGCAACGATCAAAAAATATAATCGCAGATTTATACACAAAGTGGTATCAATTCCGAATTTTATGCTTATCTTTGCAATACAGAAAACAAACAAGAAGTTAAACAATTAAAAAGTATAAAGCTATGTTAAGTCAGAAATTACAGGACGCTATCAACGCGCAAATCAATGCCGAGTTGTGGTCGGCTTATCTCTACTTGTCGATGTCGATGGACGCTGCTGACAAGGGTCTGAAAGGTGTTGCTAACTGGTTCTACGTTCAGTGGAAGGAGGAGCAGGATCACGCACAGATCTTCATCAACTACCTCCAATCGCGTGGCGCACGCGTAGTGCTCGCCCCCATTGCAGAGGTGAGAACCGAGTGGGATTCGGTGTTGGAGATGTACGAGGAGACGCTCAAACACGAGAAGGTCGTTACTTCGTTGATCAACAACCTCGCTAACCTCGCTGCCGAGGAGCGCGACCACGCGACCGCAAATATGCTCATCTGGTTCGTTGATGAGCAGATCGAGGAGGAGGAGAGCGCACGCGACATCATCGACCAGCTGAATCTGATCGAGGGCAACAAGCTCGGCCTCTATATGCTCGACAAGGAGTTCCAGACTCGTACCTACACGCAGGCATCGCCTCTTGCAACTTCGGCAGAGTAACATCTCCGACATAAGCAGAGAAGATAACTCAAAAACAAACCCGCCCACCTTCAACAGGTGGGCGGGTTACTTTTTACCTCCTCGACAGCTTTACTCCTGCACGCTTCGGCGGTCTTATTTCTTATCGCTTTGAAGACTCGCGCGGCGATTGAACGAGCTACTTAACCGCTGTCGAATCGATCGGCGCATACTCCGCAGGCGCAAACGAGATATCAAAGAGCGACTCGCCCGACGGATTCACATAGAGATAGACGAACGTTACGCCCATAGCATTCAGCTCGGCGGTACCCTCCTCCGCGCGAATACGCTCCGGAATCGCCTTGCGCATATAGGTAATCATATCCTCGCGCTCGGCCGCAGAGAGCGAATCGAGCGACAGCGTATAGTGATAGCGAAGTTGTGCCGGCTCGCCAAACGATGCCGAGTCGAGGCGCGTGATCTCATCAACCTCGATCGGAGTCAGCTTATTGACCTGATCAACGGTCAATTGCAACACATCCTCCACCGACGGTTGCAGACGATTGCAACCCGTTACGACAAAGCCGAACATTGCAACCACAACCGCCAGCACAACGCGGCGAAATATCTTCAACGGAGTCATTGGCTCGATCTTTTAGAATGGCAGATCGTCAAACTGCTCTGCACCGCCCGCCATTGCAGGCTCCGAAGTTGCCAAAGGGGGCAGGTCGGGAATGGGTGCCGCAGCGGGAGCCGGCTGCTCAGGCTGTACCTTCTGGATGCGCCAAGCACGAACATCGGTGTACCAGCGACCATTATACTCGCGCGACTCGATATTGACCGACACATTGACCTTCTCGCCAACCTGCAACGACGCAGCATCAGCGACGCGATCGCCAAAGAATGTTACGCACACCTTGCGCGAAAACTCATCGGGCAGTTCGAAAACAACCTCCTGCTTCTGCCACTGACCGCGAGCACTTGTACCCGACTGAACGGGCAGAACTCTATAAACTACACCTACAAAATCCATAATATATTACTCCTCAACAATTTGAATACTCAAAATCAGATCGCCCTGACGCAGATCGTCAATCACATCCAGACCCTCAACCACGCGACCGAATGCGGTATGAACACCGTCAAGGTGCTGGGTATTTTGGCGATTGTGGCAGATAAAGAACTGCGAGCCGCCCGTATTGCGGCCACGATGGGCCATCGACAGCACACCGCGATCGTGATACTGACGCGCAGCCGACGTTTCGCACGGAATGGTATAACCCGGACCACCCGTACCATCGCCAAAGGGACATCCACCCTGCACCACGAAATCGGGAATCACGCGGTGGAATGTCAAACCATCATAAAAACGTTTCTCGGCCAGCGAGCAGAAGTTCTCGACCGTAATCGGCGTCTCCTTCTCGTACAACTCGACCTTCATATCACCCTTCTCGGTGCTGATCAGTGCATATTTCATTATCGTAATGTTATTTTATTGTGAATCATACAAAGATATGAAAAAAAGGAGACAACCCAAACAAGCTGCCCCCTTTTTTCATCGAAGTCGATAGATTTAGTTCAGGCGTTCGCTACTTTCGCCGCGTTCGATCGAACGGTTGCGGAACTTAACGCCACTCTTGAAGTTATAGCGCAACGAAAAGACGAATCGCGGTGTGTGGTTCTGGTCGTTTAGCAGCGTGCGACGGCGGAATTCGGTCTGCTTGGCTAAAATCACGTTCTCCTGCTGGAAGAGGTTATCGACCGTGGCGCTGACCGTAAAGCGATCCTTCGCGAAGCTCTTCTTGACCGACACGCCGAAATCGGTAATCCAATTCTCGACGTAGAGGTTGCCCTGCATAATGGGCGACATACACGAGAAAGTGCTCTCGATGAAGAAACCCTTGGGCAGTGTTGCGGCGAGGGCGGCGCGACCTTGACCGATCCACTTGCGCTCGACTGCCGAGCCTGCTGTAATGCGCTGGTTGATACTCATACCTCCGAGCGAAGTATTGAGCGACAGCCATTTAGTGATTTGGAATGGCAGATTGACATTGAGCCAGAAGTTCCAATTCGAGTTCATATTGTCGTGGCGGTAGAACATCATATTGGGATCCGTCGGGTCGATATAGGCGATCTGTGCGATGTAGTTCTCCTGCATCAGGGCGGTGAACGAAACGGTGTATTTGTAGCCGAAGATGGCCGTCATCGTGAAGTTGTTGTTATAGACGGGTTTAAGGTAAGGGTTACCCGTAACGTATGAGTACTGAGTCAGCTGCGCGCGGTAGGGCGACAACTGCCAGAACGACGGGCGACCAATGGTGCGGGCGTAGGTTGCAACGAGCGAGGTCGATTGCTTCTCATTGAGCGGAACGCTGATGTTGGCGTGCGGAAAGAGACTCACGTACTCGCGCTTGGCGTAGGTTGATTTGTCGCCCTCGCCCTTGGTGCGGGGTGCCGAGTGGGTATATTCAAGGCGCAGACCCGCATTGACTCCCACCTTGCCAAACTTGGTGTTGATGATGGCGTAGGCTGCGGCGATGTTCTCTGTGAAGTTGATGTCGATCGTCTGACCGTCGTGGACGTTCCACGCGCCACCCGACAGGTATTCGTAGAGCAGGTCGTTGTTCATCTCGTTGCGCGTATATTTTGCGCCTACGCGAAGTGAGGTCTTCGTGTTGAAATTCTTCTCCAAAGCGGCTGAAAGTGAGTAGATTCGGTAGTCGGTGCCAACTATGCTGCGGTAGGTCGAATCGGTCGCAACGCCTGCCGACAAAGCGCGGTTCGAGTAGTCGTCGTTGTCGTTATTGATCTGCGAATAGAAGTCGCCAATCAACTTGAAGGTCGAGCCGAGAGTGTCGAGCTTGGCGATGTAGTTGGCCGAGGCCGACCAGACGTTGCGCTTTTCGTAGCCTGAGTACAGACTGCTGTTTTCGACCGACGAGCCGTTGGTGAAGGTCGATGTCGAGTTGGTGCGATTGCGTGTGGTCGATATTTGATAGTAGCCCTCGGCACCAATGCTGTGGCGATCGTTCACCTCATAGACCGCACCGAGCGAGGCGTAACCTCGGTGGTTGCGCAGGCTATCCATCGAATATCCCGTGAGTGTGTTCGACGAGGTGAGGAACTCGGTGCTTTCGATCGCCTCGCCCATATAGTTGTCGTAGGTGTAATTAGCCGAGGCATTGACGGTTACACGTCCACGGTGATAGCTGACACGAGCCGACGGAACAACGTATATGGGGTTGTATTTGCTGGTCATCACGCGAGTTTGCACCGAACCCGTTACGCCGTCGCGGCGCGGTTTGCGCATCGTGATTTTAATGATACCGCCCGACGAATTGGCGTCGTAGTCGGCACCCGAAACGGGGATCACCTCGATCTTCTGTACGTCCTCGGCATTGAGCGAGCGAAGGTAGGCCGCCAGATCGTCGCCCGTGAGGTTCAACATTCGATCATTGACCATAATGCGTGTGCCCGACGCGCCATTGATCGAGATCTTGTCGCCCTGAATCCACACACCGGGAGCAGTGCGGAGAATCTCCATACCGTCTTTGCCGATAGCTACGGCGGGGTTATTCGCCACATCGACCACAAAGCGGTCGGCCTCGCGGGTGATCAATCGAGCCGTTACGACCACCTCGCCAACCGAGTTCGCTGCGGGAGCGATTGCGATGTCGCCCAAATCGGTCGATGAGGTGATATTGAGCGAGCGGTAATAGGGCGCGTAGCCGACATACTGAACGGTCAGAATCGCCTCACCCTCGACGGTCGAGAGCTCGAAGCGACCCTTCGAGTCGGTGGCGATACCCGTGCGCTGGGTCGAGTCGGGGGCGAGGACTACGACCGTTGCAAATTCGACGGGCTCGCCCGTTTCGTTCACCACGCGACCACGCAGCGAGTAGGAGTTTTGGCGTGCAGCCGTTGCCGACGAGACGGCGAGTGTCAAGATGACCAGAAGAAGTGTAAAAAATCGTTTCATAATTGCAGTTTTTGTTGTTTTATTTTTCGATATTCTTGTTATTGCCATTAATTTCACATCACAAAGATATACAAATATATTTATACTTTGCAATACATAGAACATAAAAACTGCAAATATTTCGCAAAAATTTTTAGCACCTATATTTATAATAGGGGTCGAAACACCGAAATTAAACGCAAAAAGCCTCGACTCTGCTGTGAGTCGAGGCTTTTTTAGGCGAAAATGCTCGCAATTACTTTGCGCGTGTGCGATAGTGAGCGCGGTACTTGCCCTTGCCGAAGCCGAGCAACTTACTACGCAACAGATTGCGACGCAGAGGCGACAGACGGTCGGTGAAGACCTTACCCTCCAAGTGGTCGTACTCGTGCTGGATCACACGGGCAGCGTAGCCGTCAAACGCCTCATCGTGCTCAACGAAATTCTCGTCGAAGTAACGGATACGGATCGCCACGGGGCGCGAAACGTCTTCGTGCAGTCCAGGCAGGCTCAAACAGCCCTCATTGAAGAGCTCCTCCTCCTCCGAACGCTCGTAGATCTCAGGGTTGATAAACGCCTTGCGGAAGCCCTCCAAACGCGGATCGTCCTCGGCCCACGGCGAGCAATCGACCACAAAGAGTTTCAATGCCTTGCCGATCTGCGGTGCAGCCAAGCCGACACCCTCGGCCTCGTACATCGTCGAGAACATATCCTCGACGAGCTTTTTCAGATCGGGATAGTCCGCAGGCACCTCCTTGCACTGCTCACGCAGCACCTGTGCGCCATATATTACGATAGGATAGATCATAGTTTTATACTCCTTTAACCTCTTAATTTACATTCCTCTCAACTCCAAACTCTGCATATAGTCCTGCAAAATGATCGTGGCCGAGATGCGATCGACCAACGCCTTATCGCGGCGAGCCATACGTCCAATGCCGCTTTCGAGCATCGTGCGATGGGCAAGTACCGAGGTGAAACGCTCGTCGTAGAGCACCACCTCCACCTTCGGGAACTCCTTTCGCAGGCGATTCACGAAGGGCTCGATTGCACGCCACGACTCCGACATTGCGCCATTGGTCTGCTTGGGTTGCCCCACCACAATAGTCGAAACGTCGTTCTTTGACAGATATTGTTTCAGGTAATCCATCAAAGTATGGGTCGCCACCGTATCCAACGCACCCGCAATGATTCGCAACGGGTCGCTAACAGCCAATCCCGTGCGCTTCAATCCGTAGTCTATCGCAAGTATGCGCCCCATCGCTTGCCCTCGTTGATCGGAATCAGTCTATTATGCCTCCTGCAACTTCTTGAAGAGCTTGCGGAACGAGCACTCCTCATCGACCATTGCGTGCAGCTTGTCGATTGCAACGCGCTCCTGGGTCATCGTGTCGCGGTGGCGAACGGTAACGGTGCCGTCCTCCAAAGTCTGACCATCGACCGTAACGCAGAACGGAGTACCGATTGCATCCTGACGGCGATAACGCTTGCCGACCGAATCCTTCTCGTCATAAACGACGTTGAAGTCATATTTCAACTCATCGACGATCTTCTGTGCGATTTCGGGCATACCGTCTTTCTTAACCAGCGGCAGAACAGCAACCTTCACGGGAGCCAGCGCAGCGGGGAAACGCAGCACTACGCGCGAGTCGCCACCTTCGAGTTTCTCCTCGGTGTAAGCTGCCGACAGCACCTGCAAGATCATACGATCGACACCGATCGAGGTCTCAACTACGTAAGGAACGTAGCTCTCGCCCGTTTCGGGATCGAAGTACTGAATCTTGCGACCAGAGAACTTCTGGTGGTTGCCCAGATCAAAGTCGGTACGCGAGTGGATACCCTCAACCTCCTTGAAGCCGAACGGGAAGTTATACTCAACGTCGGTTGCAGCGTTAGCATAGTGAGCCAACTTATCGTGATCGTGGAAGCGGTAGTTCTCATCGCCGAAGCCCAGCGCACGGTGCCAAGCCATACGGGTATTCTTCCACTTGTTCCACCACATCATCTCCTCGCCGGGACGAACGAAGAACTGCATCTCCATCTGCTCGAACTCGCGCATACGGAAGATGAACTGACGTGCAACGATCTCGTTACGGAACGCCTTACCGATCTGTGCGATACCGAAGGGGAGCTTCATACGACCCGTCTTCTGCACATTGAGGAAGTTCACAAAGATACCCTGTGCCGTTTCAGGGCGCAGGTAGATAGTATTTGCACCCTCGGCAACCGAGCCGATCTGTGTCGAGAACATCAGGTTGAACTGACGCACCTCGGTCCAGTTGCGAGTACCCGAAATGGGGCAGACGATCTCGCAGTCGAGGATAATCTGACGCAACTCTTCGAGGTTGGTGTCGTTCAGAGCATCTGCAAAACGCTTATGTACCTCGTCGCGGCGAGCTGCGATATCCAGCACGCGGGGCGAGGTTGCACGATACTGCTCCTCATCGAAGGCCTCACCAAAACGCTTGCGAGCCTTATCGACCTCCTTCTGAATCTTCTCATCCTGCTTTGCCAACCAATCCTCGATGAGCACATCGGCACGATAACGCTTCTTCGAGTCGCGGTTGTCGATCAGGGGGTCGTTGAACGCGCCAACGTGGCCCGATGCCTCCCAAGTGCGGGGG
>JAZUPN010000007.1:0-19434 GCA_045605245.1 Alistipes sp. | reverse complement strand
ACGCTGGCCGTTAAAGCCGCAGCCGATATGGGTGTGATGTTGTTGGATGGTCTGGCTGACGGTATCTGGATCGATGCCCCGCAATTTGCTGCAACTCAAATCAAGGAGTTGGAGTTGATGATTATGCAGGCGGCACGTGTCCGTTTCTCGCGCACCGAATATATCGCTTGTCCGTCGTGTGGCCGTACGCTCTACGACCTGCAATCGACTCTCGAAAAAATTAAAGCGGCGACCTCGCATTTGAAGGATTTGAAGATTGGCGTTATGGGTTGCATTGTCAATGGCCCTGGTGAGATGGCCGATGCCGATTATGGCTATGTAGGTGCGGCACCCGAACGCATTACGCTCTATCGCGGCCGTGAGATTGTCGAGCGCAATATCCCGCAGGCGGAGGCTATTGACCGCCTTATAGCACTGATTAAGGCGGATGGCCGTTGGGTCGAGCCGTCGCAAAACGAATAGAGAGATGAATAACGAGAGTGCCGTGCGCACAATCCTGCCGCTGACCTATTTGGGTAATGTTCAGTGGTTTGCCCACCTATTGGTGGATGATTGTACGATCGATGTTGATGAATACTACCTCAAACAGAGCTATCGCAACCGCGCGGTTATTGCGGCGGCAAATGGACTGATGCCCCTTACGGTTCAGGTGGCAAATGCTAATCGTCCGCGAATGAAGATGCGGGACGTGAAAATCGACTACTCGAAGCGTTGGCAGCACCAACATTGGGTGTCGATCCTCTCGGCCTATAAATCATCGCCCTATTTCGATTTCTATGGCGAGGAGTTTGCCCCCTTCTTTGAACGTCAATACGAATTTCTGGTGGATTGGAACGCCGACTTGTGTCGCACCGCGCTGCGTGCACTCGGTGAACGTAATGAATTGAATATCAGCGATCGTTGGATTAATGCGGAGCGCACCTCGGAGTTCGACTACGACCTGCGTGGAGCCTTCTCGCCCAAGCCGCGATTGGCAATGCCCGACGAGCGTTTCACTCCGCAGGAGTATTGTCAGGTCTTTGCCGATCGTCAGCCCTTTGCACCGAATCTCTCGATTATCGATCTTCTGTTCTGCGAGGGCCCCTCGGCCGCATCTATTTTAAGATCTTGCTTACGATAATTGTTGCGCGATCGCAATAAGGGGTGTTGGGCGCAACCGCTTCGATCTGGTTTTCGCCCGAAGAGAGCTGTACCTTATCCCAAATGAAGATGCCGTCTGTGGCCTCCATCATACCGCGTGAGGTGCCATTTACGATCAATTCGAGCTGCTGCTGATTCGAATATACGCGAATGGTCTGCTCGCAATTCTCGCGTTCGCGCAGACGTTTCTCGGCAATATGCACAAAGGGCTCGTGGCGATTCCACGCCGCTTTATAGATGTAGAAGGCATCCTTCTTGATGCTTCGATCGTAGCTTACCAAACCGTGATCGTTGATCGTACTGCCGTCGATATGTGCCTGACGCACAGAACCAAAATCGAACATATTGCCCGCAATCGTACCCCAGAAAATGGGGTCGTTGCCGGCCGTACGCATATATCCCTCGTGGAAGATCGTCTGCCAGCGTTCGGGGTGCCAATTGCGATCCAGACGAGGTCGCACCGTCAGTGAATCCTGATGTGCCGTATTGCCGCCTGCCGAGTAGGTGAGACCCGAACGGAGGTTGCTCCAACCGTTGCGCAACTGCTCCTTCCAGATGTTCAGGTCCTGCACATCGCCCGTCTGCCAACCCAAATTCTGATGCCATACAATCAGGTCGGTGATAAAGTTAATATCGCCGTTCTGGTTGCTTACGCCAACGGTCAGACGTGAGGGGTCGATATTGTGTGCCAGCGTGTTAAGCTCGCGGATATAGCCACGCGGATCGTCGCCCGGAACTACCAATTTCGAGAAGATACCCCACATCACAACCGACGGGTGGTTGTAATTCTGCGCAATAATCTCGCGCAATTGCTCGCGCCCATTCTCTGCCAGCGAGGGCGAGCTGGTGTAGGGTACATCGGCCAAGAATGCAGAATTGACCAGCGGAATGTCGCACCAAACGGTGATACCTCGGCGGTCGCATTCGTCGAAATATTGCGCCGATGCGGGCTGAGTAACCATACGTATCGTATTTGCGCCAATCTCCTCAATCAGAGCCATATCTGCGGCGATATGTTCCGCCGTCAATGCCGATCCGAAATGTGCGCGGTCGGCATAGAGAGCCACGCCTTGCACACGTCGCGGACGATTGTTCAGACGGATAATGTGGTCATCGCCGACCGAGATCGAACGGAACCCCGTCTGTACAGCCACCGAGTCGCTCATCGAGCCGGTCGAGATCTTCGCAACGACCGTATAGAGTGGCTGTTCGCCCATCTCTGCGCCCCAGAGTTTGGGGTTGGCAACCGAGAAGGGGATATTGAGATTCATTCTATCGCTCTTGCCATCGATCTTCGTGCGCAGATTGTCGCGGAAGACAGTGTCGCGGTCGGGCGAAAGAACAGCCAACTGAACATTTGCCGAACGATCGCGTCGATCGCTGATGATGTGGAGATTAACCTCTCCCTCGACAAGATCTTTGGTTACCTTTTTCGGCGTAACAAACACGCCATCTGTTGCGTAATAGAGAGGCGAGACGGCAACCTTGTCGGTAACAATCAGCTCCACGTCGCGGTATAGTCCGCCATAGCGATTCTCGTCGAGAGCCAATGGCAACAGGTCGTTGCGCTGTGCGTTATCGACACGTACGCGAAGTGAATTGCTTGCACCATATCGTACCTTGTGGGTAATTTCGAATGTAAAGGCTGTGCCTGCGCCGCGATGAGTGCCCACATATTGGCTGTTCACCGAGAGATCGGCCACTGATGCGGCACCATAGAAGCGAATAAAGATTCGTTTGCCCTGCCACTCCGAAGGGATTTCGATCGTGCGCATATAGTTACCCATCGTGTGGGTCTGCTCGCCGTTGGGATTCCAGACGTGGGGGAGTGTAACTTGTCGGGCAAAATCGCTGCTCACAGCATCGCCGTAGAAGAATTTCCACCCCGTATTGAGTCGATAAACCTCGCGGGCCGAAATTTCAAAAGATATGATAAGTGTCAGTATAACAAGCAAATAACGTTTCATAGGAATACTTTTTGTTTTACAAAGATACGAATAAACGGAAAAAATTGCTAAATTCGTGCTCAAAAGCGACAAAACAATTTATTAACCAATACTTAAAAACGAAGAAAACAAGATGAATATTATCGATATTATCCTGCTCGCAGTGGCTCTTTGGGCGATCTATGACGGTGTGCGCGATGGCCTGTTGGTACAGATTGGCGGCGTGGCTGCTCTGGTCGTTGGTGCGTGGTTGGCATTTCGCTATGCCGAGCGTGTCGGAATCTGGTTCGGAATGAACGGAGCCGAGGCCTCGGTGGCGGGATTTATTGCCGTTTTGGTTGTTTCGGTCATTGTCATTACGCTGGGTAGCAGACTATTGCGCGGTGTATTCCGCTGGACGGGTCTCGGTATCTTCGACTCGCTCTTTGGCGCGGCTCTGTCGGTGTTGAAGATGGCGGTGATTGCAAGCCTTGTCATTGCGGCGATCGATACGCTGAATGTAAATTATTCGCTGATTGGTCGCGAGAAGATCGAGAGCTCGAAGGCATATCTGCCTCTGCGCAACTTCTCGACAAAGATATTCCCCCTCTTCGAACGCGTTAAGGAGCAGGTAATGGGACTCGGCAAGTCGGCCGATGAGGCCCTTAATGAGGTTGAGCAGAGTGCCGCATCGGCGCAGGAGGAGCCGGCAGTAGAGGAGCCTACGGTGGCAAACGATACCCCCGAAAATAGCACCGAGCAGTCGGCGGAGGACGATGCTGCGGAGAGCGTTAAGTCGAAGATCGAGAAGCAGATAGGCGAGAAGGTCAAGGAGGTAATAATCGAAAAAATAGAAAATATATAGATCGAACGATATGAGTCGTGTTGAAGGTGTTGTGGTGCGAGCCACAGGCAGTTGGTATGATGTTTTGAGCGACGGAGGCGAGCAGTTGCGCTGTCGCGTTCGCGGTCGTATGCGCTTGAAAGGTGTGCGCTCGACATCGCCCGTTGTTGTGGGCGATCGCGTGGAGTGCGAGTGCGACCAGACGGGCGGCTGGATGATCGAGGAGGTTGCACCGCGTCGCAATTATATCATTCGTCGCGCATCGAATCTGTCGAAAGAGTCGCATATCATCGCTGCAAATATCGATCAGGCGATGCTCGTTGCGACGCTCTTTTCGCCCACGACCAATGTGGAGTTTATCGATCGCTTTCTGGTTACCTGCGAGGCTTACCGCGTGCCTGCAACCATCGTGTTGAATAAGATTGATCTGGCGCGTACCGAACCCGAAATGCTCGCGGCGTTCAAGCAGATATATACTTTGGCGGGCTACCGCATTATCGAGTGCTCGGCCACCTCTGGCGAGGGTGTCGATGAGGTGCGCGAACTGCTTGCAGGGCGCACGACACTCGTTTCGGGTAATTCGGGTGTGGGTAAATCGACCCTTGTCGGGGCGGTTGAACCCTCGATCGACATTCGTACGGGAGCGATCTCGGAGGCGCACCAGAAGGGTAAGCATACAACCACCTTTTCGCAGATGTATCCTCTGCCGTCGGGTGGTGCGGTGATTGACACGCCGGGCATCAAGGGCTTCGGTTTGATCGACATCGCCGACGAGGAGCTGTGGCACTATTTCCCCGAAATGATGCGCGAGGCCGAGGGGTGCCAATTCTATAACTGCACCCATACTCACGAGCCGCGTTGCGCTGTGGTTGAGGCGGTTAAGGAGGGACGTATCGCATTGGAGCGATACGAAAGCTATTTGAAAATATTAGACGAAGATGAAAAATATCGAAAGTAAGTGGCTGCTTGACGCTGCGGACCGTACTGACGAATGGTACCGCGAGCGCATTGAATATCTGCTCGATTTCATCACCGAGGAGCGTGCCGAGGTGCTCTCGCGCACGCTCGACAGCCGCACACGCTATATGACTATCTGTATGGAGAACACCTACCACGCCCAGAATGCCAGCGCGTTGGTGCGCCATTGCGAGGCCTTCGGTGTGCAGGATATCCATACCATCGAGGATCGTTGCAAGTTCAATCCCAATCTGAATATCGTTCGCGGTACGGATAAGTGGATCGACCTGCATCGCCACCACTCGACCGCCGAAGCTATCGAGGCTCTGCGTGCCGATGGTTATCGCATTGTGGCTACAACGCCCCATCGTGGCGATTCGTCGCCCGAATCGTTCGATGTTACGAAGGGTAAGTTTGCGTTGGTATTCGGTACGGAGGATGCGGGTATAAGCGACGAGGTGATCGCGGCGGCTGATGAGTTTGTGCGTATCCCGATGTGCGGAATGGTCGAGAGCCTGAATGTATCGGCTTCGGCGGCCATACTTATATATATATTGTCGCAGCGTATGCGCGCGGCGGTTGAAGATTGGCACCTTACGGAGCGTGAGCGTATGGAGTTGCATTTCCGTTGGCTGATGTCGTCGGCACGCGATCCGTTCGGGATTCTGAATCGCCGATTCCCCGATACTCCGATTTTCAAAACGCCACAACCCACAAAATAATCAAATCACGCCCTTTGGGGGTGTGCAACTTCTGCGACTCGCGCAAACTCTGTTGTGCGCCCCGCAGCCGCAGAAATAGGATTGTAGCAAATAGATAATTTTGAATCTTGAATTTTGAATTGCCATTATGATACTTCGCAAACAATTTCTACAACACGTAGCCCAGACCTCTCCCTCGCCGATGTTGGTTGAGGTGGAGCGTGCCGAGGGTTCGTGTTTCTATACCCCCGAAGGTAAGCGATATTACGACCTTGTGGCCGGTGTGTCGGTCAGCAATGTCGGCCATTGTAATCCTGTGGTCGTTGAGGCTGTGCAGCAGCAGGCAGCGCGCTATATGCACGTTATGGTCTATGGCGAGTTGGTCGAGGCTCCGCAGGTGGAGTATGCTCGTCGTATAGCCGAGCTGTTGCCCGCGCCGTTGGAGAGCGTCTATTTCCTCAATTCGGGAGCCGAGGCGGTCGAGGGAGCACTGAAATTGGCAAAACGATATACGGGACGTACCGAACTGATCTCGTTCCGCAGAGCCTATCACGGCTCGACCCACGGAGCAATGAGTATGATGGGCACGCCCGAAGGCGAGGAGTGGAAGGCGGCATTTCGACCGTTGCTACCAGATGTGCAGTCGTTGGAGTTCAACGATTTCGCGCAGTTGGAGCGCATCACAACGCGTACGGCGGCCGTTCTGGTCGAGCCTGTGCAGGGCGAGGCGGGTGTGCGCCAGCCTGCACAAGGATTCCTCGAAGCTCTGCGCGAGCGTTGCAATGAGGTGGGTGCGCTGCTGATTTTCGATGAGATACAGACCGGTTTCGGCCGTACGGGCGAGATATTTGCCTGTGTGAAATATGGCGTTACGCCCGATGTTATCTGTCTGGCAAAGGCTCTGGGTGGCGGTATGCCTCTCGGCGCATTTGTTTCGAGTCAGGAGATTATGTCTTCGTTGAGCCATTCACCCGTATTGGGACATATCACAACCTTTGGCGGCCATCCCGTATGCTGTGCGGCAGGTTTGGCTGCTCTGAACTATATCGAAGAGAACGACCTGCACCATAAGGCCGAAGAGCGAGGAGCGATGTTCGAGCGTCTGCTTGCGGATCATCCGCAGGTGATCGAGATCCGTCGCGCTGGATTGTTGCTTGCCGTTGAGTTGGGCGTGCCCGAAAAGCTCTATCGATTGATGGAACTCTTTAAGGAGGCAGGCGTGATGAGCGATTGGTTCCTCTATTGCGATACGGCGTTCCGCATCTCACCGCCACTGACAATTTCGGAGACAGAGATCGAGGATTGCTGTCAGATTATACGCCGCTGTCTTGACGCTCTGCCACGCTAAAACGGGCGCAACAAGGGCCGGGAAAGCGCGAAAACGGATATTGTAGAAAAATGTGTGCCAAACGTCGCAGTTTGGCATATATTTTGTACGAAAAGTCGTAACGAGTGGTGATAATTGGCTAAAAATCGACGATCAATTTGCAAAACTCGATTAAGATTACTATCTTGCACTCGAAAATAAAACTAATATTAACTCTAAATCTGATTTGCCTATCGAAAAATTCTACTCTAAACCATTAAAATAGGAAGGGTATGAATGTTCAGTTATTAAGTGATCAGCAATTACTTAATAGTTATCTTTCGGGTGATCAGAGTGCAATCTCGCAACTCATCGAAAAGTATCGTCGCCGTGTTACGGAGTATATCCGTATGATGGTGAAGGATCGTGATGTGGCAGATGATATTTTCCAAGATACCTTTATTAAAGTAATTCGCACCATCGACAGTGGCCGTTATGTCGATAACGGAAAGTTTCTCTCGTGGGTGCTGCGTATTGCCCACAATCAGGTGATCGACTATTTCCGCCAAAAAAAGCAGTCGAATAATGTTTCCGAGGCCGATGCAGGTTTCGATCTTCTCAACACGTTGCGCTTCTCGGAGCGTACCGTCGAGGATGATATTGTCGAAGGTCAGATCGGCGAACAGATTCGTGCAATGGTTGCCGAGCTGCCCGAAGAGCAGCGCGAAGTGGTGATGATGCGCTACTATTCTGGTCTGAGTTTCAAGGAGATAGCCGAAATGACGGGTGTCGGTATCAACACCGCGCTGGGTCGTATGCGCTATGCTCTGTTGAATCTTCGCAAGATGATGAAAGAAAAAAATTGATTTTAAGCTAATTTGACATACTAAACCGTCGGGCACATACGTTAAATAGGTACTTTAAGCCTAATGAATTTGATTATGATGTGTGCCTATGGAAGAGATTGACAAATTAAACAAACAACATTTTGACGATGAGAGTCTATTGCTCAATGAGGTGATATGTGGCGATCACGAACTGTTATATATCGATGCAATTTTGAGTGAGATTTTTGGTCGTAAGTAAAAAGGGTTAATTTTGAAAACAGAGGGAGAGCCTTTCCGCAGGGTTCTCCCCATTTTTTTGTGGTTTATGGGTGGGCGATTGGCTGAAAATCGCTATATTTGTATTTTGAAAAGAAAATCTGAACAGACTTATGGGCGTAGATCGCAATATGAGAAATATCGAGAGCGATTTGGAGTTCGAGAATCGTATCCGTCCGCAGGAGTTGGCCAATTTCGCGGGTCAGGAGAAGATCGTCGAGAATCTCCACATCTTTATTCGCGCGGCGTTGATGCGCGGCGAGTCGCTCGACCACGTGCTGCTGCACGGCCCCCCAGGTTTGGGTAAGACCACGCTGGCGGGTATCATCGCCAACGAGATGGGCTCGCAGCTCAAAATGACATCGGGCCCCGTGCTCGATAAACCGGGCGATTTGGCCGGTCTGCTGACCAACCTGAACGAGGGCGATGTGCTCTTTATCGACGAAATTCACCGTTTGAGTCCGATTGTCGAGGAGTATCTCTACTCGGCAATGGAGGATTTCAAGATCGACATCGTGTTGGATAAAGGCCCCTCGGCACGTTCGATTCAGATCGAGTTGGCCCCCTTTACGCTGATCGGAGCCACGACACGTAGCGGTCTGCTCACTTCGCCCCTGCGTGCCCGTTTCGGTATCAACTGCCATTTGGAGTATTACGATACGCGTGTTCTGGCGGGTATTGTGCGTCGCTCGGCAAGGATTCTCGATGTGCCTATTGATGACGATGCATCGATCGAGATCGCTATGCGCAGCCGTGGCACGCCGCGAATTGCCAATGCTCTGTTGCGTCGCGTGAGGGATTTCGCAATGGTGAAGGGCGGCGGCCGTATCAATCTGGAAATCACCCGCATTGCCCTCTCGGCACTCAATATCGACGCTCGCGGATTGGATCATATGGATAATAAGATTCTGGCAACCATTATCCAGAAATTCAGTGGCGGTCCTGTGGGCCTGAATACTATCGCTACGGCTGTTGGCGAGGAGGCTGGTACGATCGAGGAGGTCTATGAGCCGTTCCTGATCAAGGAGGGCTTCTTGAAGCGTACGCCGCGCGGTCGTGAAGCGACCGAACAGGCCTACCGCCATTTGGGCGAGTTGCCGCCTTCGGCACAAGAGACATTGTTTTAATCGACACTGAAACATTATTCGAAAAGGTCTGCTATGTGTGGCAGGCCTTTTTTTGGTTTGTGGAGACGGGTCGTTTTGCAAATTTCGAAAAAAATGGTAAATTTGCGTCGCAAATTAAACGAAGAGAGTTGAAACAGAGAATCCGTAAAATATTGTCGCTTATTGCGTTAGCGATCTTTGCTGCCTACTATGCAGGAGCAACTCTCTTCTCGCATACGCACTTTATCGACGGCGAGCAAATTGTCCATTCGCACTTCTCGTTTGGCGGAAATGGCTCGTCGCATACCCACTCGAAGGCCGAATTGCAACTTATCGCCCTGCTGACAACATTCTCGATTGTTGCGGTGGCGGCTGTGTCGTTGATGCATATCGAACGCCCTTTGATAGGCTCTGTTTCGGCCTTTGATGTACTGCCCACCGATCGTTTTGTGGGCTCTATCTCGTTGTTGCGCGCTCCTCCTATGGACGCAATCTCGGCCTAATGTAGGTCTGAAATCCCATTCTAAATGCATTTGTGTTGTGGCTGTCGGGCATTATTGCGCGAATCGGCCACAAAGAGTGCGTGTAGATTTTCCACAACAAACAACAGAGATAATCAAAACGAAATTAAAAAAGTGAAGAAAATTATATTCTTTGCGGTGGCGGTGCTGATGTGTGCCGCTGCTGCTACTGACGCTGTGGCACAGCGTCGCGATAAAACGACTGATACCCACCTCCTTGGCCACGTAATCGATGCCAAAACTCACGAACATATCGCATACGCGACAATCGCCGTACGCGGCACAACGCTCGGTATGGCGACCAATCAGGGCGGACACTATATGTTGGCAAATGTCCCCTACGACACCGAACTGACGGTCGTTGCATCGTCGGTTGGCTACGATCCCGTCGAGAAGGTTGTAAAGCTCAAAGCGGGCAAGACTCTCGAATTGAATTTTGAACTGCAACCCTCCGCTGTCGAGGTGGAGCAGGTCGTTGTGTCGGCCAGCCGTCAGGAGGTGAATCGCAAGGAGGCTCCGACGATTGTCAATATCGTCGCATCGGAGCTTTTCGAACGCACGTCGTCGTCGAACATCGCCGAGGCGTTGAACTATCAGCCCGGTGTGCGTGTCGAATACAGCTGCTCGAATTGCGGTTTTCCACAGTTGAGAATCAACGGTTTGGAGGGACAATATACCCAAATTCTACTCGATAGCCGCCCGATATTTTCGTCGTTGGCAGGCGTATATGGTTTGGAGCAATTGCCCGCAAGTATGATCGAACGTGTCGAGGTGGTGCGCGGAGGTGGCTCGGCACTATTTGGTTCGAATGCCATTGCTGGTGTGGTCAATATCATCACCAAAGAGCCGCAGCGTAATCTGCTCTCGATTGCCAATACAACGGGAGTGATGAGGGGCGGACTGACCGACATCTCTACCTCGCTTAATGGCTCGTTTGTCTCGAACGACTATCGTGCAGGTGCCTACATCTTCGGAATGATCCGCGACCGCGATGCCTACGACCGCAATGGCGATGGCTTCTCGGAGATCCCCACGACAAACTCCGAGACGGTTGGTTTTCGTGCATATTACAAGACCTCGGCCTACTCGAAACTGACGGCCGAGTACCACCATATCCGCGAGTTCCGTCGCGGTGGCGATAATCTCGACCTGCCGCCGCACGAGGCCGAGATTGCCGAGAAGACGCGACACGGTATCAATGGCGGAGGTGTGCGATTCGACCTTTTTTCGAAGGATTATCGCCATAAGTTGAATCTCTACTCGTCGTTTCAGGGCATCCGTCGTCGCAGTTACTATGGCGCAGGCAAGGATCCCAACGCCTATGGCCGCACGATCGATAATACCTTTGTGGCCGGTGCGCAGTATGCCTATTCGTTCCGCCGTCTGCTGTTTCTCCCCTCGCAATTAACTATGGGTGTGGAGTTTAATAATACCAATCTGATCGATCATATGACAGGTTACGATCGACATATCAAGCAGCTTTCGCAGACCATCGGCGGCTATGTTCAGAATGAGTGGCAGAGCGAGGCGTTGAACTTTGTCGTCGGTGCGCGTCTGGATAAGAACAATCTGATCGATCGCGTGATTGTCAGCCCGCGAGCAAATGTCCGCTATACCCCCTTCAAGAATCTGATTCTGCGTGCAGGATATACGTCGGGCTATCGCGCTCCGCAGGCCTATGATGAGGATCTGCACGTGATGGCGGTTAATGGCGAGGCTTCACTTATCGTGCTCGATCCCGACCTGCGCCCCGAATACTCGCATAGCGTTACGGCATCGGCCGATATGTATGCAACGGCAGGCAAAGTGCAGTTCAACGTGCTGGTCGAGGGCTTCTACACCTCGCTCAATGATGTATTTACGTTGGTCGAAATGGCCGCTGATGCTTCGGGAAATCAGGTACTTATGCGTACCAATGCCGATCGCGCCGAGGTACGAGGAGTGAATTTCGAGGCGAAGGCGGCTCTCGATGCAAACAACTCGTTGCAGGTCGGTTATACCTACCAGCGCAGCACCTATCGCACCCCCGTAGCGTGGAGCGAGAATGAGACGATCCCTGCCGAGCGCACGATGTTGCGTTCGCCCGATCACTATGGCTATGTTGGTCTGAATGCCCGCCCCGTTCGCAATTTCGATATCTCGCTCTATGGTACCTTTACGGGACCGATGCTCGTGCCGCACTATATGCCCGACTCGAACGACGATGTGCTCAAACGCACTCCCTCGTTCTTCGATCTCTCGGTGAAGTTGGCATACGATATTCGCCTTTCGAACAGTATCACGTTGCAGGTGAATTGCGGTGTGAAGAACGCCTTCGACGCTTTCCAGAATGATGTCGATTTCGGAGCATTGAAGGATTCGGGCTACATCTATGGCCCCGCATCGCCGCGAATGTTCTTTATCGGTGCGAAATTTACGATGTAGGCGTAAATTTGCCCATAGAAAAAGGACCTATCCACATTACGGATAGGTCCTTTTTGCATTTTTTGGATGGAGCAGCTTACTTCACTGCGATAGTCTCGATCTCGACCAATGCGCCCATAGGCAGGTTGGCTACCTCGTAGCAAACACGTGCGGGCATATCTTTTGTATAGTATTTGGCATAGATTGCATTCATCGCACCGAAATCTGCGATGTCGGCCAACAGAACGGTCGATTTAACAACGTCGTCGAGCGTGTAGCCTGCCTCTTCGAGGATCGCACGAATATTATCGAGCGAACGAGCCGTCTGTGCCTCAATGCCTTCGGCCATTTTGCCCGATGTGGGATCAATCGGGAGCTGTCCCGAAATATAGAGTGTGCCATTAACCTCGACAGCCTGTGAGTAGGGTCCTACCGCCTTCGGAGCGAAAGGTGATGAGATGATTCGTTTCATAGTTTATGAGTTTAGTTTAACTTTATTGCAAATATAGCTTAAATTGCGTAAATTTGCACCGTAAAAACGAAAAAATAACAAATAACAAAAATATCAAGAGAATGAAAATTGCAAAAACATTGATCATCGCAACTCTTGCCGTGATGGCTACGGCCTGCTGCAAGTGCGATCTGTTTCAGAAACGTTATGGCAAACCGCTGGTAGGTACGCAGTGGCAGTTGGCACAGATCGAGGGCCGCGATGTTACTCCGGCAGATAACTATACGATTATCTTCGCTAACGACAATACGTTGAGCGGCATTGCCGACTGCAACCGCCTGACGGGTCGCTATACGGCTGACGTTGAGGGCGATATGATGATCTCGGATATCGGTATGACTCGTATGCTCTGCCCCAATGACGATCAGGAGCGTCGCTTTATCGAGATTCTCTCTTCGACCACTGACTTCAAGATGGATGGCCCGATGCTGATGCTTATCAGCGATGGAGAGCTGCGTGCAGTATTCCAGGCCGTAGGTGCCGAGTTGCCGCCCAGCAAGTAGTCGGCAGCAAGCTCCGAAACAAAACGCCCGACCTCACTACGAGATCGGGCGTTTCTATTTGTGTTACAAGCGATTTCTACTTATTGTAGTTGTATTCGTTACCCTCGTGGCGAATGGTTACCGAAGCCTTCTCGGCGGCTTCGACGCGACCGATCACCTGTGCCTCGATGCCGTACGAACGAGCGATGTCGATCAAACCACGTGCAGCCTCCTCGCTATTGACATACATCTCCAAGCGATGGCCCATATTGAATACGCAGAACATCTCGCTCCAAGGAGTCTGGCTCTGCTCCTGAATTGCGCGGAACAGAATGGGGGTGGGGAAGAGGTTGTCCTTAATGATGTGCAGATTATCAACGAAGTGCAAAACTTTGGTCTGCGCACCGCCACTGCAATGGATCATACCCTCGATATTGCCGCGATACTCCTTCAACGCCTCGCGAACAACGGGCAGATAGGTACGTGTAGGCGAGAGAACGAGCTTGCCCATCGTCAGGTCGCAACCCTCGACCTTGTCGGTCAGGCGGTAACCACCCGTATAGACCAGATCCTGCGGCAGGGCGTTGTCGTAGCTTTCGGGGAACTGCTCTGCCAAATAGTGAGCGAATACGTCGTGGCGAGCCGAGGTCAGGCCGTTGCTGCCCATACCGCCGTTGTACTCCTTCTCATATTTAGCCTGACCGAACGAACTGAAACCTACGATGATAGCACCATCGCGGATTGCGTCGTTCGAGATTACGTTCTTGCGCTCCATACGTGCCGTAACGGTGCTATCGACGATAATCGTGCGCACCAAATCTCCCACGTCGGCCGTCTCGCCACCCGTCGAAATAATCTCGACACCCATATCGCGCATCGACTGCAGGAACTCCTCCGTTCCGTTGATTATAGCCGAGATTACCTCACCGGGGATCAGTCGTTTGTTGCGGCCGATGGTCGATGAGAGCAGGATGTTATCGACTGCGCCCACGCACATCAGATCGTCGGTATTCATTACGATTGCATCCTGTGCAATGCCACGCCAAACCGACATATCGCCCGTCTCCTTCCAATAGAGGTATGCGAGCGACGATTTGGTGCCTGCACCGTCGGCGTGCATAATGATACAGTGGTCGGGTGAGCCACTCAACGTGTCGGGAATAATCTTGCAGAAGGCTTTGGGATAGAGACCTTTGTCAATCTTTTTGATTGCGGCGTGGACATCCTCCTTCGAGAACGATACACCACGACGGCTATAACGCGATTCGGCAGTCATAATCTGTTATTATCTTGGGTTGTTTGATTTTACAAAATGTTTGAACATACAAAGATAGCACGCCACAAGCGGAATAGCAAACGTGTGGGCGAAAATCTTTTGTTCGGCGGTCGTTTTTGTCGCTATTCGACCTCCATACCTCGCTTTATGCGGGCGAGAGTCTCGGCATCGGTCAGGCGTGCAGCTACGGCGAGGGCGAACTCGACCGATACACCTGCACCTGCGCCCGTAATGAGGTTGCCCTCCTCGACTACGTTGCCACCCACGACGTTGTAGCCTCTCATCTGCTCACGTACCGAACTGTGGCAGGTGATGCGACTGCCGCGAGCTACATCGCTCAACGCCAATACGGTTGGCGCTCCGCAAATTGCAGCTACCACGCGACCCTCGTCGTAGTATCGACGCACCCACTCACGCACCTGCTCGCACTTGCCGAGATTGATGTAGCCGGGGTTGCCGCCGGGGAGGATCAATGCCGCGCCGTCCGAGAGGTCGGCATCGCGCAGGAGGATGTCGGCACGACACTCGACAATGTTGTGCGAGGATTTGACATTCAGTTCGTTACCAATTGCTACGCGCACGCACTCCACGCCACCGCGTTGCATCACGTCGATTGTCGCCAGAGCTTCGATAACCTCGAAACCCTCGGCAAGAAGGATATAGGCCTTATTCATACTCAAAATTCAAAATTAATTGGCGGAATTTTTGATTCCGAAACACTTGTGGGCTTGTTACGCCCTACGAAGTTACGTAAAAAATCGCAAAACCAACAAATTTTCGGCCGTTTCACTTGCTACGTGCGCGCGATTGGCTACCTTTGTGGCGGTTAAACTTATTGCTTGGAATGGGGTATCGCATTGTAAAATATATCGTTATGGCTCTCTCGCTGGTGGTGTCGGGTGCTCTGTATGCGCAGTCGCCGTCCGAGCGCGTTGCGGCTGTGCGAGCGCAGTACGATCGCCCGAATATGGAGCAAATTGCCGCCCGCACTACGACCGAAATCGGCGTGCCGAGCGATAAGCGGGAGTTTGCCAGCCGATATCTGCAAAAACGATTCGGATTCGTTCTTGAAAATATTGATACTTCGGCGGTTACGGGCGCAAAGTATATCCCTGCACTGCTCCTTGAAACCGAGTCGGAGATCTATCTCCGCCGTTCGCCCGCGCTCGCTTACGAGCAGATAGAGGGCGCGCATATCGCAGGTATTAACGAAGATTACACCATTTCGCAATTGGCCGACCAAATTCCGTTGGCGGTCGATTTCTATTCCGATCGAATTTCGGTGCTTGGGCGCGAGTTGGCGGGACCTCTCGATACAGCCAAATATGACTATACGCTACTCGATAGCGCGGCCCGTTGGCGCATTGCTTTCACTCCGCGCGGTGGCGAGGGTTTTGTGGGTGAGATGGAGATCGATGCAATGGGTGCATTGAGAAACATATCAGCTCAATATCAACTTATTACATTCGCTGTCGGTAAGCACGAAATAACGATTTTGGGCCGTTGCGACGTTGCGTATGACACTCCGCAGGCGATCGTCGAACTGCCATCGCGTGTGGAGCGCGAGGCACAACGTCGCAGATTCCGCAATTATGCCCTTGACGGCGATGCGGACAGATGGCACGAGTCAAACCCTTTGACCAAGCGCGAACAGGCGACGGCCGAGATGATTGATTCGGTTACGCGAACTCCATTGGTGCGCGATACCTATTCGATTGCAATTGCTATCGCTTCGCGCTATTATGAGCGAGGAGCTATCAGTTGGGGCCCATACGACAGAATTATGTCGTTCAACCGAATGGAGCGCATTCGTTTTGCTTACGGATTGCGTACGACCGACCTTTTTAGTCGCTATCTGCGATTGACGGGCTATGTGGCTTATGGTGTAAAAGATGCCGCATTTAAGGGTGGTGGCGCGGTCGAAGTGGCACTGAACAGCCGCCTGCAACGCAAATTCACAGCCTCGTATCGCCACGATCTGGTGCAGCTCGGAGCGGGTGTCAATCCCTTTGTCGAGCCGTTGGTGGCGCGAACGTCGCTTGTTCGTAGCGGTAAGGCGCGAGCGTCGATGACCGATGAGCTATCGCTACGCTACGGCCACGAATGGAGCGATGGCGTGGAAACGGGTGTCGATTTCTCATTCCGCAAGATTGGAGCCAATGGCTATGTGCCGATGGTTGCGCCCGACGGCAGTTCGCGCGAGGCGTTGAATGTCGCTTCGTTTGGTCTTTCGGCACGTCTGTCCCACCGCGAGATGAAGGCTCGTCGTTACTTTGACTACTTTTCACTCGGCTCGCACTATCCGATAGTGGCTGTAAATACCTCGCTCGGCGTTAAGGGACTGATGGGTAGCGACTACAATTTCGGGCGTGTGGAGGTCAATCTGCTCTATAAACTTCAAATGGGTCGTGCGGGCGAGTCGCAACTGATTTTGAGTTCGGGTCGAGTGTTTGGTCAGGTGCCCTATCCGTTGCTGAAAATTCACGCGGGCAATGGCTCCTATTATTATGATCGACAGGCCTTTTCGTGTATGAACTATCTCGAATTCGCATCTGATGCGTGGGCCGAGTGGTTCTATGAGCACCACTTCGAGGGACTGATTTTGGGGAATATTCCGCTGGTGAAACGTCTGAAATTGCACGAAGTATTTCTCTTTAAGGGGGCTTGGGGCTCTCTCTCCGAGAGAGACAATGGCGCGCTGGCGGCAACACGTGCGCCGATGCTCTTCCCCGAAGGTATGGGCTCGGTGCGAACGCCATATCTCGAAATGGGCGTGGGCATCGAGAACATTTTCAAGGTGTTGCGTGTCGATGCCATTTGGCGACTGACGCACCGCGAATCGGCCGTTGAGAACTATCCGATCGACCGTTTCCGCGTTAATTTCTCGTTGCAGTTGCGATTCTAACCGCCTGCTTAGCCACTTTTTCGACTGCGAGAGGTTTGGTCGATTGCGCGAAAAGTGCTATCTTTGTCCAAAACACACACGTTATGATGAATTCAATGGAGGCTCTGTTGAGCTATAATCGCGGTATTCGTATTACGGGCAGTTTGGAACAACTGCTCGAACATCTGCGCCCCTTCCGCGTGGCGCAAAGTCAGATGAATCGCACGGGCGAATACCGCCCTCTGGACCTTTCGACAACGGTTTTTTACATCTATAAATGTACCAATAACTGGTAGTTAGTCGCAAAAAATGATGCGAGCCTGCACGCGCGAAGTGTGCAGGCTCGTTGTCTGTTTATAAGGGTGGCTTACAGTGCGCGGAGAAGTATCTCGCGGGCCACTTTGCCGTCGATATTACCCTTCTCGCCAAGACCTACACCGCGCTCGATAAAGCGACGCTCGATCTCGTCGATCGTAGCCTCGCCAATGCCCTCCTCCGAAAGACGGGTGGTCAGTCCCAAAGAGCGGAAAAACTCCTCGGTGGCAACGATTGTGCGGTCAATGCGAGAGTCGAGATCGCCCTCCGCAATGCCGAATACGCGCTCGCCGAGCTGTGCAATCTTCGCACCCTTCTGCTTGCGCATCACATCCATCAATGCCGGCAGAACGATTACCAACGTGTGTCCGTGCGTCAATCCGTGCAACGCAGTCAGCTCGTGGCCGATCATATGCGTCGCCCAATCCTGCTTTACGCCCATCGCAACAAAGCCGTTGAGAGCCATCGTTGCCGAGAGCATAAAGGTCGCCATAGCGTCGTAGTCGTGCTGATTCTCACGTACTTTCGGTGCTACTTCGACCAACGTCTGCATAATACCCTCGCCCCAGCGATCCATTAGCGGCGAAACGCCTGCCTCGGTCAGATACTGCTCGATAACGTGCACAAACGAGTCGGCAATGCCACACGCAACCTGATAGGGCGGTAGCGAATATGTAACTTCGGGATCGAGTATCGAGAACTGCGGATAGTTGGTGTAAAAGGCATATTTCTCGGCTGTCGCGGCGTTCGAAATTACTGCGCCGTTATTCATCTCGGAGCCTGTTGCGGGCAGGGTAATAACCGAGGCGAAGGGTAGTACGCGACCCTGTGCGCGACCTTTCAGCGTCAGCTCCCACGCATCGCCCTCGTAATGTACGGCCGAGGCGATCAACTTCGTACCGTCGAGCACCGAGCCGCCACCTACGGCCAACAGAAAATCGACACCCTCTTCGCGGCACTGCTCGATGGCGCGGCGCAACGTCTCAACCTTCGGATTGGGCTCTATGCCCCAGAATTCGATGTAGTCGCGACCTTCGAGTGCAGCTATAACCTGCTCATAGACACCGTTTCGACGAACCGAGCCGCCACCGAATGTGATCATTATCTTCTTGTCGGCGGGAATCTCGCGTGCCAAGCGTGCAATCATACCGCGACCGAAAATGATCTTGGTCGGATTGCAAAATGTAAAGTTATTCATAGGATTGTGAATTTTAGTTTCATTCTGTTCGTATCTGCAAATCTAACTCTTTGTTAGCAAATATACAAGTGCGCTATTGTGTAACTCGCCCAAAAATTGTATCTTTGTGTCGCGAATTAATAATCACAAAAAAATATTTCAATCGTGGTAAAAATTGGAACAACACTCTCGCCCGTTGGTCGTAAGGCTCTGCTTTGCGGTTCGGGCGAACTTGGCAAGGAGGTTGCCATCGAATTGCAGCGTTACGGTATCGAGGTCGTTGCTTTGGATAAGTATGCTAATGCTCCCGCAATGCAGATTGCACATCGTTCGTATGTGCTGTCGATGCTCGACGGCGATCGTCTGCGTGAGATTATCGAGGCCGAGAAACCCGACTACATCATCCCCGAAATCGAGGCTATCGCAACTCCTACTCTGGTTGAGTTGGAGAAGGAGGGCTACAACGTAATTCCCACAGCCAAAGCTGCTTGGCTCACGATGAACCGCGAGGGTATCCGTCGTCTGGCAGCCGAGGAGCTGGGCCTGCCCACTTCGCCCTATCGCTTTGCTGCTTCGCGCGAGGAGTTCGAGGCAGCGGTGAAGGAGATCGGTACCCCCTGCGTTGTTAAGCCCGTTATGAGTTCGTCGGGCCACGGCCAGAGCGTTTGCCACTCGGAGGAGGAGATCGACCGCTCGTGGAAGATCGCACAGGAGGGTGGCCGCGCAGGTGCAGGCCGCGTGATTGTTGAGGGCTTTGTTAAGTTCGACTACGAGATTACGTTG
>JAZUPN010000006.1:0-8382 GCA_045605245.1 Alistipes sp. | reverse complement strand
GGCATCAACATGTTCGACGGCACCACATGGCAGTTCTTCCACGACGGTGACAAGGGCGAGCATCCCGCATGGGGCACCAAGTGCTTCGACTACGGCAAGACCGGCGTTCTGCACTTCCTGCTTTCCAATCTGAAGTTCTGGATGACCGAGTACCACTTCGACGGCATCCGCTTCGACGGTGTCACCTCCATGCTCTACCATGACCACGGTCTCGGCACCGACTTCAACTCCAACGACAAGTACTTCTCCTACAACACCCACACCGAGGCCATCACCTACCTGCAGCTGGCCAACGAGCTGATCCGTCAGGTGAACCCCAAGGCCATCACCATCGCTGAGGATATGTCCGGTATGCCCGGTATGGCACTGCCCATCGAGGACGGCGGCATTGGCTTCGACTACCGTCTGGGCATGGGTCTGCCCGATATGTGGATCAAGGCTGTCAAGGGCCAGGATCAGTTCTGGGACATCAACAAGATGTGGGGCGATATGTGCCTGCGCCGCCACGGCGAGGGTACCATCGCGTATGTTGAATCCCACGACCAGGCTCTGGTTGGCGACAAGACCATGATCTTCCGTCTGGCTGACGCTGCCATGTACACCGACATGAACAAGGATTGCCACAATCCTGTCATTGACCGCGCCATCGCCCTGCATAAGATGATCCGCCTGTTCACCCTGGCTGGTGGCGGTGAAGCCTACCTGAACTTTATGGGCAACGAGTTCGGTCATCCCGAATGGATCGACTTCCCGCGCGAGGGCAATAATTGGAGCTACGACTATGCTCGTCGTCAGTGGTCGTTGGCTCGCAACCCCTTCCTGCGCTACTCGCAGCTCGGCGACTTCGATCGCGCTATGATCAAGTTGATGAAACGTTACAAAGTTTTGGAAGACGGCTACGCTTACAACCTGCTGATGGATCAGGATAACCAGACGATGGTCTTTGCTCACCGCGATTTGATCTTCGTATTTAATTGGAGCGGCACGGCATCGATTCCCGACTATGTGATTCCCGTACGCGAGCCCGGTCGCTATCGTATTGTGCTTTCGACCGACGAGGAGTGTTTCGGCGGTTTTGGTCGCGAAGATATGGATACCTACCATTTCAGCACACCCGAAAAGTGCGACGATGGCTCGGTACACCACACTATTAGTATATATAACACCTCGCGCACAGCTCGCGTATTCAAACGATATAAGTAGCGGCTGACGGCCAGATACAACAAACGCCACACTTTGCAGTGTGGCGTTTGTTGTGTTGAGCTATCGGGGCTCGAACCCAAAATTTCAGAACCAAAATCTGACGTGTTACCATTACACCATAGCTCAATCCGGCGCTCGTAAGCGGTGCAAAGATACACATTTTTTTACATTCGACAAATTCGTTGAAATATTTTTCGTTTTTGTTCCGAGGAATTGCCGAGGTTCGAGAAATTTGACTATTTTTGTTCTCCCAAAAATGATACAAAGATGAAGAAAAGCACTACTTATATTCCGCAAGGCGTTTGTTCGCAGTTGATTGATGTCGTTGTCGAGGACGGCATTGTTAGTTCGGTTCAGTTTATTGGCGGTTGCAGCGGCAACACACAAGGCGTGGCTGCACTGATTCGAGGTATGGAGATTCACGAGGCTATTGCCCGCCTCGAAGGCATCGACTGCCGCGGCAAGGGCACCTCGTGTCCCGATCAGCTCGCACAGGCTCTCAAACGCATTGCGGACTAATCAGCAAACTCGCAGATACAATTAAGGCCACCTTTCGGGTGGCCTTAACTATTTTATACATAGATACTTATTTTGTCATCTTATAGACTTCGGTCAAGCAGTCTGCCATTGCCTCCCAACTGAATCGCTTACGCTCTTCGGCCATATTCGAACGCATACGCTCCGCCGTACCATCCGAATAGAACTTAACGAAAGCCTCAGCCAGCGACTCGACATTGGTATCGGTAACATAGCCCACAACATCATCGGGAACAATTTCGGCCAGACCACCCACATTGGTAACGATCATCGGCAACGAGAAATTATAGGCAATCTGCGTAACGCCACTCTGCGTCGCACTCCAATAGGGCTGAATCAACACATCGACAGCCGAGAAGAAGTAACGCACCATATCGTCAGCTACGAAATAGTCGTGGAGCAGCACATCCTCCTTCAACCCCAAACGTTCGATCTGCTCGATATACTTCTCGCGGTTGTAATAGAATTCGCCCGCCACAATCAACTTACGATTTGCGGTCTGTCCGTCGGCTTTGAGCTTTGCCCACGTATCGAGCAGGAGATCAAGGCCCTTATAGTCGCGGATAATACCAAAGAAGAGCGAATACTCAATCGCAGGATCGAGCCCCAACTTTGCGCACGCCTCCTCTTTCGACACCGCCTCACCGAAATTGACAAATAACGGATGGGGTGAGAACAGGGCGGGTTTGGTCGTAGTGAATTGATCAAGATCATCCTTCACCTGCTGCGACATATAGACAAAGCCATCGACACTATTAACAAAATAGGATGTGCAGGGGCGATCAATCAGGTGATGCTCGTGCGGAATCACATTATCGATCTGCACCAACACCTTCGTATGACCATTACCGCGTGCGATACGGGCAATCGTACCAAAACAGGGAGCCATAAACGGAGTCCAATACTTCATCAGCACCACATCGGGACGCTCACGACGAATACGACGACCGACCTTAATCCAATTCAGTGGATTGACCGTACTGACACAACGCTCGATCGCAAGGTCTTCGGGGGCAGGGCGATCGGAATATTGCGTCTTACCCGGAAAGAGAAATTCGGGATATTGAAGTGTAAATGTCTTTATATCAACCTCTGCACCACGCGCTTTGAACGTGCGTGCCATAATCTCCATAATCGAAGCCAAGCCACCACGATAGGGATGTGCAGGGCCTAAAACCGTAACTTTTTTCATATTGTTCGCTCGATTTATTATGACAAGATAATAATTTTCGGCGGGAAAACCAAATCAATATCCATTTTTTGCGTATCGGGTAGCTACCAGCCGAAGATATTTCGCGCGAGCCACCACCCCATTGCCAGCGCGACATAGCACCAGATCAGCAGGTGGCTGTTGAGAATACGATGCAGGGTTGTACGTCTTTGGCGATCAAACCACCCAACCACAAAGAGCAATAAAAGATAGGGAATTGTCAGTAGAAAAAAGGCGTTATATCGCCACGCCGCCGCAAAATCGAGGTGTAGTAACGAATGTATCGCGCGTTGCGACCCACACCCCGGACATTTCCAACCTGTCAGCGAGAGAAAGATACAACGAGGGAATGGAGTCGTAGCAGGATCGAAACAGAAATAGATCACCATCGCAACTACCACTGCGACGGACAAACCTGCGACGGTCCATTTTTCTCGTTTTGTCATCATTCTACGACTGATTAATATCTTGCTTCGATTGAGATGCAAATATAATTTTTTACGCCCTAAAACGCAAACACTAACCTCCAAAAACTAAACGCCCCAAAATTTATCAACTCCCACGCGCGAAAAAGCCGCCGCGAAATTTTGAGGTTCGAAAATTTGAGCGTATATTTGTGATTGCGTGAGTGCGTAGCCACGTATAACAATCCATAAGCCACGCCACGCGCAAACTATTAAACTCAAAGCTAAACAAGCTATAAACGTATGAAACGAATTCTTATTGTCGGTGCAGGCGGCCAGATCGGTTCGGAATTAACCGTTTACCTGCGTAAAATCTACGGTACAAACAATGTGGTTGCAACCGATGTGCGCGATTGCGAACGCCTGCGCGAGCAGGGTCCCTTCGAGGTGTTGAACGCCCTCGATCCCGTCGCTTACGCCTCGGCTGTTGCCCGCAACAAGATTGACACGATATTTAACCTCGTTGCTCTCCTCTCGGCAGTTGGCGAGAAGAATCCCCAGATGGCGTGGAATATCAATATGGGCGCACTAATGAACTCGCTCGAAGTGGCTCGTCAGCACCATTGCGCACTCTTTACCCCCTCGTCGATCGGAGCTTTCGGTCCTACCTCACCCAAAGATATGACCCCGCAGGATACCGTAATGCGTCCTACAACGATCTATGGCGTTTGCAAGGTTACGGGCGAGTTGCTTGGCGATTACTACCATCTGAAATATGGTTTGGATACCCGCTCGATCCGCTTCCCCGGTATCATTTCAAGCGTTACGCTCCCCGGTGGCGGTACGACCGACTACGCTGTTGAGATCTACTACGAGGCCGTTAAAAATGGTAAATTCACCTGCCCCGTACCTTCTGACGTATATATGGATATGATCTATATGCCCGATGCATTGAAGGCTTGCGTTGAGTTGATGGAGGCCGATCCTGCGAAGCTCGTTCACCGCAACAGCTTCAATATCGCCTCGATGAGCTTCACCCCCGAAATCATCTGCGATGCCGTTAAGCGTCGCCTGCCCGACTTCACAATGGACTACAACGTTGATCCCGTCAAGGAGCAGATCGCACGTTCGTGGCCCAATCAGCTCGATGACAGCTGCGCTCGCAACGAGTGGGGCTGGAAACCCGAGTGGGATTTGGAGCGTATGACCGACGATATGTTACTCCATATCCGCGATAAGGTTGCACAGGGTCTGTACTAACAGCCAACACTATACAACAAAGGGGACGCCACAAGCAGCGTCCCCTTTTTAGTTTGTTATTCAGCCTTCTTGATCATATCGAAAAATGAGCTAATCTCTTGTTGGTCAATAGCCTGACGCACATTGAATCGCTTTGTTTGGTCAACGTAGCCATTACAACGCACTTTGATCTCGATTTGAACATCGCGCGAATTTTCATAGGTCAGACCTTGAATATTGAAAGATCGGGTCTCTTCATACGGGGTATTTCCTAACCATAATTCATTCGTGTTCTTTACTTGGTCGGGTATGCTCGAAATTACGCGCCAAAATATACGAGCTCCTTGCGGTTCTGACTCAAAATACCAACGAATAATGGTCCTTTCAAGTGCAGTTTGTCCAGGCTTATTTCGATTAACCACCTTTGTTTCCTCTCCTTTGGGAATCGAATTATCAACCGATTGGGTTGCAGTGGGGTCTTCTTGAAATACGTGCAACAATGAAGAGGGATATATCGCATACATTTGTGCCCCAACAATAGGAAGTCGTTGAAGGGTAATTGACGGCACCAACTTTTCCTGCCCTACGATATAGCCATCTTTAACAAACGTGAAAACGAGCGTATTGTCCGCCTCAGCCTTTTTTGCATATTTTGCATCATCCTTTTTCTTATCATAATAGACCTCTACCTCTTGTTTTATAGAAGCAGTGCCCGGCGTTGATGGGCAAACTAATTTCCCATCTAAATAAACCTTAGCACCAGCAGGCTCACTTTGCAGAGCGACAACACCTACGGCTTTGGCAGATAATTTCTTTTGTGCGTTAGCTCCATAAGCAATGGGGAGCATAAGAAGCATTAACAGCATCCATCTTGTTGTTCTTTTCATTTTTTTGTTGAGATTTATTGGTTAAACATTATTTGTATAAATAAAAAACGCGGACAAACTTCTTTATCCACGTGTGAGGTATTGGACGACCCGTAATGTAAGATAAAGAGATGTCCGCGCCGATATACAGCACGAACATCAACTTTAATTCCTAACATTACGCGAAAGTGTCCAATTTTCACACGTCAGAATGTAAAGCTGATGCGCTTAATATGTCATAGTTGGCAATTCTATTACCACAATATATTGCTACGTCATTTCTATTTTCTTTTGATGCTACTTATACAAAGGTAAGAAATTATTTATTATTGGCAAAAAATAATGATTTATTTTGATCTGTACGGCAAGTAAAAAAGGGGACGCCTCAGCAGCATCCCCTTTATTATTCCGTATTCGCTTGGTTACTTGCCCAATCGGATTCCCAAGCGGAGCGTCAAGCCTCCGCCAATATTCTCAGAATAGAGGAATTGTCCCGTATAAGCCAACGAAAGATCGAAACGACGAACGCTGAAACCTATCGAAGGTGATACGTACAACCCGACACTACCGAAATCGGTTGACACGCCAAGGCGCATACCGATATATGGTTTCACACCCACGTTGGTAGGCAGGATGCCGCGCACCTCGCCATAGATCGGAATTGCCGCAAACTCCTCGTCAGGGAATACCGAAAGTCCAATACCGCCACCGGCATAGATATAAGGGTGGATATATGCACCGTGTCCCGTTGCGAAATCAATGTGAGGAGCCCAATATCGACCCGTCGGTATAGTACCGCTCAACTCGACATAACCGCGATAGACACTCTTATTCATCTCATAATTGTATTGGGGGCGACGGCTGTTATTGTACAACTCTTTCTCGATCAATCGCACCTCGTCGCTACCATAGACAAACAAACTGCCATCTGCTGTCTGCACACGCAGTTTATCACCAATCGTATGCTCAACAACCTGACCTTTGATCACACTGCCGTTGTGCAGATAGACCACATCACGATAGTTTTGTGCCATTGCTGTCATCGAGCAAAACAATACGCCGATGACCAATAAAATTGTTCTCTTCATCTTTTAATATGTTTAGATACTACATCTAATAGTAATACGTTTGAGCTGCGCAATATGCAACAGCCCAAACGTATTTTCTGAAAATAATTTGTTGGCTACTTACTTATTGATCTTCGCCCACGAATCCTTCAACGTTACCGTGCGGTTAAATACCAACTTTTCGGGAGTCGAATCGGTATCGGGACAGAAATAACCCACACGCTCGAACTGATAGGTCTTACCGATCGGCGCATCGGCCAACGAAGGCTCCAAATAGCCCGTAGTCTTAACCAGCGAGGTCGGATTCAGGTAATCCATAAAGTTGTCATCGTTGGGATCCTCCTTCGTGAACAGCGTCTCGAACAGACGAACCTCCGCCTCGACAGCGTGGCGTGCGCTAACCCAATGGATCACACCCTTCACGCGACGACCGTCCGACGACGAGCCACCGCCCGACTGCGGGTCGTAGGTACAACGCAACTCAACGATCTCACCATTCTCGTCTTTAACAACCTCCTCGCAACGAATCAGGTACGAATAGCGAAGACGCACCTCCTGACCCGGCGACAGACGGAAATACTTCTTGGGAGGCACCTCCATAAAGTCATCGCGGTCGATATAGATCTCACGCGAGAAGGGCACCTGACGCGTACCTGCTGCCTCGTCCTCAGGATTATTGATGCAGGTGAAGTACTCGGTCTTATCCTCAGGATAGTTGGTGATGGTAACCTTCAACGGCTTCAAAACTGCCATACGACGCTCGGCAGTCTTATTCAGGTCCTCGCGTACGCAGAACTCCATCAAACTCAAATCGATCACGTTATCACGCTTTGCCACACCCACCTTCTCGGCAAATGCACGCACCGAAGCGGGGGTATAACCCTTACGACGCAGAGCGCAGATAGTCGGCATACGAGGGTCGTCCCAACCCATAACGATACCGCTCTGAACGAGTTTCAACAGCTTACGCTTACTCATCATCGTATAGGTCAGATTCAGACGAGCAAACTCATACTGGTGGCTGGGGAAGATCTCCAACTTCTCGATAAACCAATCATACAACGGACGGTGAACATCAAACTCCAAAGTACAGATCGAGTGAGTGATCTGCTCGATCGAGTCGCTCTGGCCGTGTGCATAGTCGTACATCGGGTAGATGCACCACTTATCGCCCGTACGGTGGTGATCAGCGTGGATAATACGATACATAATCGGATCGCGGAACAGCATATTGGGGTGAGCCATATCGATCTTGGCACGCAACACGCGGCTACCGTCCTCAAACTCGCCTGCACGCATACGCTCGAATAGGTCCAAGTTCTCCTCGACCGAACGATCGCGCCAAGGCGACGGAGTACCCGGAACGGTTACCGTACCGCGATTCTCACGAATCTGCTCCTGCGTCTGATCATCAACGTATGCCAAACCCTTCTTGATCAGCACCTTTGCCCACTCGTAGAGCTGTTCGAAGTAGTCCGAAGCGTAGTACTCGCCGGCCCACTCGAAACCGAGCCACTTGATATCCTCTTTGATCGAATCAACGTACTCGGTATCCTCCTTCACGGGGTTGGTATCGTCGAAACGCAAGTTACACTTACCGCCATACTTCTTCGCCAAGCCGAAGTTCAAGCAGATACTTTTGGCGTGGCCGATATGCAGATAACCGTTCGGCTCAGGCGGGAAACGAGTCTGAACTCGTGTGTTACCCTCGGCGATTGCACCGGTTATGATCTCTTCAAGAAAGTTGAGCGACTTCTGTGCGCCACTCTGTTCGTTAATGTTCTCAATTGCCATAATGTCAAATTTTTGGCTTCAAATTTATGAATTTTTTCGCTATTATCTATTCTCTGCGGCCG
>JAZUPN010000005.1:0-9876 GCA_045605245.1 Alistipes sp. | reverse complement strand
GTTGATGACGGCCCGCATAATGTGGAGGCGGCGAAGGCTTTGGGAATTCACACTCTTTGTCCCGCAAATGGCGAGGATTGGCGCGAAGAATTGACCGCTTTGCTTGATCGATTGAATCGAGAATAGCACCGCAAATCGCCGTTTGAAAACGGCAAAATTGACCTATAATATGCGAACTGACACGGAAAGTCGGTTCGCATATTTTTATTTTGCAAAAAAGCAATATTTTTTCTTCTATCTAATTTTTTCAAAATTGCACCTTTAAGGCTGTTTTTGGTGATAAAATAAAAATTTCGACAAATGATTATGCGGATTAATGATTTGGCTGTCAGCTTGTTAAGCGCATCGTATGACGTGTGTCGGTGAATGGTTGAAAGTAAAAACGCATCTGTCGATTGTTTATTAAAATGTGGTAATTTGCTTATGAACTATCATCCTATTAATTTTCAGTCGTTTGCGGGTGTAATGGACGTAATCTGACGGGGATTCTAATCTGTAACTATAACGAACAAAGTGCGCTATTATTAAGATTTTTAATTAATTACAATCGAAAAATAGTGTGATTTTTTTGTAAATTTTCTTGTTTGTTTGAAATAAGTTGTGTACATTTGTTTAATTAATCAGGCGCATAAATCAACCGCCTAATAGTCAGTGAGAAGGAGCAAAATTGGGTCAAATATTTGATAGCCAAATCGTTGCGACTGCTATTTTGGTGCGTATATGGCTTGAATAGTAACAAAAAGAGTGAATTTTTTTAATAAACCGAAAACTATTTGACAAACCGAAAATTCGTACAGCCGAATTTTTTGAAAATTTTTAGCTGAAAACAAAACACCCTTAATAATCACTAACTAATTTTAATTACTCTATGAAAAGAAAATTGACTATTGGTTTGTTGTTCGCGCTGGCTCTGACAGTGTGCACAACGAATTTGATGGCAGCTGAGGCTTGGAGCGAGAGCACCGAGATTCAGAAGTCAGTCAAGATTTCAGGTACTGTAGTGGACGCAGCCGGTGAAGGTGTCATCGGTGCAACCGTTCAGCAGAAGGGTTCGAGCAATGCGACCGCAACTGGTCTCAATGGTTCGTTCCAGTTGACAGTACCCGAAGGCGCAACCCTCGTGGTTACGTACATCGGTTATCAGCCTCAGGAGGTAAAGGCGGCTCAGGGTATGACCGTTACTCTCCAGGAGGACGTTAACAAGATCGAGGACGTGGTGGTAACCGCAGAGTTCGGTCTGAAGCGTGTTGCCCGCGCAGTGGGTTCGTCGGTTCAGAACGTTAAGGCTCAGGACATCATCGAGTCTGGTCGTACCGATTTCGTATCGGCTCTTCAGGGTCGTGTAGCAGGTATGACCGTTACCTCGACCAGCGGTATGCCCGGTGCATCGACTCAGGTTGTGCTCCGTAGTATGACTTCGCTGTCGGGTAGCAACCAGCCTCTGTATGTCGTTGACGGTGTGCCTATGGATAACTCGTCGTTCGACCCCCAGAACAGCTTTGCTGTGGCTGACGCAGTTTCGGTACGTGATATGGACTTCTCGTCGCGTGGTAATGACCTTAACCCCGATGATATCGAGTCGATGACCGTCCTGAAGGGTGCTGCTGCTGCTGCACTTTACGGTTCGGATGCTTCGAACGGTGCTATCATCATCACCACCAAGAAGGGTTCGAACACCGATGGTAAGGGCGTTGTTTCGTATAGCGGTAACTTCTCGTGGTCGCAGGCTTATGGTTGGCCTGAGATTCAGGACAAGTATGCTAACGGTGCTTACGGTGCAACTAACTACTACTATCAGAACCGTTTCGGTGGTCTGATTCCTGACAATGTAAAGGTATACGATAACGTTCAGGCAGTTCTGCAGACCGGTTTCTCGCACCGCCACAACGTTGCTGTTAACGCTGGTAAGGACAAGATGTCGTTGCGTGCATCGGCTGAGTTCTTGAGCACTGACGGTGTTGTTAAGACTACTGGCTTGGATCGTATGACTATCCGTTTTGGTGGTAAGGCTGAGGTTAATAAGTGGTTGAACGTTGATGGTTCGGTTGCTTATATCAAGTCGTCGAACACCAAGATCGGTCGTGGTCCTTCGGGCCCGATCTACTATGCTTACTTGTGGCCTTCGGTTGACGATATGAGCAACTGGTTGGCAGAGGATGGTATGCATATGCGTCTTCCCGAGTACTATATCGACGACGACCAGATCAACCCCTTGTTCGGTATGTACAAGAACCAGAACTATGACGAGACTGACCGTGCAACTGCATCGTTGACCGCTGTGGTTACTCCTATTAAGAATACGTTCATCCGTGCATCGTTCGGTTGGGACTTCTCGGCTTCGAACTACATCGTAGCTCGCCACCCCTACTACTGTACTTACAACCAGACCGTTGTTGATTCGGATAACGGTGGTTCGTACAACATCTCGAAGAACAACCTTAACAACGTTAACATCAACTTGATCGCAGGTTACCAGAATGACTGGTGCGATGGTCGTTACTCGTTGTCGGCACAGTTCGGTTATCACCAGACTCACCAGGAGACCAACCGTCTGTCGTCGTATGGTTCGAACTTCCTCGTTATCGACCTTCTGTCGCTTAACAACTGTACTCCTTCGACCATCACTTCGAAGAAGGCTATGACTACCCGCCGCTTGCAGGCTCTCTCGGGTCGTGTTGAGTTGGGTTACAACAATATGGCTTTCGTGACCGTAGGTGCTCGTAATGACTGGTCGTCGACTCTTCCCAAGGAGAACAACTCGTACTTCTATCCTTCGATTGAGGGTTCGTTCATCTTCACCGAGATCAAGGGTCTCGACAAGTCGAAGTGGTTGAACTACTTGAAGCTCCGTGGTGCATTCTCGAAGGTAGGTAAGGACGCTAGCCCGCTGTCGATTGACCCCGCATTGGAGGCAACCGGTCTGTGGGGTGGTGGTTACAAGTATGGCTTCACCGGTCCTAACAAGGCTTTGGTTCCTGAGATGAATACTTCGTATGAGGTAGGTGTTGAGGGTCGTTTCGTAGATGACCGCATCAACCTCGACTTCACATACTACTGGCAGTTCTGCGATGATCAGATCGTAAACGGCTTCCGTATGTCGTATGCAACTGGTTTCGTACTCAACAACTTGAACGTTGGTTCGTTTAAGACTTGGGGTTGGGAAGGCCACATCGACGCTGACATTATCCGCGCTGACAATGGCTTCCGTTGGAACTTGGGCGTTAACTTGTCGCAGAACAAGTCGCTCGTAGTTGACCTGCCCGAGAACTTGAAGGAGTACTACAACGCTTACACTTGGAACTCGGGTGGTCTGCGTAACGGTATTAAGGAAGGTTATCCTATCACTACCATTACCGGTTTGGCTTACCAGCGTAACAAGAATGGCGACATCCTGATCAGCCCCACCAGCGGTACTCCTCTGACTGAGTCGGATTGGAGCGTATTGGGCGACCGTAATCCTAAGCTGAACTTCGGTGCTACCACTTACCTGACGTTCAAGGGCTTCCGCCTGAGCGCAATGGTATCGGGTATGTTCGGTGCAAGCGTAGTAAACGGTACAATGCGTACTATGATGCAGAAGGGTCAGAGCTGGGAGTCAGTTCGTCTGCGTGAGAACCGCCACCACGTATTTGAGGGCGTTTTGAAGGATGGTGCTGAGAACAGCGACAACCCGACCAAGAACACTATCGCAGTGGATATGTTGAACTATGCAGGTACTCAGATCTTCACCGGTGGTGATGAGGACTGGTTCGAGAAGAACGTTAACTACTTGAAGTTGGCTGAGGTTCGCTTGAACTACACCGTTCCTACTACTTGGTTGAAGAAGGTTACCAAGGGCTTCATCTCGAAGGCTTCGGTATTCGTAGCTGCTAATGACCTCTGCACTTTGACTAACTATTCGGGCGTTGATCCCGTAGGTAACACTATGTCTGCAGCAGGTGGTGGTACCGGCGGTCAGGGTTACGATGTTTGGGGTATTCCCGCACCTCGTACCTATTCGTTCGGTGTAAACCTCTCTTTCTAAGCGAACATTAACAACGAACAAATAATACATTATATAATATGAAAAAGATATTTGCAGGTGTTATGATGTTGGCCGCTGTAGCTTTCACCAGCTGCGAGGAGTGGCTTGATGTCAACGTCAATAAAGATGCGCCTGACTATGTAGAGGCACACCTCTATCTTTCGGGTGTGATTCAGCAGTTCCAGGGTATCTATTGGGATGCAACCTATTGCACCAATGACTATACCCGTATGATGGCTGGTAACAGCAACTACTCGGGCCACGTTAACCCCACCTCTTCGGATACCGGTGGTGAGAAGTGGCGTATGACCTACTGGAACCAGGGTATGAACCTTGAGAACTTGATCAATCAGGCTATCGAGGCAGAGCAGTGGACTCTGGCCGGTATGGGTTATGCTATGAAGGCATTCTCGTGGGATGCTTTGACTAAGTATCACGGCGACGTTGTTATGAAGCAGGCTTTCGAGCCCGGCCGTACTTCGTTCGACTATGACTATCAGGATGTTGTTTACGATCAGGTTGCTGAGTGGTATGACACCGCTATCGAGTACCTGTCGATGGAGGACAACACTTTCTACGGTACCAAGTTGACCGGTAACGACTGGATCTACTACGGTGATAAGGCAAAGTGGATTAAGTTCTGCTACGCTGGTAAGATCATCCAGCTCTCGTCGTTGGCTAACAAGTCGAACTTCGCTACCGAGATCGCTCCCGAGTTGGTTGGCTACGCTGACAAGGCTATCCTTACCAACGCTGACAATGCTACCGTTGATGTAAACGGTGGTGGTCCCGATGAGCCTTATAGCGCATACAACAACTTCTGGGGTACCGCTCGTGGTAACCTCGGTACTGGTTACAGCCAGATGCAGTATGCAGTTGACGTAATGACCGGTTGTATTCCTCTGTTTGACGAGGAGGGTAACAAGGTTCTTTGCGAGGATACTTTGATCAACTGGGATTCGCGTTACAAGTATATGCTGAACCCCGTTCAGATTATCACTGACACCAACGTAACCGCAGAGGGCCACTGGGATCCCCGTGTTGTTGCTAAGTTGGGTTCGTACAGCGATAGCTGCTTCCAGAACATTGAAAACCTTGATTCGATCAAGCGTCATCGCTATTACAGCGGTTGCACCGTTTGGGGTCGTTGGAACACTACCAACCGCACCACTTTGGACGGTCAGGGCCGTTGGTTGTATCACGACAAGGCTCCCTATATCCTGATGAACGCTGCTGAGGTTAAGTTCTGTGTTGCAGAGGCTTACTTCCGTATGGGCGATAAGGCATCGGCATTGCAGTGGTGGAAAGAGGCAATCGCTCTCGATATGGAGTTCACCGCTTCGTACTTGAAGCCCGGTAAGGCTGCTGAGGACGAGCTGAGCGTATCGGGTGGTGATAAGATCACTAAGGCTCTCTTCGATCAGGCTGCTGCTGAGTACTTGGCTGGTCCGTTCGTAGGTCAGTTGACTACCGAGGATCTGACTATGTCGCACATTATGATGCAGAAGTACGTTGCTCTCTATCCTTGGGGTTCGCCTGAGATCTGGGTAGATATGCGTAAGAACTTCTACGATGTTGTTTACACCGGTGAGTATCCTCACGTTGATAACGGTTGGACTTCGAACGAGCTTCAGCAGAAGCGCGACGATGATCCCACCAAGGTATTCAAGGGCTACTACTTGGCTCCTGCTAACTTTGAGGGCTATCGCGGTCGTTTCAGCCAGACCCAGAACTTGGAGGGTTCGCCCGTATTCCGTATCCGTCCTCGTTACAACTCGGAGTACATGTGGAACATCCCCGGTCTGAAGGCTCTGCGTCCCGTTCCCGGTAATACTCCTTACTACCAGTGCTCGATTCCTTGGTTCTGCTATCCCAATGGCTATCCTGAGACTTATCCTGGTGTAACTATCGAAGAATAATTCTGGGTAAAAGTTATATTAACTTAATAAAAGATTAAGATATGAAATTCTTTAAGTATATAATCATTGCTTTTGCCTCGATGGCTGCATTGGTTTCGTGTAACAAGCACGAGCAGATGTATAAGTGCGAGCAGGTTGATGCAAGCGAGAAGGCGCTCATCCAGATCTATCGTATGATTCCCGAGGCATCGACGACCGCAGGTCGTGTTTATAGCATCACTATTGACGATCAGGTTCTGTGGCAGGAGGATTATACCTACCTCGGTGCACGTGGTATGGTTCCCAGCCAGTCGCGTCATTACATCATTGATCCCGGTACCCACCATATGAAGTGGTTTCTGGGTGATGGCACTCTCTTCTATGAGTCGGATTTCACCGTTGGCGCAGGTATGCAGGATCTGTTCGTTACCGATTTGGCTGCTGCTCCTATCGTAATCGACAACACCGGTGAGTATCCTTCGGATGTTACCGAGATCACTTCGACTTGGGCATACATTCGTTTGGTTAACCTGATGTATGAGGACGAGAATAAGACTATTCCCGATTACAAGTTGCAGTACTACTATCAGGATCCTACCGACTTGGAGTGGTATCCCGTTAGCGATCCCGTTGGCTTCGGTGAGGCTGCAGAGTGGGGCCGTGTACACGTTGACCAGTTCGCTCCCCAGCGTTCGGGCCAGAGTGGTTCGGGTTCGAGCCGTAACGCAGATGATAACCGTGTAGGTTACGCTGTATCGAGCGGTTCGTGCACCATCTACTACAAGGCTAAGATGATCGGTGCTGATGGCAGCGATCTGGGTTGGATGACCTACACCTTCAAGGGTGAGGGTTCGGCTGAGTCGGAGTACAAGGACTACTGGACTGCATATGTTGGTCGTAAGTCGATCCACGTTATGCGCGGTTGCCGTATTTCGAGCACTAACAACAACACTTCGGGTGCTTACGTTAGCCAGACTTGGAAGTACTAATATTTCCATCTTGCCTTACGTCTCGGTTAGATAAAGATTGAAGAGACGTTCGGTTGGCCGCCCCTTTTCGGGGGCGGCCTTTTTTGTGTGCAGTGAAAAGAGATCGGAAATCTTTGGGGATGGGAAATCGACACTTTTTTCGAGTAATGTTGTACTTATATCGCTTTTTTTCGGTTAGTTGCAGATTATTTCGTAAAAAAAGAGTACCTTTGCAGTCCAAATTATGCTCAAAAAGTAATAAAATAAATATAACTATTTCACTATGAACATTGTAAGAGAACATCACGAAGATCTCACCTCGCTTATCCGCGTAACGGTGAGCCAGCCCGATTATGCAGAGGCAGTCGAGAAGACCCTCCGCGAGTACAAGCGCAAGGCTAATGTCCCCGGCTTCCGCCCCGGTATGGTGCCTATGGGTATCATCAACAAAATGTACCGCAAGGGCGTTTTGGCAGAGCAGGCTTATAAGCTCGCCTCGAATGCTTGCTTCGAGTACTTGGAGAAGGAGAAGATCGATTTCATCGGCGACGTACTGCCCAGCGACGAGCAGAAGGAGTTCGATTTCGACAATCAGACCGATTTCGAGTTCGTATTCCAGATTGGTGAGGCTCCCGCTATCGATATCAAACTTTCGGACAAGGATAAGCTCACTTACTACAACATCGAGATCTCGAAGGAGATGCACGACAACTTCCGCTCGAACTACCTGCGCCGCTTCGGCCGTCTGGTAGAGGTTGAGACCGTCGAGGCTGACGAGGCTCTGTCGGGTACGTTGGACAACGGCGATATGCGCGTAGAGGATGCATACGTTGGTCTGATCTCGATGAGCGACGAGGAGCGTAAGCCCTTCATCGGCAAGAAGGTTGGCGACAAGATGTCGGTTAATGTAAATGAGTTGTTCAAGAGCGAGTCGCAGCGTGCGGCTATCCTCGGCGTTAAGGCAGAGGAGTTGGCCGAGATTAAGCCTGAGTTCGAGTTGGAGATCACCAAGATTCGTCGCTTTGCAGAGCCCGAATTGAACGAGGAGTTCTTCAAGATGGCATTCCCTGAGGGTAATGTTAAGGACGAGAAGGGTCTGGACGAGTTCATCGATGCACAGATCGCTGGCGATTTGAAGCGCGATAGCGACTACCTGTTCGTTCAGCATATGCGCGAGATGTTGGTTAAGAAGGCCGATATGAAGTTGCCTGAGGCATTCTTGAAGCATTGGTTGTTCGTAATCAACGAGGGTAAGTTCTCGATGGAGGATATCGAGAAGGACTTTGCTGGTTTCTTGAAGATGTACGAGTGGAGCCTGATCCAGAAGCATTACGCCAAGGAGCTCGATTTGAAGGTTACCGAGGAGGAGGCTTTGCAGGAGGCAAAGGCTTTGGCTGCAATGCAGTTCGCACAGTACGGTATGGCTTCGGCTCCCGAAGATATGCTGACCAACTATGGCCGCTCGATTTTGGAGAACAAGCAGGAGGCAGCAAAGATCTACGACAAGCTTTACGAGTCGAAGATCGTTGATGCTCTGCGCGAGCAGGTTAAGGTTTCGAACAAGAAGGTTTCGACCGAGGAGTTCGGTAAGATCGTTGAGAAGCTCAACGCCTAAACCGTTGATCTCTGCCGCTTGACACTGTCCGACGGCAGGTAAGCCGAGCGGAAAATCCACTTTAAGACTCCGTAAGGATTGATTTTTGCATAAAGATCGGTGCTTATGGAGTCTTTTGTTACGATCACGATATAACAACGAGTATATGAAAAACGAATTCGAGAAATATGCAATGGGCCATCTGGGCATTTCGAGTTTGAAACTGCATAATTTCCAGTCGATTGCACAGGGTTACGTTTCGCCGACGATCATCGAGGAGCGTCAGCTGAATGTCGCTACAATGGATGTCTTTTCGCGTTTGATGATGGACCGCATCATCTTCCTCGGTGCTCCGATTTATGACGATGCAGCGAATATCATTCAGGCACAGATGCTCTTTTTGGAGTCGGTTGATCCCGATAAGGATATTCAGATCTATATCAATTCGCCCGGCGGATCGGTTTCGGCGGGTTTAGGCATCTATGATACGATGCAGTTAGTTGCGCCCGACGTTGCAACGATCTGTACGGGTATGGCTGCATCGATGGGTGCTGTGCTGCTTGCAGCTGGTGCTGCGGGTAAGCGTTCGGCATTGCCCCATTCGCGCGTGATGATCCATCAGCCTCTGGGCGGTACGCAGGGTCAGGCTTCGGATATCGAGATTACGGCACGTGAAATTTTGCGTACCAAGCGCGAGTTGTATGATATCTTATCGTTGCATACAGGTCAGACAATCAAGAAGATAGAACGCGATGCCGATCGTGATTATTGGCTTTCGGCCGAAGAGGCAAAGGCCTATGGTCTGATTGATGAGGTGCTTACAAAGCGCGAAAAGCGTTAAGCGTTAATGCGAAACAGATAAACAATTAAGATGGGAAAAAACAATAAAGCATATAACGGCGAAGATTGTTGCTCGTTCTGCGGTGCGCCACGCTCGGAGGTTGAACTCCTCTTTTCGGGTCGTGCAGGTGCCAATATCTGTAACAAATGTATCGAGCAGGGCCATTTGATTCTGCACGAAAACGACGACGAAAAGCGTGGCTCGCAGAAGATCGACAAACTCGAAATGAAGGAGTTGATCAAACCTGCCGAGATTAAGGCGTTTTTGGATCAGTATGTAATTGGTCAGGATGCAGCCAAGCGATATATGTCGGTGGCGGTCTATAACCATTACAAGCGTCTGGTTGCCGCTTCGGATATGCAGAGCGATGTCGAGATTGATAAGTCGAATATCATCTTGGTTGGTCCTACGGGTACGGGTAAAACGCTGATGGCCCGCACGATAGCTCGTCTGCTGGATGTTCCTTTTACGATTGTCGATGCTACGGTGCTGACCGAAGCGGGATATGTCGGCGAGGATGTCGAGGGTATTCTGACTCGTCTGTTGCAGGT
>JAZUPN010000004.1:0-15558 GCA_045605245.1 Alistipes sp. | reverse complement strand
GAGTCAGCCCCAATTCCTTGTCGTACAGCCAGCACTCATGGGTGGTTCGGTTGATGACCAGACCGTTAAGATGGTAGGTGCAGCAGGTGGCGCACTTGGTGCAAGCTACGACGACTCGATCGTTTGGACCTTCAACGGTGGTTACTTGCAGTTCACTCCGCAGGATATGCCCGATTTGACCGCAGGTAGCAACGTTTATGACGTATTTGCAACCCTCTGTACTACTGAGGCTAACTTGTGGAGTTTGAGTACTGCAGGTATGCTCTTCCTCGATGCAGGTATTTCGAGCACTGGCGCGATCAAGTTCTTCAACGATCCCGTAAATGCACAGTATGAGATAGAGGCTGACGGTTTCGGTATCTTCGGTATCGTAGGTAGCTCGTACACCATTATGGTTGATCCGTTCTTCAACGCATCGATGACTGCTGCTTCGGATGACGCTCGCGTTGAGTACGTAACCAAGGCTCGTCTTGCTCCCGCAGGTAAGGTTATTACCGAGTTGGTACGCAAGTCGGGTGAGCGTGAGTACTTCATCAATGGCCAGAAGGCTTCGAAGAAGAACGCTGGTAAGGTAGTTCCCACTTTCCGCCACTGCGGTAACTTTGTTGAGATGCGTTAAGCAACTTAACACTCTATAAGCAAAAGGCCCGAACCATTGCGGTTCGGGCTTTTTGTTTTTACAATTCACAACTCACAATTCACAATTCACAACTCACAACTCACAATTTTTTTGCTATAAATGTAGGTTATCGTTGGCGGGCGATTACTCCTCAATCGCGCATTAATTTTGAATTTTGCTTTTTGAATCTTGAATTAGCAGATCCGCTTGAATCGAGTTTAGTGAATTAAAAAAGCCGCACCTCGAAAGGCACGGCTTTTTACATTTGGTTAACAGTGGATTAAAAACCCTTGCCGATAGCGAGGAAGTCCTCTGCTTTCAGTGCAGCACCACCGATCAAACCGCCATCAACATCCTCCTTTGCGAAGATCTCGGCAGCGTTCGAAGGCTTGCACGAGCCACCATAGAGGATAGGAGTGTTAGCAGCAGCCTCGCCGAACTTCTCGGCCAGCACCTGACGGATGTATGCGTGAATCTCCTGTGCCTGCTCTGCGGTTGCGGTCTTGCCGGTACCGATTGCCCAAACGGGCTCGTAAGCGATAACGAGCTTCGCAAACTGCTCCTCGGTCAGGTTGAAAACAACCTCCTCGATCTGTGCCTTGCAAACTGCGAAGTGGTTGCCAGCCTCGCGCTCGTCGAGGTTCTCACCAACGCAGTAGATGGGAGTCAGACCGTTAGCGTAAGCCTGTGCCATCTTCTTATTGAGGGTCTCCGAAGTCTCACCGTAGTACTGGCGACGCTCCGAGTGGCCGAGGATTACGTACTCGCAACCCAGCGATGCGATCATTGCGGCCGAAACCTCACCGGTGTAAGCACCCTTTGCCTCGGTAGCGCAATCCTGTGCACCAACAGCGATACCGGTGCCACGAACAACCTTCAATACCTCGCTCAAATGGGTGAACGGAGGACAAACGATGAAGTTTACGCAGTCGCAAACCTCGCCCTTACCGGCAACAACATTCTTTGCCAGCTCAACGCCTTCAACGGGAGTGGTGTTCATCTTCCAGTTACCGGCTACAATCTTCTTTCTCATAGTATTATTCCTATTTTTAATTGGTTAAATATTAATTCTATTTCTTAATCTTGAATCTTGAATTCAAAATTACGCCTGTGCCTCGATCCACGCCTTCATTTCGGCGGTTGCAAGACCCAACTTGTTCTTCTTGTTGAAGCCGCAGAGGTCGTTGAAGAGCTTCATACCGCCCGACTGCGCAGTGCCACGCACAGCATCAACGGTGATGTAGCCCATCTTCTGTACAACTGCAACCCACTCGGCGGGAACGCCTGCCTCGACATACTTCGCATCGTCGTCGCGCTGCACCTTCTTTTCGGGGCGCATCGTGGGGAAGAAGAGAACATCCTGAATCGAGGGCTGGTTGGTCATAAACATCGTCAGACGGTCGATGCCGATACCCATACCAGGGCACGAAGGCATACCATACTCCAACGCGCGAACGAAGTCCATATCGATAAACATCGCCTCGTCGTCGCCACGCTCGCTGAGCTGCATCTGCTCCTGGAAACGCTCGTACTGATCAATCGGGTCGTTCAACTCCGAGTATGCGTTACAGAGCTCCTTACCATTCACGAAGAGCTCGAAACGCTCGGTGAGGTCCGAATTTTCGCGATGGCGCTTGCACAAGGGCGACATCTCGATGGGGTAGTCGCAGATGAACGTAGGCTGAATCAGATCCTCCTCGCAGTACTGACCGAAGATTGCATCGATCAACTTGCCCTTACCCATCGTGTCGTCGATCTCAACATTCAGACGCTTGCAAGCCTCGCGCAGCTGCTCCTCCGACTGACCCGTAATGTCGTAACCGGTCTTCTCCTTGATTGCGTCGGTCATCGTCAGACGACGGAAGGGAGCCTTGAACGAGATCTGCTTGTCGCCGATCATCAGCTCGGTGGTACCGTTCGTAGCCATTGCCACGCGCTCCAACATCTGCTCGGTGAATGACATCATCCACTTGTAGTCCTTGTAAGCGACGTAGATCTCCATACAGGTAAATTCGGGGTTGTGAGTGCGGTCCATACCCTCGTTACGGAAGTTCTTACCGAACTCATAAACACCTGCAAAACCACCCACGATCAGTCGCTTCAAGTAGAGCTCCGTAGCGATTCGCATATAGAAATCGGTGTCCAGCGCATTGTGGTGAGTGATGAACGGACGCGCCGCAGCACCACCAGGGATGGGTTGAAGGATAGGTGTTTCGACCTCCAAGCAACCGTGTTCGTTGAAGAACTCGCGCATCGTCTGCATAATCTTCGCGCGCTTAACGAATACCTCGCGCACGTGGGGATTGACCGCCAGATCGAGGTAACGCTGACGATAGCGTACCTCTGGGTCGGTCAGCGCGTCATAAACCTGACCATCCTTCTCCTTAACGATAGGCAGCGGGCGGATCGACTTGCTCAATACCTTGAACGAGCGGCAGTGAACCGACAGCTCGCCGGTCTTTGTGATAAACGCAAAGCCCTCAATACCAACGAAATCGCCGATGTCGAGCAGCTTTTTGAATACGGTATTGTAGAGTGTGGTGTCCTCACCCTCGCAGATGTCGTCGCGGCGGATGTAGATCTGGATTCGGCCCGTGTGGTCCTGAATCTCGAAGAACGATGCGCTACCCATAATGCGGCGGCTCATAATACGGCCTGCGACGCGAACATCTTGATAGTTATTCTTTTCGGGGTCGAAATTCTGCTGAATTTCTGCGGCTGTTGCCGTTACGTCGAACATCTCTGCGGGATAGGGATCGATGCCCAATGCACGCAGCTGTGCGAGTGAATTACGTCGCAACTGTTCCTGTTCGCTGAGTTCAAATGCCATAGATATATCTTGTTTTATAGTTATTTCTCAATCTGCAAAGATACGAACAATCCTCCGAAATATGAACATTTCGGGGCCATTTATATAAATATAGGTATCGTTTTTTACTCTTCGAGTGGTTTGTAGAGCTTGCAGCGACGGGCAATTTGCACTCCTACAAGACCGATCGCTACACCGAGCACGATGCCTGCGATGACCTGCGAGGGGTAGTGCGCTCCGATGTAAATGCGTGAGTAACAGATAAGTATCGCCCACGTAGCGGCAACGCCAATGAACCATTGACGCTTAATGAACGATGCGGCAAGGCAGGCAATGGCTACGGTCGTTGCGGCGTGTGCCGAAACGGTACCATACAAGCCTTTATTGATGAACGGCACGCCATTTTGCAGTGGGAAGTGCATATATGGGATCACATCCGCATCGTGATTCGGGCGCAACATCTGCAATCCGTTCTTGAAGAGGTTGCAGATCTGGTCGGCCAAACCCACTGCCGCCGCGATCAGCAGAAGAGCGAAAAGCGTTGTGCGCCAGCCATATCGTCGCCAAATGAGGAAGATGATCAGCAGATAGAGCGGTAGCCACGTCAATCGCCCGGAGATAACCAACATCGCGTGGTCGATAGCCGAGCCGCCATCGAAATTGAGTGCCAAAAATACTGCCTGATCGATCTGTTCCATCGTCTATTCTTGTAGATTTTGCAGTCTATTTTGCGAGTCGCTGTCCCCTATTCCTGCGAACTGTTGCGAGCGAAACCGATATAGTAGAGTAGTGTCGCAATTGCACTCAATGCCGCCACCAGATAGGTGCGAGCCGCCCAACGCAGCGAGATCGTCGCCCCCTCCATCTGCGAGTCGTCGAGCGTGCGGGTCGAGCGCAACCAATCGAGCGCGCGGGCCGAGGCGTTGTATTCAACGGGCAGGGTAATGATCGAGAAGAGTGCCGATGCGGCAATCATCAGAATACCGATCCAGAAGAGCGCGGGGAAGATGTTGATTGTCAAAATACCGAGAATAATCACCCACGTCGAGAAACGCGAGGTGATCGAAATCAGCGGTACGAGTTTGGTTCGCATCTCAACCCACACATATCCGCGAGCGTGCTGAACGGCGTGCCCGCACTCGTGGCTGGCAACGGCTGCCGCAGCGATCGAGGGCGAGTTATAGACTGATTCACTTAAATTTACGGTCTTATTGGCGGGGTTGTAATGGTCGGTCAGATGGCCCGGTGTCGAGATTACTTTCACGTCATAGATGCCGTTGTCGCGTAGCATCTTCTCGGCCACATCGCGACCTGTCATACCATTCGAGGTACGTACGCGCGAATATTTCGCAAAGACCGACTGCAAACGGCCCTGCACCAACATTCCGATAATGCCGATGATGATAATCAGCATCCATTCAAAATTAATTCCGCTTATTGACATAATTTTCTACTGTTTTTTGTTTCTAAAATCGTTGCAAATGTAACGATTCCGGCCAAAATTTATTGTGTCTTTCGACCTTTTAGCCAACCGCACCGCCTATTTGCGAACGGTCAGGTAGGCGTTGGCCTGCTGCTGCGGAGTGATCAGTACGTCGTCGATATTGACGTGCGCAGGCTGGCTTACGATCCAACCGATCACCTCGGCTATATCGCTGCCTGTCAGAGGGGTAACGCCCTTATAAACACCCTTCGCACGCTCCTCGTTGCCGTGGAAACGCACCACCGAAAACTCCGTCTCGACCATACCGGGGCGCACCTCGCTCACCTTAATTCCGTGTGCAACCAGATCCGAACGCATCGACTGCGAAATGGCGTGTACGGCGTGCTTCGATGCGCAATAGACCGCACCATTTTCGTAGGGCTGCGTACCTGCAATCGAGCCGAGATTAACGATGTGGCCGCGCTGCTGTTCGATCATTCGGCGCGAAACGATGCGCGTAACATAGAGCAGACCCTTGACGTTTGTGTCGATCATCGCGTTCCAATCTTCGGTCGAACCTGCATCGATATGCTCCAAACCTGCTGCCAAACCTGCATTATTGACCAAAACATCAATTGCGCGGTCGGCGGGAATCTGTGCCAAATACTCTTCGCAAGCCTTCTCGTCGCGCACATCGAAGATGAGTGTCTGAACCTCCACGCCCGACATCGAGCGAATCTCTTCGGCGAGCTTTGCAAGGCGGTCGCCACGACGCGCTGTGAGTACAAGATCGTAACCTAACGAGGCCAATTTTCGTGCGGTGGCCTCACCGATACCCGACGACGCGCCGGTAATGAGTGCAAGTTTTGCCATAAAATCTTTGGTTTTGGACAAAAATATAAAATTTTTACCTTACTTTGCATAAAATTAGCGAAATTTTGAACCTCGAACTATTCATAGCACGCCGCCTTGCCTTGTCGCCCGACGAGAACAGCCGCAATGTTATGGTGCGAATCGCTACGGCGACCGTTGCCATTGGCCTTGCGGTGATGATCGTGGCGTTGGCTGTCATTACGGGCTTCAAGCGCGAAATCACCGATAAAATTATCGGCTTCGGTGCTCACGTTCAGGTGGTTAATCTCGATGGTAACTCTTCGTTCGAACGCAATCCGATCCTCTGCGCACCCACGTTTGAGGAGCGCGTGAAGGCCCTCGATGCAACCCGCTCGATCGCGGCCTTTGCCGTTAAAGGCGGCATCATCCGCACCTCGGAGGCGATGCAGGGCGTAATGCTCAAAGGCGTGGGAGAGGGCTACGACTCGACATTCTTCGCTACAAATATGGTGCGCGGATCGTTGCCGCGTGTCGGGGGCGCGGAGCGACATAAGGATCTGCTCATTTCGGAGTCGATAGCGGCGATGTTGCGCCTCGATACCGCTTCGCGTGTGGAGATGCTTTTCGTGCAGGAGGATGGCCTTCCGCGCCGCGATCGTTTCAAGGTTTGCGGAGTCTATTCGACCGGAATGGGCGAGATGGATGATCTGATTGTGCTGACCGAACTGCGTAATGTTCAGCGACTTAACAATTGGAGCGAGGAGCAGATTACGGGCTACGAAATCAATACGAATGACTTTTCGCGCCTGTCGGATTTCTCGACCGAGGTCGATCGCATTGCGGCGGAAGTGAGCCTTGCGGAGGGGCACAATCTGATGGCCGAGGATATCGAACGTCGCTATCCGACAATCTTTGATTGGCTACGCGCACATAATGTTAATGCGCTGGTAATCATTGTGATAATGATCGCAGTTGCGCTGATGAATATGATCTCGGCAATGTTGATTATCCTGCTCGAACGTACGCGAATGATCGGCCTTTTGAAGGCGATGGGTATGCGTAACGGCGCAATCCAGCGCGTGTTCCTCTATCGTTCGTTCTATATCGTCGGTCGCGGTGCGCTGTGGGGTAATGCTATCGGACTGTTAATCTGCGCGTTGCAATATTGGGGGCACATCATTAAACTCGATCCTTCGGGATATATGCTCTCGGAGGTGCCGATCAGTATCGAGCTGTGGTGGCTCGTTGCGCTGAATGTGGGTACGGTGGCTGTGATTGTGCTGCTGATGGTGATCCCGACAATGATTATTTCGTTTATAAAACCCGATACTACAATACGTTACCAATAAATTTATGAAACCATACAATCACGAAGAATCGAAAAAGAGTCAGGTGCGAACGATGTTCGATCGCATCGCTCCGAGTTATGATCGCCTGAACCATCTGCTCTCGTTCGGCATCGACCACTTGTGGCGCAGACGTGCGGTGCGCGAGTTGCGTGCCTACAACCCGCAAAAGGTGCTCGATGTGGCAACGGGAACGTGCGATTTGGCGGTTGCACTGACCAAACTCTCTGATCAAGTGCATATTACGGGCTCGGACATTTCGGTCGAAATGGTCGAGGTGGGTCGCACGAAGATTGCCAAGCGAGGTCTGTCGGATCGAATCGAGTTGATGATTGCCGATGCCGAGCAGCTGCCTTTCGATGAGGCTGCGTTTGATGCGGTTACGGTGGGCTTCGGTGTCCGCAACTTCGCACATAAGGAGCAGGGTCTCAAAGAGATGACCCGCGTACTGCGCAAGGGCGGAGTGATGATGATTTTGGAATTCTCGCAGCCCAACAACAAAATATTTGGCGCATTGTATCGTTTCTATTTTCATAAGATTCTGCCCGCTGTGGGTGGCTGGATTTCGCGCGATCGTGCGGCGTATAACTATCTGCCGAAGTCGGTTGATGCCTTCCCGTCGCCCGAACGCTTTGTCGAGATGATGGGCGAGGCAGGGTTGCAGGAGTGTCGCGCATTGCCGCTGACATTCGGTGTTGCATATATTTATATGGGTGTAAAACGATGAAAAGAGTCTATTTACTGATTGTTGTGGCTCTGTGCGCGGCGATGTTCAGCGCCTGCAACGCAGAGCGTCAGGCGGAGAAACTGCGCGAAAATATCCGCTTCGAGAGCCTTGATGATATTGTGCCGCACGGCTTGTCGGGTGTCGATGCGCTGATTAGTGTGGCAAACGAGACGCGCCATAAAATCGCACTGGAAGATGCTGTGCTGACACTGCGTTTTCGCGGTAGCGAGGTGCTGACGTTGCAGTTGCGCGAGGCTGTTGTGCTGCCGAAACGCTTTGAGGGACAGCTCGAAATCTCGACACGAATGAAGATCAGCGACCCGCTTTCGGCGGTGGTTGTGCTGAACAGAGCTCGTAATAATCAGTTCGACGAGATGAGTGTGAGTGTCGATGCGAAGGCGAAGGTGGGCCCTGTGCGTAAAAATATTTATATCGCGGAGATGGAATTGACCAAATTTCTTCGTAAATTTGCAATTACAACCGAGAAGATCAGCGAGATCTGATCGAAATAACAGAGGAGGAACGATATGAAACGAATGATATTGATGGTGATCGCATTGCTGGCGACAGTTGCGGTCGGAGCGCAGAATCTTGATACTTTCCGCGACCGTTTGGCGATGGAGCAGGGCGGCGCGTCGGTCGAGGTGCGCGAGCACGGCGATGCTTCGTCGGCGGTGGCTTCGGCTACGGTGCAATCTTCGCGTGCCAATGTACGCGGCTATCGTATCGGCATCTTCTACGACAATAGTCAGGACGCGCGTGTGCGTGCGGCCGAGGCCGAGCAGATGTTCCGTGCAAGTTTCCCGAATACCCCGATTTATAAGGATTATCGCAATCCCTATTTCATTGTTTCGGTCGGAAATTGCCTGACGCAGGAGGAGGCTACGATGCTTTGGGGGCGTGTCAAAACACTTTTCCCGAAGGCTCATATTACTCGCGCAGATATTCCGATGAGCGAAATAGTGCGAAAAAATGAGTAAAAAAGCACATTTATCGAATTTTTTATTTGCTTTTTTGAAATCAAAGAGTTATTTTTGCAAGGTTTAACAATTTAATTTATTTACGACTATGAAGAAGTTTTTCTCTTTTATGGTAGTAGCTGCAGCTTTCGCATTCGTAGGTTGCGGTAACGCTAACCAGCCCGCTGCTGAGGCAGAGGCTGTTGCTGATGAGGCAGTTGAGGTAGTTGAGGCTGCTGAGGAGTGCACCGAGGCTGAGTGCGCTGATTGCGAGGACGCTGAGGCTTGCGAGCAGACCAAGGTTGAGGAGGTAGCTGAGCAGGTAGTTGAGACCGCTGAGAAGGTTGAGGCTGGTGTTGATGCTGCACAGAAGGCTGCTGACGCTGTAAAGGCTGCTGCTGAGAAGGTTAAGGAGGCTACGAAATAATTAGGCTCTGAACCAATCAGGCATAAGCGATCCCAAGATGGGGTCGCTTTTGCTTTTTTATATATGCACGTTGAAAGGGCTATTTTACTTTGTTCTCAACCGATCCAATTTCTGCGGCTGCGGGGGTCGCCGAAGGCGAGCCGCAGAAATTGACGATTTCTTTGAAATCGCTTTGCCTTTATAAATGAAAGAGAAGAATCTAATTCCAGATTGTTTCAAAGCGTTGCTTTTTGCCAAAAAATAGTTACTTTTGTCATACTATAATTCGAATAACGAACTTTATGAACGGTAAAAAATTATCAATATTGATCGTTCTGCTGCTATTGGCAGATCAATTACTCAAAATTTGGATTAAGACTCATTTAGCTCTGGGCGAGGCGATTATCGTCTTTCCAGATTGGTTTCAGCTGCGCTTTGTCGAGAATCCTGGCTTTGCGTTCGGAATGGAGTTGGGCAAGGATTGGGGCAAGCTCTTTTTGAGTCTGTTCCGTGTCGTGATGGCGGGCGGTATCGCGTGGTATCTCTGGTATCTGATTCGCCAGAAGGCCCCTACGGGTGTGATTGTTGGTTTCGCGCTGATCTTTGCGGGCGCGGTCGGCAATATCATTGATAGCGCAGTCTATGGTCTGATCTTCTCGGAATCGACCCCCTATTCGGTGGCGGAGTTCGGCGGCAGCTATGCTGGACTGATGCACGGCCGCGTGGTGGATATGTTCTACTTCCCTCTGTTCCAGTGGAATGGAATTCCCGATTGGCTCTCGTTCCTGGTCGATAGCAACAACTACTTCTTCGGCGCGATTTTCAATTTGGCCGATGCCTATATCTCGGTTGCGGTCTTCTATCTGCTGATTTTCCAATTCAAATTTTTCAATCAAGACTGACCGATTCTGTCATAAAGGCGATCGAGGATCGAAAAATGTAGAGGGACAATGCGATTTGTCCCTCTTTTTTTTGTCGATACGCGGAAAATGAATATATTTGTAAGTTCAGAAATGCGCTTTTTGCAGGTGTCGCAGGCGGTGTGATCTAAATAAATAGATTTGCCGAAGTCTCCTCGCCGCAAGGCAAAAGGGCGCAATGGAATGAGCAGTGGCTCGGAAGGGTCGCAAAATTAACCCGAAAGGGTCGCAAAATCAAGGAGCAAACAATTTAATAACAGCATTATGAAATGTAAATTTTTACTTTTGATGTGCGCAACGATGATGTTGGCATCGTGTGTCGAGACCAATCTTGACGAGATGAAGATCGACGGCTCGGTATCTTCGCAGGCGTTGGCGCAGAAACCCGTTATGGTTCATAGCGCAGAGGTGGCTATTCCGGGTGAGATTATCGTGAAGTTCCGCGAGTCGGCTATCGAGCAGGTTGAGAGTGCAACCGCTTTGATGACCGAGGGCACTATTGCAACGGGAGTCGAGGATATCGACCTCTTCTGCAAGAATGTAGGTGCATATAAGATCGAGCGTCTGTTCCCCGACGCAGGTCGTTTCGAAGCTCGTCAGCGCAAGGCGGGTCTGCATTTGTGGTACAAGATCTCGTTCGACGAGGGCGTATCGATGTCGAAGGTTGGTCAGATGCTGACCGGCATCAATGAGCTGGCCGTTGTCGAGTACAATGTCGAGATCTCGTTGCCGAAAGTTACTATGGGTCGCGTAGCTGCCGAGGTTGAGCAGGTTTTGGCAAGCGACGAGACTCCGTTCGATGACCCCAGATTTGAGAAGCAGTGGCACTTCCAGAACAACGGTACCGATTGGAAGAAGTCGAATGGCGACCCCTATATCAAGGGTGCTGTTAAGGGTGCTGACGTAAATGTCGTTCCCGCGTGGGAGAAGTGCACCGGCTCGGACAAGGTTATCGTATCGGTTGTCGATGGTGTTGTTGATCACGACCACGAGGATTTGGCAGGCAATATCTGGTACAACGAGGCCGAGAAGAATGGTACTGACGGCGTTGATGATGACGGCAATGGCTATGTCGATGACGTATATGGCTACAACTTCTACTCGAACAAGGGTTTCAGCGCGATGAAGAATCCCACTGCTGCTATGGGTGCTAATCACGGTACTCACTGCGCAGGTGTGATCGCAGCGATGAACAACAACGGCAAGGGCGTTTCGGGTATCGCAGGTGGTACCGACACCAAGAGTGGCGTATTGATTATGAGTTGTGCTACGATGAGCGACGAGGGTACGGGTCGTGGTGCTGATGTTGCAGCAAAGGCTATCACCTACGGTTGTAACAATGGCGCAGTTATCAGCCAGAACAGCTGGGGCTTCACCAATTCGAACATCAATTGGAATTCGGATCAGTTCTCGTCGTTGCGTACGGCGATCGAGTATTTCTCTGATTATGCAGGTATGGACGAGAGCGGCGAGGTTCAGGTAGGCCCGATGAAGGGTGGTCTGGTTATCTTCGCTGCAAGTAACGAGGGTTACTACGAGGGTGATATCAAGAAGTATCCCGCTGCTGATGAGAATGTAGTTGCAGTTGCTTCGATCGCTGCCGACTATCGTCCCGCATACTATACCAACTATGGTACTTGGGTTGATATTTCGGCTCCGGGTGGCGACCCCTTCTTCAGCGATTTGGCTAACCCCTATGCAGGTCCTTACGGCTACGGTAGCTCAACCGCCGAGGTTTATAGCACCGTTGTAAATAGCTACGACTATATGAGCGGCACCTCGATGGCGTGTCCTCACGTTTCGGGTGTTGTTGCACTTGCGCTGTCGTATGCCGATGAGCGCGGTGTCGATATTACTGCTGCCAAGATGAAGGAGTATCTCTATGAGACTGCTCGCGATATCGAGAGCTATCTGAAAGATGATGACTATAAGTATCTGCCCACAAATGAAGGTACTTACTATATGTATATGAAGGACTATCGCGGTAAGATGGGCCACGGTCTGGTTGATGCTGATAAGCTGCTGACCAAGATCGAGGGCGAAACTCCGCTGCCCGATGATCACGTCTCGCCTGAGGCCCCCGGAGCGTTCGAACAGACCGCTGCGACTATGACTTCGGCAACTATCGAATGGACTGTTACGGGCGACTACACCGGCGCACCCGTAAATAACTATCGCGTATATTGGAGCACCGGTAAGATCTCTATCTCGGAGAGTGGCAATGTTACCTCGACAGGTACGCTCTATGGTCCCTCGACCGTAACGGTTGGCGAGAAGAGCGTTGGCGACAAGATCAGTGCGAAGATCAACAAACTCCGTCCGCAGACCACCTATAACGTAGCTCTGCTCGCGGTTGATGATTGGAATAAGGCTTCGCTTGGCGGCAGCACGGGTACCGTTGTTACGAACGATCCTACTGCTCCCAAGGCAGTTACAGATCTCGCGGTTGATAATTCGACCTATACCTCGCTGACTATCAGCTTTACGGGTATTGCAGACTGCATCGGTGAGAACATTGCGAAATATACCATCAAACGCTCGACATCGAGCTCGATGGCATCGGCTGTAACGACCACTGTAACAGCCGAGCCTGGTGCGCGTAAGTCGATTGAGCTTACCGGTTTGGCAAATAACACCACCTACTATATCGAGGTTGTCGCTACCGACCAGTTCGGTTTGTCGTCGGAGGCTGCAAAGGTTTCGGGCAAGACCAAGAATAATCTTCCTCCCGTTTTGACGGCTGTGGGCGAGACTTCGAAGACCTTGCAGTATTGGGATAAGGCTTCGATTGAGTTCAATGCCGAGGAGCCCAATGGCGATAAGTGGAGTGCAAAGATCGTTGGCTCGGTTGATAGCTACGTTAAGTTGGCTACCGAGGGCAACAAGGTTACCGTTACCTTTACGGGCAACAGCCAGAACCTCAATTCTCGCACCTACTCGGCAAAGGTTGTCGTAACCGACGAGACGGGCCTGACTTCGGCGCAGGTTCCCTTCACCTTCACGATTATCGGCAACGAGGCGCCCGTAGCAACGCAGATCCCCGATGTATATATGGGTGCAACGGGCCTGACCCAAAGCTACGATCTGGCAAGCTACTTTACCGATGCTAACAACGAACCGTTGAACTACGACGTTCCGATCAGCTCTTCGACCGCAGTTGCACGTATCGATAATGGCAAGTTGGTTGTCAGCGGCTCGAAATATGGTCTGGTTGATGTAACCGTTACTGCACGCGATGCAGGTAACAAGACCGCAAGCACCACCTTCAAGGTTATGGTTCGCGACGATAGCAAGGCCGTAGAGCTCTATCCCAACCCCGTAGTTAGTGATATGAACGTGCGTATGGGTCAGAATGTGAAGGGCACGATCGGCATCCGCATCTTCAACGCAGCAGGCCCGATGGTGATGGAGACCACCGCAACGATCGATCCGTTCGCTCCTGCGAAGGTTGATCTGTCGTCGCTGGGCGCAGGCAACTACGCTGTTGAGGTTTCGTTCGGTGGTGAGGTTTACAAGAGTACGATTGTTAAGAAGTAATTAAGAAAAACGCTATGAAAAAGATTATATTGATGGCAGCAGCACTCTTCTGCGTAATGGGTGCTGTCAAGGCACAGGAGGCAGCATCGATGGTTGATATCAATGCTGATACCCGTTCGGCAGCTATGGGCGACCTTTCGACCGCTGCCGAAGCGAGTGCATTCTCGGTATTTAGCAATGTCGCTGCGGCTCCGCTGTCGGAGAAGAGTGTTCAGGTGGGTGCGTTCTACTCGCCTTGGGCAAGCGGCCTTACGAAGGGCCTCGAATCGAAAAATATGCTTCTCGGTGCAGGTGCATACTTCACTTTCGCCGAGCGCCATTCGGTTCAACTCGGTTTTCGCTTCTTGAAGAGTGCGGGCAGCGAGGGCTACGATCCGCAGGGCAACCCCATCGGTAGCACCTACGATCCGAAGGATATGACCGTTGATCTGGGTTACGGTATCAAGATTATCGACAACTTCTCGGTCGGCGTTGCAGGCCACTATGTAAGTTCGAAGAGCGGTGAGGATGCAAGCGGCTCGGCTATCGCATTCGACGTGGCGATGATGTATCGTCTGGGTCTGGGCGAGAAGGCTAACCTCGATCTGGGTTTGAAGGCTGCAAATATCGGCTCGAAGCTGGCCTATGGCGATGGCGAGGGCGCAGCTCTGCCCGGAAAGGTTACGCTGGGTGCGATGTTCGGCGTTAAGCCGAGCGATGCTCACGCAATCAACGTAGGTGTCGATCTTGGTTACAAGTTTATGGGTATTGGCGGCTTCGTTGCAGGTGTCGGTGCCGAGTATATGGCATTCAATACCGTTGCAGCTCGCGTGGGCTACCACCTCGACGGCAAGGCGAAGATGAACTACGCAACCGTGGGTCTTGGTGTTCGCGTGATCGATATGATCGAGGCTGACTTCGCATACTATCTGGCAAACGACCAGCTGAAAAATACCTTCCGCGTAGGTTTGAGCGTTCGCTTCTAATTTTTCGCGAAGAGTCGGATTGATAATCCCGCCCTCTGTTTCGGAGGGCGGGATTGTTTTTTTTGGGGGGAGGGGGTATTGTTTTTTTCGTAGGGCGAATGCAGGTGCTTTTGACATCAAGCTGCTTTTTTGGGGTGGAGCGTAAATGTTTTTCGGTCGCTCATAGATATTTTTTTGAGGGTAGGGTAGATGTTTTTTTTGAGGGGCAAGAGTGAAAATTTTGAATCGAGTCGAACTTTTTTGAGAAAACTGCACTCCTTTTTGAATTGTCCCTCCCTTATATAATATATAGGTGTGCCGAATGTCCCGAATTCTCGCCTTGCGCCTGCACGTGCAATCGGTAAATGTGTGCATATAACGCTGCTGACCCTAATAGGCGATCTCTGTGGCTAAACGATGAAAAATGGTTGAAAAAAGTTTCGGGGTTAAAATGCAGACAATCAGCAATGTAGAAAAAATAATCAAAAAATCACGAAAAAAGTTCAAAAAATATTTGGAAGTTAGGATAATTATGCGCTATCTTTGCACCCGCAAAACGAAAGAAACACGGTTCTAAGATATACACGAAAGATGATGCGGTCTGAAACAATGGCTTGCAGAATCGATCGAAAAGAGCTTAAAACACGGAATGTTGAAAAATTTTGCAAAAGTTCTTGAAAAATATTTGGTAGTTAAAAATATTTGCCCTATCTTTGCAGTCCCTTTCGATCACTAACGAAAGCCGATTGATGAGAGAAAGGCAAGTAAGCGAAAAGATATTTTCCAAACAAGGTTCTTTGAATTACTGGTAAATTTTAGAGAGAAATGTAGTATTTATCCATCAATTCCTTTTAGGAAATAAGTAGTCAGGACTCTAACAATATTGATAATTTTTTTACAATGGAGAGTTTGATCCTGGCTCAGGATGAACGCTAGCGGCAGGCTTAACACATGCAAGTCGAGGGGCAGCAAGGATTGTGCTTGCACAATTTGTTGGCGACCGGCGCACGGGTGCGTAACGCGTATGCAACCTA
>JAZUPN010000003.1:0-84115 GCA_045605245.1 Alistipes sp. | reverse complement strand
AATTTCGGTGATAGCGAAATTGTAACCTCAATTCTTCAAGACGAGGGTTGGCGTTACACCGAGCAGATCACCGATGCTGATGCAATATTAATAAATACCTGCTCGATTCGCGACAATGCCGAGCAGCGTATTTGGGGTCGTATGCGCGAAATTGATCGCTATCGTATGGCAAAGCCCTCGTTGGTGGTTGGCGTTATTGGCTGTATGGCTGAACGATTGAAAGAGAGGCTCACCGAGGGTGAGTATGCCGTTGATGTGGTTGCAGGTCCCGACTCATATCGCGACCTGCCACGTCTTTTGGCGGTTGCCGAGGCTGGTGGGCACGGCGTGAATGTCGAGCTTTCGCGCGAGGAGACCTATGCCGAGATCGCGCCCGTTCGTCTGGATAAGAATGGCGTTACAGCCTTCGTTTCGATTATGCGCGGTTGCAACAACTACTGCTCATATTGCGTTGTGCCCTACACGCGAGGTATCGAGCGTAGCCGCGACCCGCAGACCATCGTGGCCGAGGCTCGCGCGCTGTTTGAGGCAGGCTACCGCGAGGTAACACTGCTCGGTCAGAATGTCAATTCGTATCGCTGGGCACAAGACGAGGAGCAGATCAGTTTCCCCGATTTGATCCGTATGGTAGCCGAAATCTCGCCGCTGTTGCGCGTGCGTTTCGCCACGTCGCATCCCAAAGATATCAGCGATCGACTGCTCGAAGTGATGGCCTCGATGCCCAACATTTGCCGCCATATTCACCTGCCTGCTCAATCGGGCAGCTCGCGTATGTTGGAGCTGATGAATCGCAAATATACTCGCGAATGGTACTTGGATCGCATTGCCGCAATTCGTCGTTATATGCCCGACTGCTCGATCACTACCGACCTGATTTCGGGTTTTTGCACCGAGACCGAGGAGGATCACCAGCTGACCCTCTCGTTGATGCGCGAGGTGGGCTACTCGTCGGCATTTATGTTCAAGTATTCGGAGCGACCGGGTACCCGTTCGCAAAAGACGATGACAGACGATGTATCGGAGCAGGAGAAGATTCGCCGTTTGAACGAGGTTATCGCGTTGCAAAACGAGCTTTCGCTCGAAAGCAACCGTCGCGACGTGGGCAAAGAGTTCACCGTATTGGTCGAGGGCACCTCGAAACGTAGCGAGGAGCAGTTGTTCGGTCGCACATCGCAGAACAATGTCGTAGTGTTCGACCGTCGAGGTTACGGCAAGGGCGACTACGTACGTGTGCGCGTAACAAGTTGCTCGTCGGCGACATTGCTTGGCGAACCGATCGAGGAGTAGATTCTAACGCAAGAGAACGAAACAAAAGCCCAATGAAATTTTCGGAATTAGAACTTGAACCCGAACTGTTCGATGGTTTGGATGCGATGAACTTCGTCGAAATGACACCTGTTCAAGAGCATACCATCCCCGTAATCCTTTCGGGTCGCGATATTATTGGTTGTGCGCAGACGGGTACGGGCAAAACTGCTGCCTATACCCTCCCCCTGCTCAATCGCCTTACAATCGAGGGCAACCCCGACAATGTGGTCAAATCGCTCATCATCGTTCCCACGCGCGAGTTGGCGCAGCAGATCGATATGCAGTTTCAGGGGTTCTCATACTTTCTGCCCGTATCGACAACCGTAGTCTATGGCGGTGGCGACGGCAAGGGCTGGGAGGTGCAGAAACGCGGTATGCTGATGGGTGCCGACGTGGTAATTGCAACCCCCGGTCGATTGATCGCTCACCTGACAAATAGCGGCGTAGATCTGTCGCACGTCGAGTGTCTGATCCTTGACGAGGCTGACCGTATGCTCGATATGGGTTTCAGCGACGATATTATGAAGATCATATCGTATCTACCCAAAGAGCGACAGACGATTATGTTCTCGGCTACGCTACCCCCGAAAATTCGAGAATTGGCTCGCTCGATTTTGAACGATCCTGCCGAGGTTACTATTGCCGTTTCGAAACCCAATGAGGCTATCTCGCAGTCGGCATATATCTGTTACGAGAGTCAAAAATTGGGCATTGTGCGCGAGATGTTTGCCGAGCCCAAAGAGACCAAAACAATCATCTTTTCGTCGTCAAAACAGAAGACCAAAGAGTTGGCGCACGTGCTGAAACGTATGAAATTCAACGTCGCAGCTATGCACTCCGATTTGGAGCAGTCGCAACGCGAGGAGGTAATTCTCAATTTCAAAAACAACAAGGTCGATATTCTGGTTGCAACCGACATCGTTGCGCGAGGTATCGACATCGAGGATATTGGTCTGGTGGTCAATTACGACGTACCGCACGACCCCGAAGATTATATCCATCGCATTGGCCGTACGGCTCGCGCGGCGGCTACGGGTGCCGCCATTACGCTCGTCTGCGAGGAGGAGCAGGGTAAATTCTATCGCATTGAGAAATTTATGGAGCGCGAGGTCGAGAAGTTGTCGCTACCCGAATCGGTTGGCGAGGCTCCTGCATACACTCCCGAAGCCTTTGAGCACAGAGGTCGCGGACGTTCGGAGCGTGGTCGCAACAGCCGACGTGGAGGCGCAAAACGCGGAGGTGGTCGCAATGACAAACCTCGTAGCGAAGAGCGCAAAGCAGCAGGCGGCAACCGCACCTCAAACGATAGCAAAGCAACGCCCGACGGAGCGCAGAAACCACAAGAGGGCAATAAAAAGCGTCGCTATCGTGGCAATCGTCGCCACAAACGCACCGATAAGGGCGGCTCTGTCAATGCTGCACAGCCGACACAAGAGAGGGGCTAAACATCTAACACATAGACAAAAACAACGCCAACCGATCACTAAATCAGCTGGCGTTATTTGTTTTGCTCTATGCCGCGAGATTACTCGCCGATAATAAATATTGCGGGGCGTTTGTGCAGATCATCAGGCATCGCACGTCGCCATTCAGCGGCTGTACGTGTGGTGATGCGCTCGGTCGGAGCGGTAATATCGACCGCAACCGTAATGCGTGTATCGGGCGCGCAGGTTGCCACCATTGCCTCCAACAATTGGCGATTGCGATAGGGAGCCTCGATACATATCTGCGACTGATGCTCGGTACGGGCACGTCGTTCGAGGGTGCGCAGAGCACGCTGACGTTCGGGCGGTTTAACGGGGAGATAGCCATTAAAAGCAAACGACTGACCATTCATACCCGATGCCATCAATGCCAGCAAAATTGACGATGGGCCGACCAAAGGTACGACTCTTACACCGTGTCGGTGGCAGAGTGCCGCAAGCGATGCCCCTGGGTCGGCGACACCAGGGCAACCAGCCTCCGAGATCATTGCACAATCTTCGCCCGCAAGGATCGGAGCAATCAACTGCTCGACTTCGGCAGGTGCAGTATGCTCGTTCAGTTCGGCCATTTTCAGCGTATCGATCGGACGACCCATACCCACACGCGAGAGAAAACGGCGACCTGTACGCAGATTCTCAACGACAAAATAGTTGATCGAACGTAGCACTTCGGCGTTATACGAAGGCAACACGCGCTCCATATCGCCATCTTCGGCAATCGGACACGGCACCATATAGAGAGTTCCTTTTTCCATATTATTGACTCTATTCGCGGATGAAAATTCGTTTTACACGTGTGCTGATCGAGGTCATCACCTCGTAAGGAATTGTTCCGAGCACAGCGGCCATCTGATCGACACGATTACCTTCGACGGGCGAGAATACCATCACCTCATCGCCCTCGCGTACATCTTCGATATCGGTAATGTCAATCATACAGCAGTCCATACATATTCGGCCCACAATCGGTGCCGGCTTATTATGCACAAGCATCGACCACGCTCCACAGCCCAAACGTCTGTTCAAGCCGTCGGCATAACCTATCGAAACTGTTGCCGTTACGGTCGGACGAGCGAGTCGGCCTGCGCGACCATAGCCCACCGTTTGATCATCGGTCAGGCGTTTGATCTGCACCACGCGGGCTTTGAGCGTCGAAACGGGTGTCAGCGCATCGTTGCGATAGTAATCAAAGCCATAAAGACCCAATCCCAAACGACACATATCATAGCGAGCCTCCTCGAAACGCTCCATAGCGGCCGATGCGGCCGTATGGCGAATAACTCGGTATGGCAATGCGGCCACCAACTCCGAAGAAATGGCATCATAGCGAGCAATCTGTTCGCGCGTAAAATCGTCTTGCTCGACATCATCGGCCGTAGCCAGATGCGAGAATATTGTTGCCACTCGCACATATTGACTCACTCGCTCCAATTCGGCTACCAGCGCAGGGATATCCTCCTGCTCGAAACCGAGTCGATGCATTCCGCTATCGATCTTGATATGGATCGGGTATCGGTATGCACCTGCACGCTTAACCGCCTCAACAAAGTCATTAAGCGAGGTAAAGCTATAAATTTCAGGTTCCAAGCGGTCAGCAACCATTACAGGGAAGCTGTTTGTATCGGCGTTCAAAACCACAATCGGCATCGTAATACCGCGACGGCGCAACGCCGTTCCCTCGTCGGCAAAGGCTACCGCCAGCGCATCGACACCCTCATTTTGGAGCATCTGCGCAATCTCGTGGCGACCATTGCCATAGCTCGACGCTTTGACCATTGCCATCAGCATCGTCTTGGGTGAAAGTATCGAACGATAGAAATTCAAATTGCGACGCATAGCATCGAGATTGACCTCCAAAACGGTCGTATGGCTACGCTGTTCAAGGTGGTGGCTCATACGCTCGAAATCGGGCGTGGAGGCACACTTAACAAGTACCGCACGATTGGCTATATCTTCGGGATACAGACCCGTAAGAAGTTCATCGGGAGTGGTATAGAAACGCGTATTGCAGTCAAACAGCTCGGCATATCGCTCTGCTCCGACACCAACGCCAAGCACCGTCTTAATGTCCGAACGCGAGGCGAGTTGCGCCACACGTCGCCAATAATCCTCCGTCGTTGCGCGGTGAGGATCATCAGAGATAATCAGTGTGCAGTCGCGACCTTCGGCCGAGCGCAGCAGTGCATCGAGGGCAATAGCCAACGAATTGACATCGGCATTAGACGAGTCGTTGAGAATGATCGACGAGTTGATACCCTCTTTGAGCTCCATTCGCATTGCCAGAGGGCGCAGATGCAGCACTCGTTCGCGTACCTGCGCAATCTCATAGCCCAACACGCACCACATAGCCGTTGCCATTTGCGCCGAGCGTTGCAGCGAGCGATCACGCATAATGAGTCGCTCATCAAGATAATCGTTGCAATCGCACTTTTCGACCGATAGTCGATCGGCAGCCGCAGCAATTGCGGCAAAAGTGCGATCATAGATAAGAGTCTTGGCGCGACGTGCCAGCACCATCTTCTCGGCGACCTTCTCTTCGATCGACGTGAAATTCTCGGAGTGCTGTTCGCCAATATTTGTTATTATCGCAATATCGGGGCGAATCATCTCTTCGAGTCGCGCCATATGGTCGGGATGCGAAATACCCGCCTCGACAATTGCAACCTGCTCATCGCCCTCGATCATCAGTAGCGACAGAGCCACGCCCAACTGCGAATTATAGCTCTTCGGGCTACGGAAGATCTTCACGCCATCGGGGGCACTCTGCGCACACCACTCCTTAACAAGCGTCTTATCGGTCGAGCCCGTAACGGCGACAATCTTGCCGCCGAAACTCATTCGATAGTCCGCCGCCAGACGTTGCAGGGCATCGAGTGTATCATCGACCAAAACATAGCCTGCATCTTGATATATGGTCTTCGGCTCGTGCGAAATCAAAAAGGCGCGAACACCGTGCGCATAAGCCGCATCGATAAAGTCGTGGCCGTCGTGGTTGCGACCTTTGATCGCCGCCATCATACTTCGTTCGCCATAGGTATAGTTACGGCTATCGACCGTAACCTCCTCGACCGTACGATCCGTACCTATCAATCGCCCACCACAGATCGTGGCTATTTGATTAAGAGTATATTTCATTGGGTTATTGTCTAAACTTTACAATGGTAATACCTGCACCTCCGCGATCGGCGTGCTCATCAGCGGCACTCTCCACATCGGGAATGGTACGCAGATATCGACGTATCTCCTCTTTCAGTGCGCCCGTACCCTTGCCGTGCAAAATCGAGACACTGCCGATACCGACCATAATTGCATCGTCGATAAACGACTGCACCGCCTCCAATGCATCAACGGCACGCATACCGCGCACATCGATATTATCCTTAAAATTGAGTTTGCGTTGCGACACATCGACCGAGACCACCGTACGAGCCGTTGTCGGGCGGGTCTGTCGCTTATATTCGGCATTCGAAACGGCCTCCAAACGCTCCACAGCGACAGTCGTCAAGATATGACCGATAGCCACCGTAGCCTTTTTACCTTTGATCGATTGCACCTCGCCGACACCATCCTGATCCTTGATGCGCACCTTCGTTCCGACCTCGATCGTGCGCGGCACCTGCTTCTCGATCGGCAGAGCAGGCTCGGTCGCCGTTCCGCCATTCACTTTGCGCTCCTCACGACGCTGACGACGACGCTCGATGCGCTCCATTTCGCGATCGACACGTGCAGAACGCTCGGCCTCGGCAGCCTCATCACGCTCGGTTCGCTCGCGCATATCGTTCAATTCTTGACGAGCCAAACGGGTCAGTTCCTTCTCGGCCTGCGACTCGCGAATAGTTCGTATTGTATTCTCAATCTGGCGATTAGCATCGGCAATTAGTCGTTGAGCCTCCTCCTTCGCCTCGCGGATAATCAATTGTCGCTCGGCCTTGATACGCGAAAGTTGCTCGGCATACGAAGTTTCGAGCTCCTCAACCTTGCGGTCGGCAATGCGTATTCGATCGCGCTTCTGCTCCCAGTAGCGGCGGTCGCGTGCAATCTCGCGCAACTGACGCTCAATATTGATATGGTCGCTACCCGCCTTCTCGCTGGCTGTACGGATGATATTCTCCGGCAAACCAATCTTACGGGCTATTTCAACGGCAAACGAGCTACCAGGCTTGCCCATTTCAAGACGGAACAGCGGGCGGATATTCTGCACATCGAACATCATTGCGCCATTCTCAACGCCCTCGTGGTTCGATGCGAAATATTTAATATTCGAATAGTGAGTTGTGATTACGCCATAGGTGCCACGCTCGACCAACTGTTCAAGAATCGCCTCGGCAATCGCCCCACCCATAATCGGCTCGGTACCCGTACCAAACTCATCGATCAACACAAGCGTTCGCGACGATGCTCCGGCAAGCATATTTTTCATATTGAGCAGGTGCGACGAGTAGGTACTCAAATCGTTATCAATCGACTGCTCATCACCGATATCGATAAAGATCGACTCAAAGAGTGGCAACTCCGAATTTTCGCCGCAAGGGATCGGAAAACCACATTGGAACATATATTGCAGTAGGCCTACCGTCTTCAAACAGACCGATTTACCTCCCGCATTAGGGCCCGAAATAACAAGTATTCGTTTCTCCGTATCGAGGGTCATATCCAAAGGCACAACGCTCTTACGCTCCTTTGCCAACGCACGTGCCAACAGCGGATGACGTGCGGTGCGCAACTCCAAGCGGCCATCAATCGAGATAATCGGCTTAACGCAGTTATTATCGGCCGCAAAACGGCCCTTCGCACGCAACATATCGATCGTTGCCAAATAGTCGGCCGACGCATCGACAGTATCGATTTCGGGGCGGATGCGATCGGTCAATTCACAGAGGATGCGAACAATCTCGCGACGCTCGGCATACTCCAATTCGCGCAGTTCGTTATTGAGTTCGACAACTTCGACAGGCTCGATAAAGACCGTCTTACCCGTTGCCGATTCGCCCTGCACAAAGCCGTTCAGTTTGCGTTTATTGCCCGCCGCAACGGGAATCACAGCGCGGCCGTCGCGGATCGAGAGCGTTGCATCAGCCTCGACAATACCCGCACTCTTTGCCGCTTGCAACACCTGCTGCAAACGTTTCGATGCCTGTCCCTCGCGCTCTCGAATCGAGCGACGAATACGATACAACTCGTCAGATGCACTATCGCGCATCTGTCCGAAACGATCGATCAATGAATCGATATGGTTGGCAATAGCTTCGAGCGAGATAACACCCTCGGTCAATTTATAGAGGTGCGGATAGAGAGCTCTCGCGCGCGAAAGGATAAATCGGCTGACCGAATCGACCTGATGTAGTGCGCGAGCAAGCAGCACAGCCTCTTCAAGATCGAGAAAGGTGCCCTCAACGCGTACCTTTGCGATCAGCTCGGTCAAATCGCAAAATTCCTCATTGGGGAACTCGCTCTCCATCATCACTATCGTTCGCATCTCGTCAGCCGAGGCGATACGGCTCTCCACCTCGGCGCGACGAGACGAGAATCGATGTTCGCCAAGTTTGGCAATGGCAGCCTGCGTATTACAACGCTCGGCAACCAACGCTCGGATGCGATCGAAACCAATTTTCGATTCGAAATTAGCGGGATAGATCATCTTCACTTATACGAAAAAAATGAGCCGCCCAACACCACTTTTTCTCGCGGGTTAGAGCGACCCATTAGGATTAGTTCGTTACTCTGCTTCTGTCAATTGAGCAGCAGCCTTTGCCGCCTTCTTCTCGGCCTTCGCAGCCTTACGCTCCGCCTTCTTGTTGGCATCACTGCCAAACACCGAGAAATGAACGTATCGTGCAGGATGCTCCTTCAAATCGGCCAGCAACGCCGACAGATTGGCACTCGCCTCTGCAAGGTTGTCGTAAAGGGCCTTATCGTTCATCAACTCTCCTAACGAACCCTCGCCCGAATTAATCGCAGCCAGCATAGTCGAGAGGTTGTCGGCCGTCGCAGTAAATGCCTTAACAAGCGAATCGACCTTCGCCTGCTCCAACTGCTCGGCAACATCGTCGATATTGCCGATAATACGATCGAAACGCTCGGTATTCTGATCGAGCATCTCGGCCAGACCATTCAGCGAAGCAACAATACTCTCGATATTGGTACGCTCGTTCTTCAATACGCCATCGAGCGACGAGCTGATCGAATTCAGATTCGACATTGTGCCGGTCAGGCTTGCCGTATTCTGCTCAACGAGTTTATTCACATTTTGGAGCGTTGTGGTCAGGCTCTCGGCCACGGCCACAATCTTAACTTTCAGATCGCCCAGCTCATTGCCGGCAGTTGCCATCAGGTCAGTACCTGCGACCGAAATAATCTTATCGCCTCTTTCGAGCAATTCGGTATCGGTACCGAGTTCGAGCATAATCGCCTTACCGCCCATAATACCATCGTTATAGATGACCGCACGGGTATCCTTCGGCAGTTTATACTGACGCTTAACTGCAAGAACAACCGACACATCGCTACTCTTCGACGGATCAAACGTAATCGACTCGATTGTACCCACCTTAACGCCGTGAATCGTTACAGGGGCTGCCGTTTGCAGACCGCTGACATTGGGATACGATGCATAGTAAGTAATGTTGCGGCTGAAAATATCAACACCGCTCAAAAATCGAATGCCTGCCCATAACGAGAAGAGCATTACGATTGCAAAAATTCCGATTTTTACCTCTTTTTTCATATTCGTTTTATTTTACATATTCAATTTGGTTGCCACCTGACTTTGCGACACAAGTTTATCGCCCTCGAAACCTACAATATACGCACCACTAAACGTCTTTTTAACATCTTTTAGTGCCTTGTCGGCCTGCTCTTTTGAAGAATAGATGCCTGTGCAATATTTGTAGCAATAGGTGCCCTCGGTTACAAACTCTCGCACTCGACCACGATAACTCTTAAACTCCGAGCTGTTAGTGTCGATATGAGTCTTGCTTGCGCAGAGCTGAATCGTATAGCCGAAATCGGTAGCCGCACTACCCTGCTCTTTCGATCGGGGTTGCTCCGTCTGCTGCGCCTTCGGAGTCTTCTTCGGTTGCTCATTCTGCTCCTGCTCTTTCGGTTGTGTCTTCGGCTGCTCCTTCGGAGTGGTTACAGTGGGATGTTCGGTTCTATTTTGAGCCTCTTTTTTCGGTTGCTCCTTTGACTCTTGCGCAGGCTTTTCGGCATCTTTCTGGGGCTTCGTCTGCGCAGGTGCAGGCTCGGCCTTCTCGCTCGACTCGGCAGGCTGCTCGGCATTGCCGAAATAGAGTTCGTAATATTCGCGGAAGCTATCGTAAATAGCCTTTGCAATCTTCTGCTGACCTGCATCACTGGCCATAATTGCCAAATCGTGCTGATTCGACATAAATCCAATCTCGGTCAGCACACCCGGCATCTGCGTATAGCACAATACCCACAACGGCTGGCCATAGACCAACGAGCGACGATTACCGTGCCCAACGGCGTTCTTATGGTGCTTCTGCATCAGATTAGCGAACGTGTTACTATTCTGCAACAGAGTGAATTGCATCGTCTGAATATATGCTCGCACTGCGGCTGCGGTAGCGGCATCCGACATATCGACCAGATCGTCGCGATAGGCATCCTCGATTACATCGGCATTCTGCTGAATACGCTTGGGATTGCTCTCACCCATAACCAACGTAACGGCACCGCAAGCCGAAGTATTCTTTGCGGCGTTGCAGTGAATCGACAGAAATAGACTCGCATCGGCTTTATTGGCAATATCGACACGTGTTTGCAGGTCGCGAGTCTTGTTTGTGCTCCAATGTTTGTCGGTCGAACGGGTATAGATAACCTTGACATAGGGCATATTCTTCTCGATCATTCGGCCCGCCTTAATTGCCACATTTAGAGTGATATCGCACTCTCGATATATCTTTCCGTTGAGTCGCCCCACTGCCCCAGGATCATAGCCTCCGTGTCCGGGATCGATCACGATAGTCATAGGCGTATGGCTCTGTGTCTGCGCATAAATAGGCTTTGCACACAACAAAGTTGCGGCAAACAGCGTTATAAATAGAGCGACTCGATGCATTATTATTCGGTATATATAATTAGGTATCTCAAATAATTTAGTTATATTTGCAGGTTAAAACGCGCGTAAAAAAGCCCGAAACATAGGCCTTCGTTGCGTTTTTGCCGGCTTGCCGGCAAAGTTACGAAAAATTATCGAATTTTGAACAGAAGAACGATAAAATATCTCTCGATTGTGGCATTTGTGTCGATTTTGACACAGATGGTATTCGGCGTAACGGCCCCGAACGGAGCGTTATTGGCTGCGGTGCATCGAGGCACCTCTGCCGATACCGTCGCACAAATGCCCGAACAACCGACCACACTCAACATCGACAGCCGCGATGTGCGCCGTCGCATCGATCTGCAAACGACTGATAACAATGCAGATGCGATCGACAACCCGATCAATAGGGATCACACGACACGTGTCGATTCGGCAAAACTTGCATCGGATGCAGAGTGGATTCATAGCGACGAAAATATCGCTACGGACAGCGTCGTAGAGCAGACACAGCCCGCAAAGAAAGGTGCTGCGCTCGAAGCTCCGATTACGGGTAAAAATAAGGACTCTTTGGTCTTTAATGTGCGCGATAAGATGGTTTATATCTACCGCGAGGGCGACGTGAAGTATCAGTCGATGCAGATGAAGGCCGACTTTATGGCGATCAATATGGATACTCGCCAGATTCGTGCATACGGCATTCACGATACGGTCAATAACGAGCCGACCGTTACACGTCCCGAGTTTACCGAAGGTGGCAAAACCTTTACGATGGATACTATCGACTACAACATCGAGTCGGGCAAGGCCAAGATTAAGGGTATCGCAATGAAGGAGGGCGAAGGCTACCTGATCGGTAAGAATGTGAAGAAGATGAGCGACAATACGATCAACATCGCCGATGGTATATTTACCACCTGCGAGAACACCGATCATCCGCACTTCGGTTTGGTGATGAGTAAAGCGAAGCTGATCCCCGGCAAAAAGGCGATCATCGGCCCGTCGTATATCGTTCTCGAAGATGTGCCCATCTACTTTCTCGGTCTGCCGGAAGGCTTCTTCCCGCTGAATCAGGGTCCCAAGTCGGGTTTCATTATGCCTAAATATGGAGAGGAGTATGTCAAAGGTTTCTTCTTGCGCGATTTCGGCTACTACTTCACATTCAACGACTATATCGACCTGACGCTGAAAGGCGGCATCTACACCCTCGGATCGTGGGAGGCATCGGCCTCGTCGCGATATATCAAACGATATAAATATTCGGGCAACCTCGCAGCAAACTACTCGAAGGTGCGCTTTGGCGATAAAGGTGCAGCCGACTACACCAATCAGGGCAACTTCCGCATCCAATGGACCCATCAGCAGGATCCCAAGTTCCGCCCCGGTTCAACATTCTCGGCAAGTGTGAATTTTGCAACGAGCGGCTACTCGAAATATTCGGCACAATCACTCAACGACATTCTTGCAACGCAGACCAACTCGTCGATCTCTTATTCGAAGTCGTGGTCGGGAACGCCATTCTCGATGTCGGCCAACCTCGCCGTATCGCAGAACTCGCAGAGTAAGGCCATCTCGGTAACGCTGCCCAATGTCGTTGTCAATATGTCGCGCATCTACCCCTTCAAGCGCAAAGAGGTGATGGGTAAAGAGCGTTGGTACGAGAAGATCTCGATGTCATATACAGGTAAACTGACCAACTCGGTACAGACCACCGAGAGCGAGATCTTCACTCCGCAGACATTAAACAATATGCGTAACGGTATAGAGCATTCGATACCTGTTTCGACCACGCTAAAATTATTCAACTATCTGAATATAAGCCCAACGGCGAACTATACCGAGAAGTGGTATTTCAAAAAGCAGGATCGTCAATGGAATCCCGAAACGCAAAAGGTTGAGTATCTCGATCCCGAATACGGATTCTATCGTCTGTATAACTACAACGTTGCTATTTCGGCATCGACAAAGCTCTACGGTATGTATCGTTTCAAGAACCCGAAGGCAAAGATCAAGGCCATTCGCCACGTCATCACGCCCAATATCGGTTTCTCGTACGCTCCCGACTTCTCGAAGCAAAAGTATGGTTATTACAAGGTTGTGCAGAGTGATACGACAGGTCGTGTGCAAATCTACTCGCCATTCGAGGGTAATGCTTACGGCATCCCGTCGTCGGGTCGCTCGGCATCGCTCAACTTCTCACTGAAACAGAATCTCGAAATGAAGGTGGCCAGCAAGCGCGATACAACGGGTACAAAAATTATCAAGCTGATCGATGACCTGTCGATTTCGGGTTCGTATAACTTCCTTGCCGATTCGATGAATCTGTCGAATCTCCAATTGAGTTTCCGCACGACGCTGACACAGAATTTCGGCATTCAGCTCTCGGCAACACTCGACCCCTATCAGGTAACACCGCAGGGTCGCCGTATCAACAAATTCCTCTTTGCAAAGGGTAAGCCCGGTCGAATTGTCAGCACAGGTTGGTCGTTCGGCTATACCTTCCAATCGAAGAATAAGGGAAGTTCCGGCTCGAAGATGAACGACATCACATCGCAGTCGATCGATCCGGCCTATGCCAACCCCTTCTCCGATCCTTACGGCACGATGGACCCCGTATTGAGGCGTATGTATATGGCGCAGAGTTACTACGACTTTGCTCTACCCTGGAATTTGAGTTTCAACTACACGATCAGCTACGGCATTTCGTTGGTAAATAACGGTACGACAGGATACAAGAAAAATATCAATCAATCGATCGGTTTCAATGGTAGCGTGAATCTTACGCCCAAATGGGGCGTTACGTTCCAGGGAGGTTTCGACCTGATGACGGGTAAGCTGACGACCTCGTCGATCTCGATTTCGCGCGACCTGCATTGTTGGCAGATGGGATTCTCGTGGATTCCGTTTGGCTATCACAAGTCGTGGAGTTTCCATATCGGCGTGAAGTCGTCAATGTTGCAGGACTTGAAGTACGACAAGAGCCAATCGATGTATGACAACCTATATTAAAGGAGCTAAACAAAAAAACTTAAACAAATAGAAACACAAAAAAACAACTATGAAAAAACAAATTCTGATTGCTGCTATGGCACTGACTACACTTGCGGCTTGTCAGAGCGAGCGCGTAAATCCGTTGCTCGCCGAGTGGGATACTCCCTACCAGACACCGCCTTTCGACAAGATCGAAGTAACGGATTATGCTCCCGCATTTGATGCGGCTATCGCCGAGGCGCGCGCCGATATCGATGCTATCGTTGCCGACACTACCGCTCCCACCTTCGCCAATACGATCGAGGCTTTGGAGCGTGCAGGCGACAAATTGACCCGTATCGAGTATGTATTCTTCAACATCTTGGAGGCAGATGCTAACGATGAGATGCAGCAGGTGTCGCTCGAAGTTCAGCCCAAGCTGACCGAGTATTCGAATGACGTTGCCCTGAATCCAGAGCTGTTTGCTCGCGTAAAGGCCGTTTATGATCAGCGCGAGTCGCTCGAACTCTCGCTCGAAGAGGCTAAATTGCTCGAAAAGACCTACAAGAGCTTCGCTCGCAGCGGTGCAGCTTTGGACGAAGAGAAGAAGGCTGTATATCGCGAGATTTCGGCCGAGTTGTCGCAGCTGACCTTGCAGTTTGGTCAGAATGTGTTGGCTGCAACCAACGCTTATACTTACAACATCACCGACTCGACCGTCGTTGCCGAGCTGCCCGACTTCGTGAAGGAGGGTCTGGCTGCCGATGCAAAGGCTCGTGGCGAGGAGGGTTGGACCGTAACCTTGCAGGCTCCGAGCTATGGTCCCTTTATGACCTACTCATCGAATCGTGAGTTGAAGGAGCAGTTATGGCGTGCTTACAACTCGCGTGCTATGGTTGACGGCGCAAACGACAACCGCGAGATCGTTAAGCGCATTGCAGAGTTGCGTTTGCAGATGGCTAATCTGTTGGGTTATGAGACCTACGCCGACTATGTATTGGAGGAGCGTATGGCCGAGAGCGCAGACAACGTAAATAACTTCCTCAAAGAGCTGCTTGACGCTACGAAGAAGTATGCCGATAAGGACTATGCAACCATCAACGCTTACGCAAAGTCGCTCGGTTTGCAAGGCGAGGTTATGCCTTGGGATTTCAGCTATTACAGCGAGAAGTACAAGAACGAGAAGTACGCTTTGAGCGACGAGATGGTTATGCCCTACTTGAAACTCGACAATGTGAAGAAGGGCGTATTTATGCTGGCTACCAAACTCTACGGTTTGGAGTTCAAGGAGAACACCGAGATTGCACCCTACCACCCCGAAGTTTCGGTATATGAGGTTTATGATGCAACCGGCAAGATGATGGCCATCCTCTATCTCGACTTCTTCCCCCGCGAGACAAAGCGTGGCGGTGCTTGGATGACCGAGTTCCGCGCTGCAAGCTTCGATGCAGAGGGTAACGAGATCCGTCCTTTGGTGTCGCTCGTTATGAACTTCACCAAGCCGACCGAGAACACTCCGTCGTTGCTGACCTTCGACGAATTCACCACCTTCCTGCACGAGTTCGGCCACGCGCTGCACGGTATGCTGGGTGAGGGTAAGTATGCATCGCTGACCGGCACAAGCGTCTATCGCGACTTCGTTGAGCTGCCTTCGCAGTTGTTGGAGAATTGGGCTACCGAGAAGGAGTACCTCGACTTGTGGGCTGTACATTACGAGTCGGGCGAGCAGATGCCTGCCGAGTTGATCTCGAAGATCGTTGATGCGAAGAACTATTTGGCTGCTTATTCGAATGTACGTCAGCTCTCGTTCGGTATGACCGATATGGCTTGGCACAGCCTGACCGAGCCTTATAAGGGCGATGTAGAGGCATTCGAGAAGGCTTCGATGAAGCCCACGCAGGTTGTTCCTGAGGTTGCAGGTACGGGTATGGCTACCTCGTTCTCGCACATCTTCTCTGGTGGCTACGCTGCCGGTTACTATGGTTACAAGTGGGCCGAGGTGCTGGATGCAGACGCATTCTCGCTGTTCAAGGAGAAGGGCATCTTCAACACCGAGGTTTCGACCTCGTTCCGCGAGAACGTACTCTCGAAGGGTGGCGTTGAGCACCCGATGGAGCTCTACGTTCGTTTCCGTGGCCACAAGCCCGACCAGAAGGCTCTGATCGAGCGCATGGGCTTGAAATAAAACTCCTGATGAATAATTAATCAAAACAAAGGCTCACCGCCCTAATGTGGGTAGTGAGCCTTTGTTGTAAATAACTTATAAAGATGAAAAAACACTCATTCGGTCAGTGGATTGTAGCAGTACGCCCCTGGTCGTTTCCCGCATCGGCAATGCCCGTTGCAGTTACGCTCTTCTATCTGCTTTGGTGTGGCGCGGAGATCGATTGGATCGGCGGTATTTGGGCACTGCTGAATATCGTTGTTTTCCACGCCGCAGGAAATGTATGGAGCGACTATTTCGACTTCCGTAAGGGTGTCGATGCAGAGGATACTTTCGGCGCAAAAACTATCACAAGCGGAGAGTTCTCGCCACGCGAGATGCTTTGGCTGGCGGTAGGATTGCTCGCCGTTGCGCTCATTGCAGGCATCGGACTGATGATTCGTGTCGGTATGCCTCTGTTTTGGTTCGGCTTGGCCGGTGCGCTGACCGTACTACTCTATCCGCGATTGAAATATAGCGCATTGGGCGATGTAGATATTATGCTCGCCTATGCCCTTCTACCTACGCTCGGAACATCGTTCGTAGCCACGGGTGCTGTGATATGGAGTGTGTTATGGATCGCTGTTCCCGTAGGATTGATTACCGTTGCTATTCTGCACGCCAATAATACACGCGACATTATCACCGACAATCGCGCCGAGATCACCACTCTCGCAATGCGTCTGGGCAGCCGAACATCGGCTTGGGTCTATGCCGTTGAGGTGCTCTTCCCGTTCGTGTGGGTGGTTGGATGCGCGATCTGTGGCATTCTGCCTTTGTGGGCATTGCTGACATTGGCAGCCATCGTTCCTGCGTGGCGAGCAGCACAGGATATGTTGCATCACGACGCAAGCGACACGCTCTCGATCGCAAATCTTGACGAACGAACTGCGCAATTGCAACTTATGTTCAGTCTGCTCTTTACACTCTCGTTCATCGTAGCATATTTCGTATGAAACGCCCGATTTTAGCCTCGCTGTTAGCCTTTGTCCTTTGGACTATAATGTTCTCGCCCTGGACTGCTCCGCACCTTAATTTCTGGGTTGCGATGAGTATCTCGGCGGCAATATTGACTACCATAGCGACATTGGCCCGCCCTGCGTGGTGGCGCGATTTGAAATGGAGTTGGTCGAATATCGCTCTCGGTATCGCAATTGCAGCGGTATTGTGGGGTGTTTTTTGGATTGGCGACAAGCTGTCGCAGGTAATGTTCGATTTCGCCCGCCCACAGGTCGATTCGATCTATGCAATGAAAGATGGAAACTCGGCAACGATAATCGCAATTGCACTATTGGTGCTGATTGGCCCAGCCGAAGAGATCTTTTGGCGAGGATATATTCAGCGCACGCTCTCGGAACGATTGGGAGCAAATCGAGGATTTGTGATCACAACGGCAATATATACGTTGGTACATATCGGCTCGCTGAATTTTATGCTGATAATGGCAGCTATGGTCTGCGGTATCGCGTGGGGATTGCTCTATCGCTTGATGCCCGAACGATTCTCGGCTATACTCCTCTCGCACGCCCTTTGGGATGCGGCCGTATTCGTCGTCTTTCCGATAATGTAGCGAGGGCTGTCTTCGCCGTATAAACAACATACGCCGGCCGATCAAGTGAGATCAGTCGGCGTATATTTTTCCGCATCGATTATTTGTAATCGGGCCTGACGATTAGAGATACATTATCGCCAACATCGCCACAAAGAACCCTCCGAAATAGCCTGCGGCAATTTGACTTGGAAGATGTGCGCCGAGATGCAGACGGGCTGTACCGAGAATGCCCGACAACAGCACCGAGACAACCAATGCCCAAAAGTGTTGGCCTGCGCCTGCGATATTCAGCAATAAGAACATCGCCGTAACCCCGCCCATACATATTGAGTGCAGGCTGATCTTCCAGAATGGGGTAACCACCAACGCCAAAAATTCGCAACACGCCGCCGCAACCACAAACTTACGTACAACCACAACTGCCGCCGCATCTGAAAGGGTTACAGCACACAAAACGTAGCTTATAACGCCCACAAGCAGAGGCAACACACGCGAACGTTGCGAGTGCAATCCGAAGTTTTTCAGCAAGCCCAAGGCTCGCAAAAAGCCGATCGAAAGCATCGGGACAATTGCCGCATAAAGCAGTACGACCCACGCCAGATAGCCCTTGATATTTGCGGGTAGGCGCGACAGATAGCCATCTGCAAGTAACATAAAACCAATCACATAGAGAGGCACCACAAATGGGTGCAGAAGCCACGACACCATACGCGACAGACGCGTCGCCCACGACGAATCGTGAGCAATTGTCGGCTCCTCTGCTTGGATAGGTTTGATCTCTATATTTGTCTGTTCTGTCATCTGAAACTATTAAATCTGTTTGCGCAGACGGGCTACGGGGATATCCAACATCTCTCGATACTTGGCAACCGTACGGCGGGCAATTCGATAGCCCTTCGCGTTGAGAATATCCATCAGCACCTCATCGGTCAGCGGCTTGCGCTTATCCTCCTCGGCTATGCACTCCTGCAAAATCTGCTTGATCTCATAGCTCGAAACCTCCTCGCCACTCTCGGTCTGCATAGCCTCCGAGAAGAGCGATTTGAGCGATAGAATCCCGAAATGGGTCTGCACATATTTACTATTCACCACTCGCGAAATGGTCGATACATCCAACCCCGTACGATCGGCAATATCTTTGAGAATCATCGGGCGCAGACGGCTCTTGTCGCCATCTTTGAAATACTCCTGCTGATAGTCCAGAATCTCGCGCATCGTATGCATCAGCGTATCGTGGCGTTGCTTAATGGCCGAGATAAACCACTTGGCCGAGTCGATCTTGCTCTTGACAAATTGCACAGCCTCGCGATTCTCCTCGCTCACCGTACCATCGGGCGATGCCATCTCGCGCATCATCTCGACATAGCGGCGATTGACCTTCAATTCGGGGACATTATACGAATTGAATTGCAAATCAAATTTGCCATTCTGATAGTCGAGTAAAAAATCGGGGATGATATATGGTGCAGCATCACCCGTACCCTCGCTGAAACTTCCGCCCGGACGCGGCGACAATCGTCGAATCTCGGCCGCCGCATCGCGAAACTCATCTTCGCTGATATGCATACGCGAGATCAGTTTCTCGTAATGCTTTTTGACAAATTCGTCGAAATGGTCCATAAGGATTTTGCGAGCTATCCTCCGCTCTCGCGAGATCATCGGCAGTTGATTGATCTGCAACAGCAGACACTCCTGCAACGAGCGTGCGCCGATACCCGCAGGCTCCAAATCCTGAATCACCGCCAGCAGACGTTCCAGCTCCTCGGTCGAAGCCTCGACACCTACGGCAAAAGCCAAGTCGTCGCTGATAGCCTCCATATCGCGGCGAAGATAGCCATCTTCGTCAAGGCTGCCGACAAGGTATCGCGCCAAAGTCATCTCGCGCTGCGACAGATTGCGAAAACCCAACTGCTCGATGAGCGACTCCTGCAACGAACGGCCGCCCGTAATATAGACAGGGCGTTGCTTATCGTCTTTCGAGCGATTGTTGATATGCGCTTTGTATGAGGGTGTTTCGTCCTCTTTAAGATACTCCTCGACAGAGATACGGGCAGGCTGCTCGTCGTCAAGCTGCTCCGGCTCCTGCTCTTCGAGAACTATATTCGACTCGATCTCCTCCTTAATGCGTGAGTCGAGCTGCGCCGTCGGCAACTCCAAGAGTTTGATCATCTGGATCTGCTGCGGCGAAAGTTTCTGTTGCAGGGACTGTACCTGTCGTTGATTGATGTGTGCCATAGTTTTAAGACCGTGTTTCTAAATAATTTTACAACCAATTAGTTACGCGGGTCTCTTCTCTATTCGCGTGGTAGTAGATAGATGGTGCGCCACGTCTCCGCAGCGCACTATCCAATTCGCTTATCTTGTTCGATTGTTTAGAACTCTGCGTTCTTCGGCGTACGGGGGAAGGGAATAACATCGCGGATGTTAGCCATACCCGTAACAAACAACAGCAGTCGCTCAAAGCCCAAACCAAAGCCGCTATGCGGTGCCGAGCCCCAACGACGTGTGTCGAGATACCACCATACGTCCTTCTCGTTCATACCGAGCTCCTCGATTCTTGCACGAAGTTTGCCATAATCGGCCTCACGCTCCGAACCGCCGATAATCTCGCCGATTTTCGGGAACAGAACGTCCATTGCGCGTACCGTACGGCCATCCTCGTTCTGCTTCATATAGAATGCCTTGATCTCCTTCGGGTAGTTGATCAGGATAACGGGACGCTTGAAGTGCTTCTCAACCAAGTAACGCTCGTGCTCACTCTGCAAGTCGCAACCCCACTCAACGGGGAACTCGAACTTCTGACCGCTGGCCTTCAAAATCTCGATACCCTCGGTGTAGTCCAGACGCTTGAAATCGTTCTCAACAACAAAGTTCAGACGGTCGAGCAACTCGTTGTCCCACATTTTGTTCATAAATTCCAAATCCTCCTTGCAGTTCTCCAATGCGTAGCGGATCAAGTACTTCAAGAAGTCCTCGGCGAACTCCATATTATCGTTCAGATCGTAGAATGCAACCTCAGGCTCAATCATCCAGAACTCGGCCAAGTGGCGCGGAGTGTTCGAATTCTCGGCGCGGAACGTAGGACCGAAGGTATAGATCTGACCCATCGACAGCGCACCCAACTCGCCCTCCAACTGACCCGAAACAGTCAGGTTGCAAGGCTTGCCGAAGAAGTCCTGCGAGTAATCAACTGCACCCTCCTCGGTCTTGGGGATGTTGTTCAGGTCCATAGTCGTTACGTTGAACATTGCACCTGCACCCTCACAATCCGAACCGGTGATCAGCGGCGTATGCAGATAGTAAAAGCCTCTGTCGTTGAAATACTTATGGATTGCGTAAGCCATTGCGTGGCGGATACGCAGGATTGCGCCGAAGGTGTTGGTACGGGGGCGCAGGTAAGCGATCTCGCGCAAGAATTCGAGCGAGTGGCCCTTCTTCTGCAAGGGGTATGTCGAATCGGCCTTACCATATATCTCGATCTCCGAAGCCTGAATCTCAACGGGCTGACCAGAGCCAACCGACTCAACCAGACGACCTGCAACACGCAAGCAGGCACCCGTAGTAATATCTTTCAACAGCTGCTCATCGAACTTTGCCACATCGGCAACGATCTGAATATTAGCCACGCACGAGCCATCGTTCAGAGCGATGAAGGCAACATTTTTGTTACCGCGCTTGGTGCGCACCCAGCCTTTTGCAACGACATCGATGTCGCGCTCAACGGATTTCAACAAATCCGCAATTTTGGTTCTTCCTCCGCTTAACATAGTGAGTTTCTCGTTTTTATATTTTTATTGTTTTTGTTTTCGAGTTTGATTGAACTGCAAATATCGTCAAAATTTTTCGAATCATCGCTATTATTTAGACATTTTTTATCCGCTTTTATCCGCGCGCGCGATTTTCGAGAGAAATTACACCACTTCAAGGATTGCCTTTGGCGACCATCCCAGCCGCAGGCGTTGCGTAATTGCCGACAAACAAAAAGCCGCGCTTGCAGGGCACGGCTTTAATTTTGCATTTTGAATCTTGGGCTTTGCAGCAATCTTCGATTACAGACCTCCCATAAAATCGACCACTGCACGAACAAGTTTCGCGGCGATGGGCAGCGACGGATTCATATACGTAACCATCTGTTGTTGAGGATTTGTGGTCGAACAAAGTTTCAGCACGTGATTCATCTCGTCGATCATAACCATACGCGCCATACGTTGCGCCATAAACAGTCGCGCCGCATCGGCCGTCTCGACCTGAATATCGGTCGTACCCTGCACAATCAGCAGAGGAACGCTCAACGTGCGAGCCTCATCGGCGGGGTTATATCTCATCTCCGAGATTAGGAATGGCTGCACGCTCTTGCGAAACAGAGCCGCCAACTCAGCAGGCATCTCTTCGACCATACGGCCAGCTTTCAACTCATCGATAATACGATAGCACTCCGACTTATAGGGCTCTGGCTGTGCTGCCAATTGGCGACGCAACGTCTGATCGATCGGCTCACCCGCTCCTGCAAGCGAAACAACTGCCGCCACCTTATCGGTACGTTTTGCCGCCGCGAGAGCGATCAACGAGCCCTCGCTATGGCCTATCAACACAACTCGATCGAAGCGTTCGTCGGCCGCCAAAAAATCGGCCCACGCCACTGCATCGTTGATATAATCATCGAACGACAGCTCCGCCTCGGTAATCTCCGGCGAGGCACTTGCCGCGATTGCGCGTTTATCGTAACGTAATGCTGCATAGCCATTTGCAACGAGCGAGTCGGACAGCTGTTTATAGCAATCGGTTATCAGTCCCGCCGCACGATTATTGCCGTCGCGATCGGTCGCACCCGATCCCGCAATAATCAGAGCAACAGTGCGCGAGCCCGATTCGGGCACTGCCAGCGTTCCATACAAGTCGCACTTCTCGGCACGGAGCACCATAGGCTCCTCCGCCGCCACCGACGCGGCAAACAGCAATGCCGTCATCAATAAAAACAGTCGTTTCATAGTCGGAATGAGATTCTGTTTAACATCTCTACAAAGATAGCGATTTTTCCGATGCGCAACTTGATATTCTCCGAAAAACAGCTATTTCGATCTGTTTTTATCGATGTACTTTCAGCATCTCGGTTATTGCAGGCTCATATCGAGATAGCGATCCTCCTCGACTTCGAGCACTCCCATCGCATCGGTAAGGCGTTGGCAGCCGATCAGATTACTACGCAAAACCTCGCCCGAAATAGTTGTCGGATCGGCAATCGCAAGCAATAAAATATGGCCCGTATTGAGGGGCTCGCCCGCAATTGCGACAGAGGAGAGGAGAGTGTAAATTTCTGTAAAAAAATCGGCACGAGTGGTGGCACCGTCAATCTCATCCGCAGGCTCTGCATCGCACAATTCACGCTCTATTTGGGTGCGGATTTGTTCCACGCGCCACTCGTCGGCAAGCAAGCGAATAATACGTGCAGCGTGGCTGTCTGGCTTATTGATAGCCGTCAGCAACAAGCGATCAATCAAGTGGTTAGTATAATTATTCTTCTCGGCATCAAAAGCCGATACGGCAACAATAGATGCCAGCGTAGATGTGGGTTTAAGATTCATACTATCTAAAAAAGGTTTAATGTGTCGCCGAATTGGTCGGCGACGATATAACGCAAAGACAGTATAAAATATTGTATTGTATTTTGGGGTGTTTTATCGCGGCCACTCGCCTATCTCCATATCGCGGATTTCGCCCCCGTCGAGCGTAAAGCGCAATGCCGTACGCACCTTATGAAAACCATATCGACCCGCCGCCCCAGGGTTGAGGTGCAACAGCGAAAAACGCTTGTCGTAAATCACCTTCAAGATGTGCGAATGACCCGCCACAAAGATCGTGGGACGAGTCTGGTAGATATGCGCCAACGCACGGCGGTCGTAGTGGTCGGGATAACCTCCGATATGTGTCATCAGCACGCGAAAGCCCTCGACATCAAAGACCGCCACATCGGAATAGACGCGGCGCACCTCGTGGTCATCGATATTGCCATAGACCGCACGCAGAGGCTTGAATGCCGCTATCTCATCAGCCAACGCCAAAGAGCCGATATCGCCTACGTGCCACACCTCATCGACATCGCGCAAAAAATCGCGCAACGTCCGATCGAACGTGCCGTGTGTATCCGAAATCAGCCCTATACGTCGCATTGTCCGAAGCGTTATCGGTTAGAGAAATTCATAGACCGTCTTTTGAACATACAACTCGCCAGCCTGCAAGATGATCGAAGGGAACTCTGCGTGATTAACCGCATCGGGCAGAGCCATACAATGCAGTGCCAAAGCCGAATGATCCTCATACTCACGACCTTCACGCGCGGCTCCACTACCACTCATTGCATTGGCCGAATATAGATGCAGAGCAGGTTGCGACGAATAGACATTCATCTTGCGACCCGACTGCGGATCGGTGAGCGTTGCAACGTGTGCAAGAATCGAACGTCGCCAATCATCGACAGCCAGCCAATGATCCAGACCTCCGCGCTCGCCAATCAATCCCTCGACGGTATCCAAATCACCCACCTCGCGCTCGGTGCGGAAATCTAATTGAGTATCCTCAACCGACAGCAATTCACCCGTCGGAGTGTTATCGCTACGCATTGCGACATAGCGCGACGAGGCAACCTGCAAACGATGTTGCGCAACTGATTCAGGCGTAAATTGACCCGAAAGATCAAACAGCGGAGCAATCGACAGATCGATGGGCGTTGCGCCGCTTGATTGTGCTACAAAAGTGATTTCCAAGCGATTATCATCGTCCCAATCATAGATCGTTTCAACTCGCAGTGCCGCAGGATAACCCTCATCGCCCGCCTCGCTTTCGAGAGCAAAGACCACACGATTAACCTCCGTACGAGCCTCCCACATTCGTGCTCCAAAACCCTTTCGACCACCATCGACGTGGTGCGGAGGTCGATTGATCGAGAGGCGCACAGCCTCGCCATCGAGTTGAAAACGACCGCGAGTGATCGTCGCACTCGTGCGACCCGTTACCTTACCCATTCCAACCGTATCGTCGATATATTCGGCAAAAGAGTTATAGCCTGCAACGACATTTGTCAGCGTACCATCGGCATTGGGCAGACGCACGCCGACCAGCGCAGCTCCTGCATTGGTCAGCAATACCTCACCGCCCGATGCATTACGCATCGTATAGAGCAGTCCGCCCTCGCCTTCGGGCGAGAAACCCCAGAGATTTTGTTCTATTTCCACGTTCAAAAGATCTTTTAATATACAAATATATGGGCTTTTTCCGTTATAGACAACACGAAGCGACAAAAAATGGCTTCAACTCGGCATTTCTTTACAACAAAATCGCTATCTTTGTAAGTTCGAAAAACTATACTCGAATGAAACAGAATTGGAAAGATAAAATCGCCAATCTTTGGCGCAAACAACGCCTTTCGCTACGCGACGAACGCGATAACCGCGAAAAGTGGCATATGTACATCTCACCTTTGAGCCTCGTCGCAGGTCTTTTGGCTCTGATGTTGGTACTCTTTATTGTCATCATCTCGTCGGTGGCCTACACTCCCCTGCTCGAATTCCTGCCGGGATATCAAGGCAACCGCACTCGAACAATCCTTTTGGAAAATATCGTGCGACTCGACTCGATGGAGCGACGATTGAGCCAGATGAAGGTGTATAGCGACAACATCGCTCTGATTATGGAGGGCAAGACTCCCGTAATGCGCAGCCTTACTGACCAGAATCAATCGACCGCCGACAAATCGCTCGTAATGCCCTCGGCCGAGGACTCGATTCTGCGCGCACAAATCGAAGGCGATGGAGAGTACTCGATCACCTCACAGGATAATGGTCGTCGCAGTGTGCGCGAATCGATGCAATTGGTATCGCCTTTGGCTGGCGGAGTGATTGTCAATAAGTTCAGTCCCAAATCGGGCAATCTCGGAGTGAGCATTGCTTCGACTGCCGACACGCAGGTCGTAGCCATCGGCGAAGGTACCGTATTGCTCAATATCTGGTCGCCCGATGATGGTTGCTTGGTGCAGGTGCAACATCCGAACAGTATGATCTCGATATATCGCAATCTGACTCAATCGCTCGTCGAGGTGGGACAGAAGGTCAAAGCGGGACAGGTGATTGGCTACAACGCCGAGGCTACGGCCGAAGGCAACTCTCCCCGACTGCTCAATTTTGAAATTTGGAACGACGGAAAACCTGTCGATCCTGAAAGTTACATCGTATTCTAATCAGTTATGAAACAACGCATAGCACTCTTGGGATCAACCGGCTCGATCGGTGTTCAGACGCTTGACATCGTACACGCTAATCCCGAACAATTCGAAATAACGGCACTGGTTGCAAATCGCAATTGGGAGCAACTCGCCAAGCAGGCAATCGAGTTCGATGCCGATTGTGTCGTAATCGGCGACGAACAATATTACACACCGCTTAAAGAGGCACTCGCCGCGACCGACGTGAAGGTCTATGCCGGCGCAAAGGCGATGGAGGATGTGGCAGCGGCATCGAATGTCGATGTGGTTGTCAATGCTTTGGTTGGTTACGCAGGTCTGTTGCCCACCGTTGCGGCAGTCAAGCAGGGCAAAAAGATCGCTCTGGCAAACAAAGAGACATTAGTCGTAGGTGGCGAACTTGTGATGCGACTTGCGGCGGAGCATCGCGCACCGATTTTGCCCGTCGATTCGGAACATTCGGCGATCTTTCAATGTCTTGTTGGCGAGCAGTCGCCCGTACGCCGACTGATTCTCACTGCAAGTGGCGGTGCATTCCGCGACACTCCGATTGAGGAGCTGCACCGAATGACTGCCACCGAGGCTCTGCGTCATCCCAATTGGTCGATGGGCGCGAAGATCACTATCGACTGCGCAACAATGGTCAATAAGGGTTTCGAGGTGATCGAGGCACGATGGTTGTTCGGCACGCCCGCAGATCAGATTTCGGTGTTGATTCATCCGCAGTCGATCGTTCATTCGATGGTCGAGTTCGAGGATGGCGCGATCAAGGCACAGCTCGGCACGCCCGATATGCATCTGCCAATCAGCTATGCTCTGACCTTTCCCGAACGCAAGAGCCGCCCAGAGGAGCGTTTCGATTTTCTGGCAAATCCCAACCTTTCGTTCCGCGAGGTCGATCGCGTGAAGTATCCTGCATTGGATGTGGCATACGACTGTCTGCGTCGCGGAGGTACGGCAGCCTGCACGATGAACGGAGCTAACGAGGTTGCAGTGGCGGCATTCCTCGCAGGTAAAATTGGTTATTTGGATATTGTTCGTTCGATCGAGCAGTCGTTGGCGCGTGCGACCTTCATCGCCAACCCCACGCTCGACGATTATGCACACTCGGATGCCGAGGCTCGTGCCCTGGCTCGCGAGACACTTGGGCTATAACTCACTTTCAACTACGTAAATAGCAAAACATTATGGATATTCTGATTAAAGTCGTTCAATTCTTTATGAGTCTGTCGCTACTGGTGATTATTCACGAGTTGGGACACTTCCTTGCCGCACGTATGTTCGGCATTCGCGTCGAGAAATTCTACTTGTTCTTCGACCCCTGGTTCTCGATCTTCAAGTTCCGTCGCGGACAGACCGAGTATGGTATGGGTTGGTTGCCGCTGGGTGGCTACGTCAAGATCGCAGGTATGATCGACGAGAGTATGGACACCGAGCAGATGGCCGCCGAACCGCAGCCCGATGAGTTCCGCTCGAAACCCGCTTGGCAGCGATTGATCGTGATGGTTGCGGGCGTGGTGATGAATGTGGTGTTGGCATTTTTGATCTATTGCGGTATCTGCTACCATTGGGGCGAGCCCTATCTGCCCGTCGAAGATGCACAGTGGGGTTTTATCTGGAACGACGAGGGCCACGCACTCGGATTCGAGGATGGCGACAAGGTGCTCTCGATCGGTGGCGAGAAGATCGAGGAGGTTGATCAGATTGTCAATGCTCTGCTGATCACCTCGGAGGATCGTGAGGTGGTTGTCGAGCGTGAAGGCGCGGAGCATAGCTTTACGATTCCGTTGGAACAGCTTGTCGAGATGCGCCAGCGAGAGGGCTACAAGGGTATGTACTCGATGCGTATGCCCTTCGAGATTGATAGCATCGATAGTGAGTCGGCCCTCGCAGCAGGATTGCAGCGTGGCGATCGTCTTGTTGCACTCAATGGCGAGAAGATGCTCTATTTCGACCAATATATGCGAGCATTGCCCGATCTGGCAGGCCAAAGCGTGATGCTCGGTATCGAGCGCGATAGTGCAGATGTAGTTCTCTCGCGCGAGGTCGAGGTAACGCTCTCCGATGAGGGTAAAATCGGCGTTTTGGCTCGCTATCCGTTCGAGGTGCGTATGCGCAACTATACCCTTTTGGAGTCGATTCCCGCAGGTCTGCGTCGTACGGGCGAGGAGATCAGCGGCTATTGGAAGCAGATTAAGACTATCGTCGTTCCGGAGAGCAAACTCTATGAGGAGTTGGGCGGATTCCTGTCGATCGGCAACGTCTTCCCCGACGAGTGGGATTGGGAGCGTTTCTGGCGCACAACGGCACTGCTGTCGGTTATCTTGGCGGTGATGAATATTCTGCCTATTCCTGCGTTGGATGGCGGCCACGTGCTGTTCCTGCTGTGGGAGGTGATCACGCGCCGCAAACCGAGCGATAAATTTCTCGAATATGCACAGATGTTCGGTTTGGTGGTGCTCTTTGCGCTACTTTTGTACGCTAATGGCAACGATATTTATAGGTTGTTTATCAAGTAGTTAGAAAATATTTGCAAAAAAAGTTGCATTATCGTGGCACAAAATGCCCTCGCCGAACGTCTATATAATAAACAGACTAATTTAACTTGATTATGAAAAGACTTTTTCTTCTTTTGGCACTTTGTTGCGCGGCAGTGGCGTGCGAGCAAAGCGAAAATTCGTTCGTATTTCCCGAAGTAGACGAGATTAATGCAAATACAGCCGACGGCATATATCAAATAGCGACAAATACAACTTACGTCCAATATGAAAATGGCAGACCTATTAGATTTGGGCGACCCGAAGATATTGACAGCTACTACCCCTCGACCATAAATGTGTATGGTTACCTCCGAGTCGAAGATGGTAAGTTAGATCTTTTGCACGAATATGAGTGCAAAGAGTGTGGTGCCAAAAAGATATTTTGCTGGGAATATTACCACACCTCCATTGATTTGCAAAATAGATTAATTTGGCAAGATGCTATGGAAATTTACAAATTAACCAATGATGATATTATTCTGATTGAACCTATACAGGAAGCTATCGAGCGTTGTAAAGATGATAAAAATTTTTGGCGACGATACGATGTTTATAAGCGAATTGCCGAAGATGAAAGATTCAATTCAATAACTTTAATCAAGCACAGCGATAATCCGCTTGAACAAGAAAGACCCGATTTCTGCGAAAATAACTATTGCAAAAATCAATAACCGCACCGAACGTCTATATAATAAACAGACTAATTTAACTTGATTATGAAAAGACTTTTTCTCCTTTTGGCGATTTGTTGCGCAGCGGTGGCGTGCGAACAGACACCCGACTATATGAGAGTCGATATCGAACCGAGCATTAGCGACGGTTGGTACAGGTATGCCGGAATGCAAGGCATAAGATATGTAGATGGGAAGGTAGATCAGATAAGCAATGTTCCAAGTTGGAATGGTAAGCACACAGAGGTCTATTACAAAGTCGAAGATATGAAGATCACAAGATACAACTACGCAAAATGCGATGGTTGTGGCGAACAAGTAGCTTCCACGGTCAGCGTATCTTACGATCTCAAAAGTAAGACAATCGAAAATGAAGAGCTGCTCCAATTCAACGAAGATGCAATTATCTATATCGAGCCGCTACAAGTAGCTATCGAACGTTGCAATGATGACAAGGATTTTTGGCGTTCGTACATCGTTTATACTCGTAAAACTCCAAGCGACGAAGAATTGCAAGCATTCAACAATGCCATTGAATCAAAGAATGGGATCTGGGATTTTTTCAATTCTCACTCAAATTGCAAAGTTCAATAACCTCACCGAGCGACCCTTTCGCGGGGTCGCTCGTTTGTTTGTGTGGGCAAAGATTGGCACAGCAGGCAATAGGGACAAGTGGAGTTTATGGGCTTTTTTATGGTCGATTGGGGTCGATCGATACATAGTATCGAAAATTTCAATATCTTTGCGCTTTAATCACTAAATCATCACCGTATGAAACTCCGACATCTGCTCATTGCGGCGGCTCTTATCGCGCCCTTTCTGCTGCGCGACTACACGCTCAACAATGAGTTGAAATATATCAGCATAGCCGAGGAGGCTCTGCGCGACGGAACGTGGTTCTCGTTCTACAACCACGGCGAGGCGTATGCCGACAAACCACCCTTGTATCTCTGGATCGTAATGCTCTCGAAGTTGTTGTTCGGGTCATATCAGATGTGGTTTATCGCCCTGGCAAGCGTACTGCCCGTTGCAGGCATTTTGGCAGTTATGGGTCGCTGGGTACGCGACGAAATGCCCTCGTTCGACCCGAAAGCGGCAGATGTGATGCTCGCAACGACGGGTATGTTCCTCGGCAGTGCATTGGTGCTACGAATGGATATGCTGATGTGTTTCTTCATTGTGCTGGCGATCTACACCTTCTGGCGTATGTATCGCGGTACGGCACGTTCCTGCCACAGCTGGTTGCTGCCCGTATGGATTTTCCTTGCAACATTCACCAAAGGCCCCGTAGGCTTTATGATGCCCGTGCTGGTCATCGCGGTATTCCTCGCGGTGAAGGGCGAGATCAAAACCTTCGGGCGATATATGGGTCTGCGTCAGTGGGGCGTGTTGATCGGTCTTTGTGCTGCGTGGTGGGCGTTGGTCTATATCGAGGGTGGTGCGGAGTATATCAATAACCTGCTTTTCCACCAGACTATCGGTCGCGGTATCGACTCGTTCCACCATAAACGCCCTTTGTGGTACTACATCGCACATATTCCGCAGTCATTCGCACCGTGGGTATTCCTGCTTGTGGGAGTGTTGGCCGTCGGAGCGTGGCGAAAGTTGGTGCGCACCGACCTCGAACGACTGTTTATGGTGGCAATCGTGGCGACCTTCGTTATGCTCTCGCTGTTTAGCTCGAAATTGGATATCTACCTCGTTCCGATCTACCCCTTTGTGGTCTATCTGGCGATGTTGTGGTTGCCGCAATTCGAGCAGACGAAGTGGGCAAAGTGGGCTGCGGGATTCGCGCCTGCGGTCTTTGTGCTGTTGCTGCCTGCCGCCATTGTGGCCGATGTTTGCAACCTGATTCCGATCGAGTACGAATCGCTCGCGTGGGGATATGTGGCACTCGGTGCGCTGTTTGTCGCTTCGTGCGTAGCTCTTTGGCAGTTGTGGCGCGGCGAGGTGCAACATTCGATCGTATGGTGTGGCGGCGGTTTGCTGGCTATGATTGCGTTGGCGACACCTGCAATTCCGCAATTCAACCGACAGATGGGCGTGGGCGACATCTCGGCAAAGGCTATGGAGGTGGCTGAGGCGGAGAGTGTAAGCCACTACGCTTTCTATCGTTTCCGCAGCGGAGAGAATATGGATGTCTATCTCGGACAGCCCTGCGAGCCGATCTACGATGTTGAGCAGCTCGACAGCCTTGATCGACTGCCCCACCGCTCGATACTCTTTATCGGTTGGAAGGAGCCACAGCGCGACTCGCTCTTTGCCGAGTGGCTCGACGGTCGCAAGCAGACCGTTGTCGGCAATCGATCATTTACGATCGTAGGACAGAAAAAGAGTCGATTCAAACCGTTGAAGATTAAAGAGGGAGTGCAGATGCAGCCTGTCAAATTACAAGTCGATACAACCAAATTGAAAAAGATTGAATAAACCGACAACAATAATGAATAAGACACAAGAGTATGAACTGACGGTCGTTGTGCCCGTCTATAACGAGGTCGAGAGTCTGCCTCGCGTCGAGCGTGCAATGCGCGAATGGCTACCCACCTCGCCCGTAAAGGCGTGCGTGCTGATGGTCAATGACGGATCGAAGGATGGTTCGCTCGAACTGATGCGCGAGATATGTGCGCGTAACGAGGCGATGTTCTACATCTCGTTGGCAAAGAACGGCGGTTTGAGCGCAGCAATGAAGGCGGGTATCGATGCTACACATTCGCGCTATGTGGGTTATATCGATGCCGATCTGCAAACTACGCCCGAAGATTTCAACCTGCTGTTGGCACACATTGCCGACTACCAATTGGTGATGGGTATTCGTGCCGGTCGCAAGGATAGTTTCTTCAAGAATCTGCAATCGAAAATTGCCAATGGTTTCCGAAATATGATGACCCACGACGGCGCAAAAGATACGGGTTGCCCGCTGAAAGTGATGTGGACCGACTACGCAAAACGCATCCCCTTCTTTACGGGTATGCACCGTTTCCTGCCTGCGCTGATTCAGTTGCAGGAGGGTCGTATGATGCAGATCCCCGTACGCCACTTCCCGCGTACCGAAGGCGTTTCGAAATACCACCTTTGGAATCGATTGATCGGCCCCTTCAAGGATTGTTTCGCATATCGTTGGATGCGCAAACGCTATATCAACTACCAAATCGGCGAGGGTAACGTATGACATCGTTTCTGATCGACTGTCTGGGCTATCTGGCCCAAGCACTATTCTCGGCGCGATTCTTCGTGCAGTGGATTATGAGCGAACGTGCCAAGAAGGTGCTCTCGCCCACGATCTTCTGGCAGATCAGTATGGTCGCGTCGTGCGTATTCTGCCTCTATGGCTGGCTGCGCAACGACTTCTCGATTATCGTCGGGCAGTTGATTACATATTATATCTATATCTGGAACCTCAACGCACACAACTCGTGGAAAAGACTTTGGTTGCCGTTGCAATGGATCATTATCTCGATACCCGTTGCAGGCGTGGTGTGGTTGTTCTCGAATTGGGATGCGGCGAGTGCGCACCTCTTTGCACATAGCGACTTGCCGATGTGGCTGATCGCTATGGGCACAACGGGACAGATCGTCTTCACGTTGCGTTTCGTCTATCAATGGCTCTACTCGCGCCGTCAGGGAGAGTCGGTGTTGCCGTTGGGCTTTTGGTTGATCAGTCTGAGCGGCTCGCTTATAATCATTACCTACGCCCTGCTGCGCGGTAATATGTTGCCTCTGATTTTGGGACATCTGACAGGTATCTTTACCTACTCGCGCAATGTGATGATCGAGTTGAAAAATCGAAAGAAAGCCATTCAGGCGAAATAGAGAAACGCGTCAAACAAGATAGAGAAAAGGCCACCCACAGCGGGCGGCCTTTTTCATTTATTGGGATGTGTAATCCTTAAAATTTCACTACACCGAGCTGATTGAGCAGTACCAACAAGATACAGGTCGGAGCAATCCAGCGCAATATGAAGATATAGGTCTTAATACCAATAAATCGCGCAGTGCCATAGTTGGTAATCTGGTTTTTAAGCAGGGTTTGGTCGATCTTCCAGCCCACAAACAAGCAGGTAAAGATACCGCCTACGGGCAGCATAACATTTGCCGTCAGGTAGTCAAAGAAATCGAAAATCGACATACCGCCAATAGTCCAACTACTCAACACGCTGAACGAGAGCGAACAAACGATACCCAGCACCAGCATTGCCGCCGTCGAGAGCCACGCCGCCTTTTTACGGCTTACGTTCCACTGCTCGCTGACGTAGGCCGTAACGACTTCGTGGATTGAGATTGTTGAGGTCAATGCCGCCAATGCCAACAGCAGGAAGAAGATTGTTGACCAGAGCCAGCTAAACGACAAGCCATTGAAGATGCTCGGCAGCGTAATGAAGACCAACGAGGGGCCTGCCGAAGGTTGAATTCCGACACTGAACACCGCAGGGAAGATCATCACCGCCGCCAACACAGCAACAAGGGTATCGATCAGTGCAACGCTCACAGCCGTAGAGCCAATCTTGGTCGAATCGCTGAAATAGGAAGCATAGACAATCATACAGCCCAAACCTGCCGAGATCGAGAAGAACGATTGTCCCACCGCATTGATAAACGTCTGCGAGGTAACCTTCGAAAAATCTGGCTTAAATAGGAATTTCAAACCCTCAATTCCGCCATCCATCGTAATCGAGCGAACGCACAACACCAACAGAATCACAAAGAGCAGAGGCATCATAAACTTTGACGAACGCTCGATACCCTTCTGCACGCCACACATAATAATTACGTGGGTGATCATCATAAATGCGACCGTTGCGAGTGTCGGCAACCAGGGATTGGTTACAAAGGTATTGAAATGGGCCTCATACTCCGCAGGTGTCGAGAGTTGCGCAAGCGCACCCGAAGCCGACTCCCAAACGTAGTGAATTGTCCAACCTGCTACAACCGAGTAGAACCCATAGATCAGAAATGCTGCCAGCACGCCATTATAACCAATTGTTACCCAAGGAGTTTTCGGCGCGAGCTTACGATAGGCACCAACTGCGTTGAGGTGAGTGTATCTACCTACGAAAAACTCGGCCGTCAAGACGGGGACACCCATAATAAGCAGGCAGAGCAGATAGATCAACAAGAAAGCTCCACCGCCACCTTCGCCCGCGATGTAGGGGAAGCGCCAAATGTTACCCAAGCCGACCGCGCTGCCGACCGAGGCTAAAATGACACCCAATTTACTGCCAAATGTGGCACGTTGTTTTTCCATTCTTAAAATGCGAATTAAGCGTTAAAAGTTGTTTTATAGTGCAAACAAACGGCGCAAATATAGCAAAAATTTTATTTCAGATAATAAAAATATCGCTACCGTAATAAACAAGCGCGATATAAAACAGTCGTTCCGCCCCCTTGCGGAGGCGGAACGAACAGTTATTGAACGAATTATTAGTTTAGAATTCCAGCGGAGTATATTCCAGACCCCAAGCCTCGGCAACGCTCTTATAAACAACCTTGCCACCGATGATGTTCAGGCCCTTCTTTAACTCCTTGTTGTCGCGGCAAGCCTTCTCCCAGCCCTTATCTGCCAACTGCAAAGCGTAAGGCAGAGTAGCGTTGGTCAGTGCCAAAGTCGAGGTATAGGGAACAGCACCGGGGATGTTTGCTACGCAGTAGTGCAGAATGCCATCTACGTAATAAACGGGATCCTCGTGAGTTGTGGGGTGCGAGGTCTCGAAGCAACCGCCCTGGTCAATAGCAACGTCAACCATAACGGTACCCGGCTGCATATCCTTCAACATATCGCGGGTAACGAGTTTGGGAGCCTTTGCACCGGGAATCAGAACCGAACCGATAACCAGATCGGCACGCTTCAACTCCTGACGGATATTGTACTCCGACGACATCAGCGTCTTAACGTTCTTCGGCATCACGTCTGCCAGATAGGTCAGACGACGCAGCGAAATGTCGCAAATCGTAACGTCAGCACCCGTACCGGCAGCTGTGCGAGCAGCAGCAGTACCTACAACACCTGCACCAATTACGAATACGCGAGCAGGCTTAACACCCGGAACACCACCGAGCAGGATACCCTTGCCGCCACGAGGCTTTTCGAGGAAGTAACGACCCTCCTGGGTTGACATACGACCTGCAACCTCCGACATCGGGATCAGCAGCGGCAGCGAGCGGTCGTCGCGCTCAACGGTCTCGTAAGCGATACAGATTGCACCGCTCTCGATCATAGCCTTGGTCAGGGGCTCGCTACTTGCAAAGTGGAAATATGTGAAGACAACCTGATCCTTCTTGATCAGCGAATACTCAGGTGCGATAGGCTCTTTAACCTTGATGATCATCTCGGCAATGGCATAAACCTCCTCAATGGTAGGCAGAATCTTTGCGCCAACACTTTCGTACTCGCTGTCGGGGAAACCGCTATTAACACCAGCAGTTGCCTGTACATAGACAGTGTGGCCGCGCTTAACAAATTCTTGTGCGCCAGCGGGAGTCAGACCAACACGATTCTCGTTGTTTTTGATCTCTTTGGGAATACCGATAATCATAATTTTGAAGTTTTTGTAGGTTATATTTTTGTTAGTTTTTTTGGTTTTCGCGCGGGAGGTTGAGTCCAACGTGGGCACTCCGAAAAAGTTGTTTTCAGTTTGCCGACATCAAATTTCTAAAAAAATCGTTAGAAATGCAAGAGTTGCAGGCGATTTTTTTGTTCGAGGGTCAGATTTTTTGATGTTTTCCATTTATGAGGGCAGAGTTGCGTCAGTTAGCGATGGTCAAATATCCTATCCAAGTTCTGTGGCTGGGAAGGTCGCCCAAAGGGAGAGCCACAGAATTTGACGCACCGTCAGCGGCACGTGGTTTGTCTGCAATGAAGTTACCCGCGGCGGCAGGGGCGGCGCGACTAAAAGTCGCGGGTGCCGCCGCGTGTCGATTTGCGAGAAAATCGCTAACTAAATTTTGAGTTTTGCTTTTTGAATTTTGAATCTTGAATAAACAAAAAACCGCACCTCGAAAGGCGCGGTTTTGTAATGTTACTCAATCTGTGAATCCTTCAAGCCGAGGAAGTAGAGCACTCCGTCGATACCGATTGACGAGATTGACTGGCGAGCCGTAGCCTTCACCTTCGGCTTTGCGTGGAAGGCGATACCCAAACCTGCGGTGCCCAACATCGGCAGATCGTTTGCACCGTCGCCGACAGCCACCGCCTGTGCGATGTTGATACCCTCGAATTGGCACAACAGACGCAGCAACTCGGCCTTGCGTTTGCCATCGACAACGTCGCCAACGTAGCGACCCGTCAGTTTGCCATTCTCGATCTCCAACTCGTTGGCATACATATAATCGAATCCGAAACGCTGTTTGAGAGAGTTGCCGAAGTAGGTGAAACCACCCGACAGGATCGCGGTCTTATAACCCACACGCTTCAAGATTGTCATCATTCGCTCCAAGCCCTCGGTGATAGGCAGATTGGCAGCGATATCCTCCATCACGCTCTCGTCAAGACCTTTGAGCAGAGCCACACGCTGCTTGAAACTCTCGCGGAAATCGATCTCGCCACGCATTGCGCTCTCGGTGATTGCACGAACCTGCTCGCCCACGCCTGCGCGGTCAGCCAACTCGTCGATAACCTCGGTTTGGATCAGCGTCGAGTCCATATCGAAGCAGATCAGACGGCGCGAACGGCGATAGATATCGTCGCGCTGGAACGAAACATCGACACCGAACTCCTCGGACATCTGCATCAACTGCGACTGCATCGCATCACGATCCTCAACCGTACCGCGCACCGAGAGTTCGATACACGATTTAGGCGTACGCGCATCGGGTTCGAGGGGCACACGACCCGTCAAACGACGAATAGCATCGATATTGAGTCTCTGCTGGGTAACGATCTTGGTTGCCTCGGCAATCTGACGAGCCGTAACCTCGCGGCCGAGCAGAGTGATGATGTTGCGATTCTTGCCCTGACGTGCAACCCACTGCGCATAGTGTTCCTCATCAACGGGGCTGAAACGGATATTGATATCCAACTCATAGGCCTTCAACAGCAGGTCCTTCATAATATCGCCCGAATGCTCGGCGGTAGTTTTGAACAGAATACCGAGCGAAAGGGTCTGGTGGATATTGGCCTGACCGATGTCGAGAATATAGGCATCGTGGCGTGCAAGGATATCGGTTAGCGATGATGTTACACCGGGTTTATCGATACCCGAGATGTTAATTTGGATAATTTCGGCTTGTTGCTCCATAAGGTTGGTGTATTTGTCTTATCGAATTTCAAAATTACAAATTATTCGCTACTTTTGCAACCCTCAAACAAGAATTTTAACTAAAAACAATAAGGAATTATGTATTTTCTCACAACTGAAACAACAGAAAACGTGAAGACTATTCTTGCCGACACCACTGCAACCCAGCAGGAGAAGTTGGTTGCCGTAGGTCAGGAATTGCAGAATATGACCTTCAACGACATCGTGGCAATGCTCGTGGATTGGGGTCTCGAAATCGCCGCAAAGATCGCAGTTGCTTTGGTGATATATTTCATCGGCCGTTGGTTGATCGGCCGCTTGATCAAAGTGGTCAATAAGATTTGCGACAAACGCGGCGTTGAAGTTTCGTTACAGCGATTCTTCAATAATATGATTAAGGTCGTACTTTACATCTGCCTTGCGCTGACCATTATCGGAATTCTCGGTATCAATACCACATCGTTGGTTGCAATGTTTGCCTCGGCATCGTTGGCTATCGGTATGGCTTTGAGTGGCACGATGCAGAATTTCGCAGGCGGTGTGATGATCCTGCTGCTGCGTCCCTACCGCATTGGCGATTATGTCGAGGCGCAGGGTCAGGCTGGTACGATTAAGGAGATCAGTCTGTTCAACACCATCATCACCACCGTTGATAATAAGGTGATCTACATCCCCAACAGCACCATTTCGAACGGCATTATCAACAACTATTCGCAGGAGCCGACGCGTCGCGTCGATTGGAATATTACCATTTCGTATGGCGATGATGTTGAGGTCGCTCGTCGCGTATTGATGCAGTTGATGAACGAAGACAAGCGCATTAAGCAGGAGCCCGCACCCGTTGTCTATTTAAGTTCGCTGGATGCCGACTCGGTCAATCTGTCGGCTCGCGCGTGGGTCGATAGCGCAGACTATTGGGGTGTATTCTTCGATATGAACGAGCGCATCTATAACGAGCTGCCCAAGCACGATCTGCACTTCCCCTTCCCGCAGATCTCGGTACATATGGAGAACTAACGAGAGTTAGCAAACTCTTAACCCACAACAAACGCCGATTCCTCAATCACCGAAGGATCGGCGTTTGTTTATTGTGTTAATCAATTTATTTGCGTATCTTTGCACCGAAATTTGATTGATAACTGAACTAAACAAGAGATAATTATGGCATCGTCGAACTTTGTGGATTACGTCAAGATCTTCGCTCGTTCAGGACACGGCGGAGCAGGATCGGCTCACTTCCGTCGCGAAAAATTTGTCGCTTTCGGTGGCCCCGATGGCGGTGATGGAGGCAAGGGCGGCAGCATCATTTTGCAGGGCGATAGCCAATATTGGACTCTTATTCACCTTAAATATCAGCGACATATCTTCGCCGAAGATGGTCAGTGCGGATCGGGTGCCCGTTCGTCGGGTAAGGATGCGCAGGATATCATCGTGCGTGTGCCGCTGGGCACCGTTGCCCGCGATGCCGAGACAGGCGAGATTGTCGGCGAGGTAACCGACGATGGCGAGCAGCTCGTACTGCTCAAAGGTGGCCGAGGAGGTCTGGGTAATTGGCACTTCAAGACCGCAACAAATCAGGCTCCGCGCTATGCACAGCCTGGTGAGGAGGGCGCAGAGGGTGCATTTATTTTGGAGTTGAAGGTGCTGGCCGATGTAGGTTTGGTCGGTTTCCCAAATGCCGGCAAATCGACTCTGTTGTCGGTAGTTTCGGCTGCGAAACCGAAGATTGCAAACTACGCCTTTACAACGCTCGAACCCAATCTGGGTATCGTTGCCTGCCGCGATAACCACTCGTTCGTAATGGCCGACATCCCCGGTATTATTGAGGGTGCGCACGAGGGCCGTGGTTTAGGCACCCGTTTTCTGCGCCATATCGAGCGTAACTCTGTGCTGCTGTTTATGATTCCGGCCGACAGCGACGACATTAAGAAGGATTATGATATTCTGCTTGGCGAGCTGACACAATACAACCCCGAACTGCTTGATAAACAGCGTTTATTGGCAATTACCAAGTGTGATATGCTCGACGAAGAGTTGATGGCCGAGATGCGTTCGCACCTGCCCGAAGGTCTGCCTACGGTGATGATTTCGTCGGTTACGGGTATGAATATTCAGCAACTGAAAGATATGTTGTGGGAGGCTCTGCATAAGTAACCTTTCGAAAGACAAGAGAAATAGAGGTCTGCATCGAGCAGGCCTCTATTTTTTTGCATACGGTACGCACACCTATTCAAAATCGTTCGCCCTCCATATTTGTTCGATAGTAGTCGAGGATACGCAACTGATAGCGGCCATTGAAATAGCTCAACAGACCCTCAATCGAGCCGCTACCCGACGGAACGGGCACGCGCAGGAAATCGACCGTCGGCGAAGTATATACATCGAGTGTATCTCCTGCGCGATCAATAAGATGTCGCGCCGAGGCTTGAAGATTCGGATTGGCCAGCGTTCCCCCTTCGAGCGTATCACACCACCCTCGCCCAACATCCTCGGCAATGAATTGCACATCATCGAAACGGACCTGCGTCGAAACGTGCCTCGGTGCGCAATCCCCTATTTTCAATCTTTGAGGAATAATCTCCACCTGATCGACCGAGTCCAAAAGCAGATAGTACCCGACTCGATCTTCGGGAATATGAGCAACCTCATAACCATTGTGCGACTCAACACCGATCTGAATCATTCCGCCATACGATCCAAGCCACATATCATAACAACGGAGCGACACCTGACGACCAACCCAATAGCGACGATACATATTTTCGGCATAGAGCAGGATCGCTATTCCGCCCGTCGAATCGGCAATACAAAGGCAATTACGCAGATTGCCGTTGCGATCGTTGGCAACGACACGACCCGTAATATATTGACTGCCTGCAATGCGCGTCGGGCGGTTGCGATAGAGCGATTTCAGATACTCGATCGACACCCTTTCGGAGTCTTGATGCGGCTTAAACTCCAACGGATTCTCCTCGCGGCAGGCGACAAAGAGAGCCAACGACAACAAACTAATAAGTAACACCCGTTTCATCGTTCATCTTGATTATAAATGCTTTGGCACTACCTACAACTGCACCATAATACAATACTCCCGTTATCGACACGCGCTCTTTGGGCAGCGGTTGATCGGCATACAGAGCATACGACGACGTTTCGACATAGATCGAATCACCCTGCGCAGTACGGAATTTGCGATAAATATCGTAGCGACCTGCGGCCCACGTCTTATCGGGCTCATCGGCCAGTAGCCCCTCGATCTTGACCAGACGACCACACGTGCGCGGAGTCAATTCGCCAATCTTAAAGAGCGCAGGGGTTACCTCCGAGAGCGACGTAGTGCGATAAACGTAACGATCGGCAATGGCCTGATGCGACATATAGGCCGTTGAGCGATAGTCCCACGTAGCGGGGCGCAGGCCTACGCGTAGCACGCCGTTATATTCATCAATTGCCAGCCCCTGCAAACGCACAGTAAGTGTCGCACCAACGGGATAGGTACGATAGAGATAGTCCATTCCGAGCATCAATTCGAGTGCGCTCGTGCCGTCGTCGATTACCAACGTGCGGTAGAAATTACCTGCCCGATCGCTCGAAACAACACGCCCCTTGACAATGATATTTTCGGGGATAACCGTCGCCGCGCCAAACGAGTGGCGAATATCGTAAAGGTCGGCATTGGGCACAAAATCGGGCTCGGCAAACTCCGTAATCGGATCGAAGCGATCGTAATCACAACCCACCGCGACAAGCACCAATAGCACAAATATAATCAGTCGTTTCATCGCTCTATCGGAATTTGTAGGTTAGTGAAACATTGAACGATATGGGATAGGCGTAGGTATATCGTTCGGGCATCGGGCGATAGTGAATGTTCGCGCCCGTACCTTGACGCAGGATACGCGAAGGCTCATAAGCCGAATAGACCAAATTATTATCGCTCAAAATATTACGCACCGACGCAACAAGCGTCAGACGCGACTGCTCGCCACCAATCGTCCACGAGCGCATAGCCGAGACACCAATCAACAGAGCATCTTTCAGCCGTTTCTGCTCGGTCATCTCGGCGAACTCTTCGGGCGAAAGGGTATGTTCGGTGATGCGTGTCATTCGTCGAATAGGTGTCGGCGCGACATAACGCCCCGAAGCATAGGCAGCATTGAGATCGACGCGCCAACCAAACGGCACAGAGTATCGAAGGCGCAACAAGGCTGTCAGTTGTGGTGTCGCGGCTGTTTGCAGACCACTCATATAGCTCTTGGCTCCCTCGACAATCACGCTATTATCTCGATCGGAATAGAGCGCAACCAAAGGATTCGAAGCGTAACGATACGTACCGAACGAGAATGCACCCTCCAACCATAAACGCGACGAAAGTCCGACCGAAGAGCTAAACTCTGCTCCGAAATTTTGGAGTGTGATATCACTGACCACCGCATCGACATAGTTATACGAAAGGTCGTCAAAATAGCGCATAGTCTCGGTGCGGTTGCTCTCCGAATGGTAGAAACCTTTTATTGTAGCCGTAAAAGTTGGCGCGCGATAGGCATACGCCACCTCGCCCTGCAACGTAATCGAGCGCGGATCGACCTCAGCGATTGCATTGTTATATGCCGGTTGCAGAAGGAGTTGCGAGAGTGGTTGCAGACGGCGTGCAACAGCCACCGCACTCCACACGCGATGACGTGCCGAAAAGGTGTAGCGCAGAGAGGCTTTTGCCGTTGCATCGACGCTGCGCAACCTCTGCGAGCGGCCGAATGAGCCGCTACCTGCGAAGAGTTGCTTTTCGTAAAGACCTTCGCGCCACTTTGTTACCGACTCGATCTCACCTCCGACATCGAGTGCAAAACGATTGGTATGGTAATGCAACAGAATACGTCCTCCAAAACGATAATCGATCAGGCGGTAACGATATCCGAACTTATCACCCAACTCCACGCGGCGATCGGGATTGCGCATATCGTTCTGCAACGAAGAACCGAAACGCTCGTCATCGACTAAAAATTGGTCGATATCAATAATATATTCGCCACCAAGCAGGTCGCGCATACGTTTGTAATACTCCGTATTGTTATATTCGGCCACGATTGCCGCCACGAGCGAGGTGTTATGCGCCATACGAAACTCGCCACCAGCCAAAGCCCGCAACTCCTTCGGGGCTTCGGTCAGATCTTCGACGATATAGACCGAGCGACCACCCGCCATTGCATTGCGAGCATAGAGTTCATCCCAATTAATCTGCGTATAACGTGCATCACGATCGCGCCACAACTGCTCAACGGCATCACCAACAATCTCCGAATCGAAATAAGAGGGCAACAGTCGATAGTTATCGGGTGTCGGGATACGTGCATCGTACCAATTCAGATTGCTGATCGAGCGGTATCCGGCACGACCATAAAGCGTAGCTAACCAACGATGTTCGCCCTTCGTCTGATTGAACGACAGAGCTACCGACGGCAGCACCTCGCGTCGCACACGACTACTGCGCTCCTTGCCATCGTGAAAGCCCCACGACGGATTGTAGAGATAGTCGCCCGTAAGTTCAAATACCTCATTCGAAGAGGCCGAGCGAACACCGCGTTGCGAAGGTGCAACCATTGCCACAAGCGACAACGAGCCATTATTCAAGCGGCGTGTAAGAGCCATCGCGGCCTCGATTCGTTGTGTAAATAGACCCTCAACACGCATATCGCGACCACCCTCGCCAGAAAGCGAAAGGGCATAACTCCACCTATCGCCCAATGGACGGGCATCGTACAGGCGAAGTGTAAGAAGCTTATTGCGATCGGTTGCCGAGATTGTGGTTGCCGTACGGCGTAACCCGAATATTGAAGCTGCGCGGAAAGATCTACTGCCGACAAATCCGCCCATTGAATATGGAGCGAACGAGATCCCATCAGTACGCACCTCCGAGCGCAACAGACGACGAAGCATATATGAGTCGCGGCTGTCGATTGACACACCGTCAAGTTCGGATATCTGATCCGCAACACCTCGTCGCTGGAAACGGATAGTAGAAAATTCACAGCGGGTCAATTGATCGAAAAGGTTATCATCATCGCCCACAGGAAGATAGAAAAGCGTAGAGTCGATTTCGATTTCGGGCAGCTGCTCGTGCGGATATGCAAAGGGATAGTAAAGGCCGTCAAGTTCTTGAGCCAATACACTCTTGACGGCAAACAACATTACAAAACATAGGTGAATAATACCTAAATATTTCATTCCTACTCCTTTTAATAGGCAAATTTAGGTATTTTCCCGTAGAGAAGATTAGAAAGGCCGTAGAAATTGGCAAGAATTATCCGAAAAATTAGTATATTTGCGTTCGGCTATGGTAACTAATGTGCATAATTGGATTTTTCGTGCGGTCTTCGCGCTCTGTGCGGCGGCCGTAATGCTCGCCGCAATGCCTCACCATCACCACGATTCGAGTGAGGTGGTATGCTTCAATCCTATGCACTGCTTCACCCATAGCGACTCTCACAACCACTCGTGCGATCACGACCATTGCACCGCCGAGCACGACTCGACGGGAGAACCCTCGTCGTGTCATCTGAAAATCGACGTGGCAGAGGTAATATCGAATCTTTCAAAACAAACGCTACTGCCTCCCGTGCAGTTGCAGACAATCATTGTCGAACCGTTAGAATTGCTCGCGCTGGCGCGGTGTGAAGCCGACGATGTGGTCGATCGACCCAATTTATCGCCCGATCCTGCCCAACGCATAGTGCGTTATATAGCGCGTGCCCTACCGACACGCGCCGCAACCGAGCGTGCATAATTAATCCGAGCCGATTGTTCGATTGGCTCGCTATCCCGTTTTAAGAACTAACCCTATTCAGTCCGTGCGAACAGAAGGTACGTACGGCAAAATTACACATATACCAACATCTATGAAACAGATATTCACAGCCATTTTGGCTCTTGCCGTAACTCTTTCGCTCGGTAGTTGCGGAAACAAAACCTCACACGAGGAGCACGCTCACGACCACGCTGCACACTCGCACGAGGGACACGACCACTCGTCGCACGATCATTCGTCGCACAACCACGAAGGTCATTCACACGAAGAGGAGGATCACTCTTCGCACGACCACTCGGCACACTCGCACGAGAGCCACAACCACGCTACTCACTCGCACGATGGCCACGACCACGCTCACGAGGGACACAACCACGCAGCGGAGGTTGCCGAGGCAGAGCATAAGCATAATGAGAATGAGATTATATTCCCCGCAGAGCAGGCCGCTCGCACCGATTTCAAGGTTGAGCAGATTCAGTCCCGCACCTTTAACCGTGTAATTCCCTGCACGGCTCGCATTCTGGCGGCACAGGGCGATGAGGCGGTAATGGTCGCTCCCATTTCGGGCGTAGTTTCGTTCGGCGGCAAGCGTCTTTCGACCGGTGCGCAGGTTTCGCGCGGTCAGGCGTTGATGACCATTTCGTCGCGCGATTTGGCATCGGGCTCGCAGGTTGATAAAATCGCCGCAGAGTATCGCCGAGCCGAGGCTGAATACAATCGTCTGAAAAAATTGGTCGAAGATCAGATCGTTTCGCGCAGCGACTTTGAGGCTGCCGAGAGCGCGTATCTGAAAGCAAAGGCCGAATATGATGCCGTTGCAGCTCACTCGTCGGATAAGGGCAGCAACGTAGGTGCCCCGATTAGCGGCTACATCACCTCGCTCGCGGTTAGCGAGGGCGACTTCGTAGAGATGGGTCAGCCGTTGGCTACCATTTCGCAGAATCGCCGCTTGCAGTTGCGCGCCGACCTGCCGCAGCGTTACTATCGCGAGTTGCGCACCATTACCACCGCAAACATTGTCGATCCCGCAACGGGCGAAAGTTACCGCCTGGCCGATTGCGGCGGTCGTCTGCTGTCGGTCGGTCGCATCGCCGACAGCGGTTCGACTTTGATCCCCGTAACATTCGAATTTGATAATCGCAACGAACTGCCGCAGGGCGCGATTGTCGAGGCATATTTAGTTGGCGCACCCATTGCCGATGCGCTGGTTGTTCCCGCAACGGCCGTAACCGAGGCGCAGGGTCTCTATTACGTATATGTACAGCTCGACGCGGAGTGCTACGAGCGTCGTGAGGTCGCTCTCGGTGCATCGAACGGCGAAGAGATTCAGCTGCTTTCGGGCATCAATGCCGGTGAGCGTGTAGTTACACGCGGCGCTATCAACGTCAAGATGGCCGCAGCTTCGGGCGCAATTCCCCACTCGCACCAACACTAAACATCGTTCACTATGCTTAATCGAATAATTGATTACTCGCTGCGAAATCGAATGTTGGTGATTATCGCAGCACTGCTATTGTCGGCTATCGGCGTTTATACGGCAAACCGTATGGAGGTCGATGTATTCCCCGACCTGACAGCACCGACGGTCGTGGTGATGACCGAGGCGCACGGTATGGCAGCCGAGGAGGTTGAGCGCACCGTGTCGTTCGTTATCGAGACCGCTGTAAATGGAGCTACCGATGTACGCCGCGTACGCTCGGCCTCGACGACAGGTTTCTCGGTCGTTTGGGTCGAATTTGATTGGGATACCGATATCTATCGCGCTCGTCAGATTGTTACCGAAAAGCTCTCGACCATCTCGGATGCACTGCCCGCAAATGTCGGTCAGCCTACGCTCGGCCCGCAGTCGTCTATTCTTGGCGAGATGATGATTATCGGAATGACTGCCGAAGAGACTTCACTCGAAGAGTTGCGCACGATTGCCGAATGGACCATTCGTCCCCGTCTGCTCTCGACGGGTGGCGTGGCACAGGTGGCTGTTATCGGTGGCGATATTAAGGAGTATCAGGTATTGCTTTCGCCCGAAAAGTTGCGTCTGTTGGGCGTTTCGGTACACGAAGTGTTGGCCGCAACAAAGGATATGACCCTCAACTCGTCGGGCGGCGTACTCTATCAGTATGGCAATGAATTTATCGTGCGCGGTATGCTCTCAACCAAAGAGGCCGATGAGATTTCGCGCGGCGTTATCAAGCTGACCGAAGATGGACAGCCGATCACGCTGGCCGATGTTGCCGATGTGCGTATCGGAGCAAAAACTCCCCGTTTAGGTGTCGCATCGGAGCGCACAAAGCCCGCCGTACTGCTCACCGTTACAAAGCAGAACCAGACCAGCACAATCGAATTGACGGAGGCTCTCGAACATCAGATCGCCGATCTGCAAAAGTCGTTGCCAAAGGATATTAAAATCTCGACCGACATCTTCCGCCAATCGCGTTTTATCACCTCGTCGATCGACAATATTCAGCGTTCGCTGTTGGAGGGTGCGCTGTTTGTGGTGATCGTGCTCTTCTTCTTTATGATGAATGCGCGAGTAACAACCATTTCGCTGGTGGCTCTGCCGCTGTCGTTGCTGGTTGCTATTTTGGTGTTGAAGTTGATGAATCTTACCATCAATACAATGAGTCTTGGCGGTATGGCAATCGCTATCGGATCGCTGGTCGATGACGCGATTATCGATGTGGAAAATGTCTTCCGCCGACTGCGCGAGAATAATCTACTGCCCAAAGAGCAGCGTCGCGGCTGGTTTGAGGTGATCTATGATGCTTCGACCGAGATTCGTTCGTCGATCGTAAATGCTACGATTATTACCATTGTAGCCTTCGTTCCTCTGTTCTTCCTCGACGGTATGGAGGGCAGAATGTTGAAGCCGCTGGGCATCTCGTTTATCGTATCGCTGTTCGCATCGATGATCGTGGCGATGACCCTTACTCCCGTTATGTGTAGCTATATGCTCACCTCGGAGCGTGCGCTGCGCCATACAGAGCGTGAGCCGATCGTGGCTCGCACGTTGAAGCGTTGGTATCGCATGGCGTTGGAGTGGGTACTCAATTACAAGCGTACGATTTTGGGAGTGATGGTAGCTCTGTTTGCCGGTGCGCTCGGAGTATTCTTCACACTCGGTAGCAGTTTCCTCCCCTCGTTCAACGAGGGCTCACTAACGATCAACATCGGCACAATGCCCGGCACCTCGCTCGAAGAGTCGGACAAGATGGGTCGTACCGTTGAGCAGATTCTGTTGGAGATTCCCGAAGTGCAGACCGTAGCCCGCAAGACGGGTCGCGCCGTGTTGGACGAGCACGCATTAGGTGTTCACGCCTCGGAGTTGGAGGCACCCTATACGCTTACCGATCGCTCGCGTAGCGAATTCCTTGCCGATGTACGTGCTCGCCTTTCGACATTGAAGGGCCTGGATATCGAGATCGGACAGCCCATTTCGCACCGTATCGATGCTATGCTGTCGGGTACGAAGGCAAATATCGCAATTAAGCTCTTTGGCGAGGATCTGAATAAGATGTACGCGCTCGGCAAGCAGATCAAGGGTGAGATCTCGGCAATCGAGGATCTGGCCGACATCACCGTCGAACAGCAGGTTGAGCGTTCGGAGTTGCAGATCGTTCCGCGCCGCGATATGTTGGCTCGACACGGTATCACGATGGCTGAATTTAAGGAGTTCATCGCCGTTGCATTGCAGGGCGAGGCCGTTTCGCAGATTTATGAGGGTAATGCGACCTTCGATCTGACCGTTAAGGTTGATGATCGTAATCGTAACTCGATCGAGGCTATCGGCAACCTATTGATGGATTGCGCCGATGGGAAGAAGGTGCCGCTTGTGCAGGTGGCTGACATTCGTTCGACATCGGGTCCGAATGCCATCAATCGCGAAAATGTGAAGCGTAAGATTGTTGTTTCGGCAAATGTCGTAGGTGGCGACTTGGGCGGTGCCGTAAAGCAGATTCAGGAGGTCGTCGAGGAGAATATCTCGCTGCCAGAGGGTTACTATATCGAGTATGGCGGTCAGTTTGAGAGCCAGCAGGCTGCGACACGCACGCTGACATTCGCTTCGCTCGTCGCACTGCTCGTTATCTTCCTGCTGCTCTATCAGGAGTTCCGCGACTTCGGTCTGGCTGGTTTGATTATGATCAACCTGCCGCTGGCACTGATCGGCGGTGTAGCAAGTATCTGGATGACTTCGGGTATTGTCAGCATCCCCGCAATCATCGGTTTCATCTCGCTACTGGGTATTGCCGTTCGTAACGGTATTCTGCTCGTGTCGCACTATCGACAGTTGCAGGGCGAAGGTCTTTCGCTGCACGATGCAGTTGTGCAGGGCTCGATCGACCGTTTGAACCCGATTCTGATGACCTCGCTCACATCGGCTCTGGCACTGATTCCGCTGGCTCTGGGTGGCGACGTGTCGGGTAACGAGATTCAAAGCCCGATGGCAAAGGTTATCCTCGGCGGTCTGATCTCTTCGACGCTGTTGAATGGCTTTATCGTACCTATTATATATATTATGTATGCTAAATATAAAACTCGTAAGAACAATGCGTAATATTAAATATATCGTTGTTGCAACGGCTCTCGTTGCGACATTCAGTTCGCGTGCGCAGGGTATCGACGGCGTACTGCGTCAGATCGAGGAGAACAACCTCTCGTTGCGCGCACATAGCTCGCTGACCGAGGCTCGCACGCTTGATGCACGAACAGCCAATCAACTTCCGAATCCCTCGGTGCAATATGCTCACGCTTGGGGTACGCCTGCCGAGGCTGGTAAAAATGGAGAGTTGGTTGTATCGCAGTCGTTCGATTTTCCGACCGCATATGCTCGTCGTGCGCAGATGGCAAAGATGCAGAGCGAGCACTTCTCGACAGATCACGCACTGGTGCGCCAGCAGACTCTGCTCGAAGCCAAGCAACTCTGCATCGACCTCATCGCTCTGCGTCGTCAGATGGACATAGCCGAAGAGCGTGAGCAGAATGCCGAGCGTATTGCACAGATTTACACTTCGCGTTTGGATGCCGGCAAGAGTAGCATTCTTGAAAAGAATCGCGCCGAAATGGAACTTTCGGCAGCTCGCAACACACGCAATATGCTCCAAATCGAGATCGAGTCGGCAGAGAATCGCCTGCGCACGCTCAATGGCGGCATCGAAATCGAGTTTGCAGATACGGAGTATGCTCCGCTGACCGAGCTGTTGCCGTTGGCCGAAATGGAGGCGATCTACACTGCGGCCGATCCCGCCCTGCTTGCAATAGCATCGCAGGTCGAGATTGCCGAGCAGAGCGTTAAGGTTAATCGCGCACAGTCGTTGCCGCAATTTACACTCGGTTACAAGCTCTCGCACGCATCGGGACAGCATTTCAACGGTTTAGTTGTAGGTATGAGCATACCTATCTTCTCAGGTCATCGCAACACCCGCGCAGCGAAGGCGCAGGCGGCTTATGCCGAGGCCGAGCAGTTGAGTGCAATTAACGATACTCGCACCTCGCTGGCCGCACTCTACGACCGTGCCGAGGTACTCGAACGCACAATCGAGGAGTATCGCTCGATCGAGGCCGAGACGACCGACTATCGCACATATCTTGGTCGCGCTGTCGAGGCCGGCCAAATCTCGGTGGTCGATTACTTCTCGTCGCTGACCAACTACTACGATGTTGTTTCGGCGCGTATCGACTTTGAGCGTCAGTTGCAGCAGGTATATGCGCAGATCAACTCGGTGCTGCTATAAAGCAGTAATTACCTGAATAGAAAAAGGTCGTGCTTTTGCGAGCACGACCTTTTTTCTGTTTGGTTATTTCGGAACTGATTACTCAACCTCAACCTCACCGGCGAACAGGAAGCCCTTACCACCGCCGCCATTGTGCCACTTCGATACGGGATCGAGCGTAGCGGCCTGAACACGCAGATAACGCGCTGCGGTAGGCTCAATCTCAACCGTAAATTTGAAGATACCGTCGGGCTCGCCCTCGGCCTGCGGCTCGATATCGATATGGCCAGCCTCGGTGAAATTCTCACCATCGTCAGAAGTCTGTACGGTCATCGACATCGGCAGGAATACCCAGGGAGCCTTCTGCGCCAATGCCGTCAAAGTAATCTTCGAATAGGGCTCTGTACCCTCCATATCGATTGTAAGATCCATATCCTCGAACAGATAACCGATCCAAGGACCGCCACCAAAGTCGGGACCGCCAACGCGACCATCAACCAACGTCTTTGCGCCCTCGAAGAGATACTTCGCGTGAGGGTTGCTATTGAGCGTTGCGGGGCGAGCAGTAGCCTTATTGAAGAGAATAGGCACTACGCGATTCGGCACGTCGATACCCTCGCGGAATACAGCTGCGGTCAGCGTGCACTGCTCGGTGATCTTCAATGTATTCTTATATACTGCCGACTCGGTTGTAGGCTCACTGCCATCAAGCGTGTAGTAGATAGGCTCGTTACCCAGCGTGGTGAGCGTTGCATTGATTGCGCGGCTCTCGGTATCGATATCGGTCTCGGCCGTAATACCGAAGATATGGGTAGCATAGTTGTAGCCCATAATGCTATAAATCTCGTGCATACGGAAGGTCGAGATGAAACGATCCCAATCACGCACACCCTTATTACACCACTGCACCTCGCTCAATGCCGACAGACGTGGTAGCAGCATATAGTAGAGGTGATCGCGATCGGCGATATACTCGGTCCACATATTGGCCTGAACACCGAGAATATGCTTTGCATCCTCCTCGGTCAGTTCTTCGGGCAACTCATACGAATAGACACGATCAACGGGCAGGAAACCGCCAATACCGAACGGCTCGGCCTCCTTATCAGCCGACTGGCAGTAGTCGAAATAGAAGTACGAGGTGGGGACCATAACGACATCGTGGCCCAGCTTCGCAGCCTCGACACCGCCCTCATTACCGCGCCACGACATAACCGCAGCATCGGGGCCAATCTGACCTTCGAGAATCTCGTCCCAGCCAATCACGCGGCGACCCTTCGTTGCGAGGAACTCCTCGATGCGGGTCATCACGTAGCTCTGCAAATAGTGCTCGGCCGAATGTTTCTCATCGTCCTTCAAGCCCAACTCCTTGATCTTTGCCTGACAGGTCGGGCACTTGCTCCAACGTACCTTCGGGCACTCATCACCGCCGATATGGATCAGCTCCGAGGGGAAGAGTTCAACGATCTCCGAGAAGACACCCTCCAACAGATCGAAGATCTTATCGTTACCGGCGCAAAGAACATCGTCAGAGATACCCCAGCGCGGCCAAACCTCATACGGGCCACCCGTACAACCCAATTCGGGATATGCAGCCAAAGCGGCCATCATATGACCCGGCAGATCGATTTCGGGAATAACCTCAATGGCATTTGCAGCAGCATACTCAACAACCTCGCGAATCTGGTCCTGCGTATAGAAACCGCCATAAGGGACACCGTCGTAGTTGCCCCACTCCTTGCGGATAACGGTATGCTTACGCATCGAGCCCTTTTCGGTCAGTTCGGGGAAACTCTTAATCTCAACACGCCAGCCCTGATCATCGGTCAAATGCCAATGGAGGCGATTGAGCTTATGTACAGCCATAATGTCGATATAAGCCTTCACCTCCTCAACCGAGAAGAAGTGGCGCGACACGTCGAGGTGCATACCGCGATAGCCAAAGCGCGGTGCATCTGCGATCGACAAACAGGGCAACGACCAATCTTTATCTGCGGCTAACTCCTTGCCATAAATCTCTACGGGGAGCAACTGCTTTACGGTCTGGATTGCATATTGGAAACCGGCAAACTGACTTGCGCGAATCTCCACGCCCTTGCGTGTTACATCGAGGCGATAGCCCTCCGGCTCAACGCTCTGGTCAATAGCAAAGCGAATACCCTCGTTCGGCAACTCGGCCACAACGCTAACCTCGCGCTGACCACCTGCGGTGGCGTTCAACTGCTCCGTAAAAAGGGTTACAGCGGCCAATGTACGTTCATCAACCGACTCCTGACACCATACCGAAGCATCAACAATCGAATATCGACCCGATCCGAGTTCTACCTGATTGGGATAGGGCACGAGCGCAACGGGCTCGTTCTTGGGTGCGCAAGCTGCCGCAGCAACCGCCACCAATGCGATTAGTAGTTTTTTCATAGTTCTATTGTGTGTTTGTTATCTCTTCGACCTATTCTTTCCATTCATCAATCGCTCGATGATCTTCGGCAGTTCAGTATTCTTCATAATCGCACCAAACTCCTCGGCACCAGCACCGTATGCAAAGATGGGGACAACCGTACCCGTATGGCCCTTCGTGCTGAACGAAAGAATGATAGGCTTCTCCTCGCCCACCTCGTGCGAACGATACGATACGCCCGTACCGCCCGTCTCGTGGTCAGCCGTTACGACCAACAGCGTTTCGGGGTGCGACTCAACATACTTTACCAGCATCTGCAACGTGCGATCGAACTCGCGCATCTCCTCGATCATACCCTCCGAGTCGTTATTGTGGCCGTAGCCGTCGATAATCGCACTCTCGATCATCAGGAAATAGCCATTGCGATCTGCCGTACGCTCCAATGTACCCAGAGCCTTCTCAACCGCGCGAGTCAGGTACTCGGTTGGATCAGCCGAGGTAGGCTCCTCGCCATTATCAGCGGCCAACTGCGCTGCCAGACATACCTCTGCACCATCGGCTGCACCAGCCTTCGTATTGCTCGATTTATTGCGGCGATGGACATCCGACATCGGCAGAATCGACACAAATCGGTCAGCCGTCGAGCGTGCCGTTGCGCCCCAATCCAGATATACATCATAACCGCGATTGATCAACTCGGCGGTCAAATCGACCGAGTCGGGACGACCTACAAAGACGCTCAAACCCGATCCGATCGCCACATCGACACCACTCTCAACAAACTGCTCGGCCAGACGCAGGCTCTCGCTACGGCTCTTCACACCACCATAGAATGCTGCGGGAGTGGCCTCCGTAAGAACGGTATTAACTACGATGCCCGTACGCTTGCCCATCGTCTGTGCTTTGCGCAGAATGCTTGTGAGCTGCTTACCTTCGGGATCAACACCCAAATAGCCATTACGGGTACGTGTTCCCGTTGCCAGAGCCGTACCACCCGCAGGCGAGTCGGTAACATAGTTATCTGCCGAACAGGTCTCCGACAGACCGATTACGGGGGCATACTCGAATCCCGTCTTCTCACTCTGCGACAACAGCAGCGACGACACCGCACCAAAGCCCATACCATCGCCAATCAGATAGATCACATTCTTCACACGCGGTTGAGCCGCCGAAACGCTCAACACCACCAGCGCGAAGAGTGTAGTTAGAAATGTCTTTTTCATTGTTGTGTAGATTATTTGTTAGTTATTAATTTTTCCAAGCAAGCCTCGCACGATACGCACCATCTCGCGCATACCCTCCAAACGCAGCAACCACGCGCCACCCGCATAGATCGCAACACCCGTCGCAACCTCCACGACCAATCGCACCACTATCGGGTACGCCTGCACCGCTCCACTCAGCGCATAGACCGTCGCACACATCACCGCCGCAACAGCCAACGGCGAAAGCAGATCGCGCACCACGTGCCACACCGCAACGCGCGTAAAGCGCAGTGTTGCACCGAAATTAACGACCATCTCGATAGCCGACATCGCAACCAATCCCCACACCACAGCCTCGACACTCATTGGGATCGTTACGACGAGTATGGCGGTCATTATCAGTTTCTTGACCACTTCGAGCTGGAAGATTATGCGACCATTGCTACGCACTTTGAGGATATTGTACGCCACCATAGCGATCGGTTGGGTGATGCCCGTCAGGCACAACGCGCGGAAATAGGGAACGGTCGGTCGCCACTTATCGCCAATCAGCGCGAACATATCGTCGGCCACAGCGATCAGTCCCGCCATCATCGGTATCATCACAAAAGCCGTAACCATCAGCACTTGTCGATAGCTCTCGGCAAACTTTCGTTCATCATCGCGGATTGTCGAAAGCGCAGGAAAGGTTACATTTTGCACCGCTTGAACGGTCGAAGTTACGGGCAGATCCTTCAACTTTTGCGCCTGCGAGAAGTAGCCGAGCTGTTGCAACGTGTACATACTGCCGATAAAGAGCGACGAGATATTGTTGTAGATACCATTCAGCAGATCGGTTGCCAGCAGACGCGAGCTGTAAGGGAACATCTCGCGCAGAGGTCGGAGGCTCCAACCGCCCTTGGGTCGCCAATCGCCCCACCACCATAGCAGCGTCGCCTTAACCACCAACGTCAGCAGTCGCTGGCAGACCAATGCCCACAAGCCACCGCCCAAAACCGCAATTACGATCGACACCACGCCCGCCACCAACGACGAGAGGAAGGTTATGGTCGAGAGTTTGCGGAAGGCGAACGTGCGAGTGAGAATCGTATTTTGGATCACACACATCGCATTGACCGGCAGCAGCAGAAAGAGCACCGGCGCAATGCGCGTCATTTCGGGCTGTTCATAGTAGGCCGCTAACGGAAATGACCCCGCCACCAACAGAGCATACAGCACCCAAGATACCACAAGGTTGAATCCAAAGACCGAGATATAGTCCCTCTCGGTCGGTTCGGGTTTGCGGATCAGTGCCTGCGAGAAACCGCTATCGACAATGAGCAACGACACCGTCGCAAAGACCACCATCACGGCCATCGTGCCGTAATCGTCGGGTACGAGCAGTCCCGCCAGCACAAAGCTGACGACCATTTGCAGCAGCATCGAGCCGATCTTCTCGGCCGCGCTCCACGCCACACCACTCACTACCTTATCTTTGAGTTGCATCGTGCTTTGCGGTTTTTACATTTGCGACGTTTGGCGTGCTCCGAGAGCCAACATTCCGAGTCGGTACGAATCCAGCCCGAAGCCCATTATCGAGCCAATGGCACGCGGCGCAATGAGCGACACGTGGCGGAACTCCTCACGCGCCAAAATCGACGAGATATGCACCTCAACAACGGGCGTCGAAACCGCACCCACCGCGTCAGCCAACGCAACAGCCGTATGGGTATAGCCACCTGCATTGAGCACCACACCGTCGTAGCGACCGATTGATTGATGGAGTTGGTCGATCAGTTCGCCCTCGATATTCGACTGGAAATAGTCCACCTCGCACTCCGAGAATGCGGCACGCAGGCGCACGATAAATTGTTCGAAGGTTTCGGTGCCGTAGATATCGGTATCGCGATGACCCTGCAAATTGAGATTGGGGCCGTTAAGAATCAGGATTTTCATTTTTCGTATATTTATATTTTTGCAAAGATAACAAAAAATATGATTCTTAATTCAAGTTTTAGAGATTAAGATTCAATCTATTCGAAATCTTTGATTTCGTTATCATCGCACGCGGTGGCGTGGGGCGGCGCGACTCAAAGTCGCGGGTAGTCGCGAGTACCATCGTGTGTATCAAAAATGGCGATTTTGCCATTTCACTTTGAACAAACAAAAAGTCGCACCCCGAAGCGAGAGCGACCTTTGCATTTTGTTTTTAGAATGTAAATCCGAGTTTGAGGTGGGGCGAGCCACACTCACCCAATATGCCCCACACTCCGACCGAGAGATCCAACGAGAGCCGTTTGTAGAGTCGGATTGCCATACCAAGATCGCCATTAGCATAAACTCCTACACGGCTTCTGCCCCTGCACGAATCAACATTGTAGCTCGTCCAAAAGCCCGCTCCAAGGTCGCCCGACACGAAGAAATTAACCTTCATCTTCTTGCTGGGCACCAAATACTTACCGCGAATATAACCTATTTTCAGTTGCAAACTCGGTGTGCTTTTGTCTGGCTCGGCATCGTTATTGCCAAAGTCGTGGACCGCATACTTAAAACCCGCTCCCACAAAACCATTCGCCCGACGACCGAGTGCCACGCCGTGTGTCGTTTCAAAAGCATAAGATCCACCGATAAATGGGAAGACAAATGCACTCGCCGCAATATCACCACGATATGGAGCACGTCGTGCAACCTTGACTGAATCACTCTGCGCGCTTGCCGAGAGTGCCAAAAGCGCAAAAAGCAGCGAAAATAGAATCCGTTTCATCATCGTATTAAGTTTGAGGTTTTATCTATTAGACGCAAAATTAATCAATTTTGTGCCACGACAGCACAAAAAATTGCAAAAAAATGTTAATTTTGTCCTCAAAGAATCAAAAAACTACGCAAATAATGAAACGCATACTCTCAACTCTCGTGGCGCTCTTCGCCATCAGTACTCTTGCGGCGCAACTGCCTGCAAGTCCATTTACGGTCGTGGCTTGTCCCGATCAGGATACCCGCAACAGCATCAATATCAGTTGGGGCGTCGATACCCTCTCCGACGCAACCTCGGTGCGCTACACCCGTGTCGGCGACATCGATTGGAAGCGTGCCCGCACAGTCGAAGCCTCGACTCACCTCTGCACCACATACGACGGCATTTCGTCGAAAACACCTCAGGGTAAGACCGTTAATGAGCAGGTTCGATTCACCAAGTGCGAGGCTACGCTCGGTGGTTTGCGACCGAATACCGACTATATGTACTCGATCGGCGCGGGCGACAAGTGGAGTGAGCCACGATACTTCCGCACTTCGGGAGCGAAGGAGTGGAGTGCCTGCGTGATTGCCGATTTCCACGCCTACACCCCGCTGCCCCACCGTGTCGATGCGGCAATGGCGATGATCTCGACCGTTGAGAAACACGATCCCTCGATTGATTGGGTGCTGCACCTCGGCGATATCACCGCGTGGGGTGGCAGTTACTCGTTCTGGTCGGATCTCTATACACGCAAACCCTTCCACGACTATATGTGGGCGGGCGTAAATGGCAACCACGACAATATGACCCGCGTGAATGGCCAGTCGAACGCCTTTATCCGCGATGCGAATTTCTATCCGCGCAATGGTTATGGCAACGAAATGGGCGTTTGCTACTATTTCTATTATGGTGATGCTCTGTTTATTATGCTCAACAACGAGTCGATGCGCAAAGACGAAGGTCTGGCCGAGGCGCAGGCGTGGGTGCGCAAGGTGGTTGAGCAGAACAAGGCTCGCTACGTGATCGTATGTGAGCACTATCAGTGGTTCTTCGGACACGACGGCCGCGACTCGCAGTATGGTCGTTGGTGCGAGCTGTTCGATGAGTTGGGCGTTGATCTCGCGCTGGCGGGCAACAACCACATCTACGTGCGCACTGCACCCCTCTACGACGGCAAAGCGACCGACGGCAAGCGCGGAACGGTCTATGTTCAGTTGCCCTCGTCGGACAACGAACGCGGTCAGGCAATCAAGGATATGCCCCAGCAGAATGAGGATAAGATTCGCCACACGTGGTACGAAGGTCCGCAGACGGTTGGTGCAATTCACCTCGTAGCCAACAAGCAGCGTATGGTACTGACGCTGCTCGATCGCAATGGCAACCAAATAGATCAGTGTGAGGTGCTTGCAAAGAAGAAGTAAATCTTCGATTCTCGATAAACAAAAAGCCGCGCTTTTCGGAGCGTGGCTTTTTCAATTTATCAAGTTATCAATGCGGATTATCGGCGTTGGATTGTCGGGGATTCGGTTTCGACCTTGCAGTTGCCGCTATAATTGATTCGGGCATTCGGGCCGGTGGTGATCAAACGCAACTTACCCGTACTATAAACATTTGCCGTCGAATAGTCGTTTGCGCCGACTGTAAAGTTACGCATATCGAAGTGCGAGGCGTTGCACTCCGAGCGACCCGACAGCGAAACGAATCCCTCGCTTGCGCGACCCGAACTGATGTTCAGTTTCGAATAGTTCTCGAGTTTGACCGAGAGTTTTTCGCCACTGATCTTCTGAGCTGCGATCTGCGAACGATTATTGATCTCTAAAACGGCTGTCAGATCGAAGGCTATCTGCGCCGAACGAACGTCCGAGTAGTTGTCAAGCTCCATACGCAACGTGCGGGCCGCAACATCGCCATTGAGTTTAGCTCGATTGGTGAGTACATAGCGTGCATTGTAGCTCTCGGCACCGACGTTCAGATCGGAGTAGTTGTTCGCCTTGGCAACAAAGGTGCGGGTAACCACCGAGCCGCTGATCGTAGCTCGATTGTTGGCATCGTAGAGCACCATACCGTTGTCCAGCACTCGCAGGTCGCGGTTGGTCGTAAAGACGTTAGCGTTGAACTCGCTGTAATTGTTGGCATTGACCGTTACCTTCTGCGCATAGAGCTTTCCGGCCGAGAACGAGCTGCGGTTGTTGACATTGATGGTGAGCACATCGGTACGGAGCGAACTTTTGAGCTGTACCGTAGCCGAATTGTTGGCATAGATTTGGTTCAGTTGCAACGAGAGGGGCAGATAGACCTCGAAGTTCGGATCGCCTGACCAAGCGGGGTATCTCTTGCGATCGATCGACAACGAGAGTTCGCCACTCTTCATCTCATACTTAACGCCATCGATAAATGCGCGATCGCAACGAACTCTGAACGTCGTAGCCGACGGGTCGATGAAGACCTTGATCGGACCATCGACACGCAGGGTGTGATAGCCGGCAATCTTGCCGAAGTTGCTCTCGATGGTCTGCCCCATAGGCGACACCAACGGAGTGCGCTTACCATTGATGCGATAATATTGCAGTTTGACTTCGGGCGCAGGAGTTGATTCGATGGGCAGCAATTTGCCATCATCGCCGAGAACATAGGTACGTGTGCGGGGATCTTTCATCACATCTTTCACATAGTCAAGCACCTCGTTTTTGTCAGATTCGTTAGCCAACTGCCAATACAACGCGCTATCAATATAGAAGGTATTGTCGTTCATCGACACATTACCCTCGAAATCGACACCTGCCACCCGACGAATTGTCCACGCCAGAGAGCCCTCCGAGTTGTAGAGCTGATGAATTTGGGCACTCGAAAGCACCTCGGCGAAGCGGTCAATATAGTCTAACTTGACCTGCGCCGTAGCCGCCACATTCATCAAATTGACCTTCATACCATTAAGCGGAGTAACCTCTTCAATCTGCTCGTTGGCCTTGCGTGTTGCCTTTATCAAAGCCGCGCGATACTCATCATAGATCGGCTCAAACTTCTTACGGACCTCCTTCGAGAGGTTGAGCGACGAGATCACCTGCTCACGCGCCGCCGCACGGATTTCATCGGGAGTCTGTGGCTCCTCGGCCATAGGCTCGGTAGCAAAAGCCACGCTTACCGTGCAAAATATTGCTATTAGTATAAAATAGATACGTTTCATTGTGTGTGTAGTGTTAGATTTGTTGGTTGAAAATAATATCGTCGTAATTTGTAGCCGCCACCTCACGCAGCGTTTCAAGCGAGGCAGTTGCCAACAGCTCGGCAAGCGTCGGCTGAGGTTCGGGCTCGGAATCCAAGAAATAGATACCCGTAACCACAGCTATCGCAACCACAGCCATCGCAACGGCCCACTGCAACTGCACTCGGCCTCGGTGTGGAGATTGCGCAGGCTGCGCCGATTGCACAGAGTGCGACATTCGCGCCGTTGTGCGCTGGCGGATTCGCTCGGCCATCTCCTCAAACTTCGCGTCCGAAGTCTGATAAGGAAGTCGGCGGTCGATTTTATTCAAGGTATTCATAGGTCCCAATCGTTTATAAGTTCTTTCAATCGTTTTACTGCGTAATGGTAACAGGTCTTTGCGGCCTGCTCGCTCTGTCCCGTTGTTGTAGCTATCTGCGCATAACTTAACTCGTCGTAGTACCGCAGATTGAAAACCACCCTTTGCTTGAATGGCAGTTGCAGCACTGCCTGCTGAAACTCCACGAGTTGCTCCTCGACATCGGGTGGCGAGGAGTCGGCCACGCGATTCGCCAACTCGCGACTGACCCGATCAATTGACGAGAAGATCGAACGCCGCTGCCTTCGTAGAGCACTGATAGCCAAGTTTGTAGCGATGCGATATATCCACGATCGCAACTCACCGTCGCCGCCTCGAAAGCGATCGAACTGCTCGAAGACTCGTACGAATGTCTCCTGCGTGATCTCCTCCGCTTCGTCGTGATCGACAACCAATCTGCGCACGTGCCAATAGATCGGTCGAAGCATCACGCCCACCAAATGGTCAAAAGCAGCGTTGCGAGAGGCCTCATCTCGCAACTCGGAGCAGGCCGGAAGTGCTGTATCGTGGATTGTTGTCATCGGTTAATTTGGGTGTGCTTTTGACTATATGACGCACGAAGGTACGAAAAGTTAAATCGAGAGTGCAATTTTTTCGAAATTTTATTATATTTGTGCATTGGAACAAAACTAAAAACTACGATTATGAAACGTCTTTTACTTATTCTTATCAGTTCGCTGACGTTCAGTGCGTGCGGCTCGCTCAACACCTCGAAACTGATTAGCGCAGGCACCAATCTGGCCGCTTCGATGGCTATCACCGATGCACAAGTGGCGCAAATGTGTAGCGAATATATGGTCTATCAAGATCAGCAGAACAAAATTGCGCCCTCGACCTCGAAATATACCCAGCGTCTCAACAAACTCGTCAAGAATCTCAAAGGCGTCGAGGGTATGTCGCTCAACTTCAAGGTGTATGAGACCAACGAGGTCAATGCATTTGCTTGTGGCGACGGCAGTATCCGTGTCTATTCGGGTCTGATGGACGCAATGACCGACGATGAGGTATTTGCGGTTATCGGCCACGAGATCGGCCACCTCAAACACGCCGACACAAAGAATATGATGAAGCAGGCTTATCGCACCGCAGCACTCAAAGACGCTATCGGCTCGATCAGCCCCACGCTCGAAAATCTGACCAACTCGCAGCTCGGTGCGATTGCAACGGCTTACGGTGAAGCGCAGTTCTCGCAGAAGCAGGAGTTTGCAGCCGACGAGGAGGCTTTCAATATGTGTATTGCCAACGGCCGCAGTCCCTATGCGATGTACAACGCGCTGAACAAGTTGATCCAGATGGCGGGCAGCAGCAACTCGCAGACCGCATCGAAGGTGGCACAGATGTTCTCGACCCACCCCGACAGCGCAACCCGCGCCGCTCGAATCAAGGAGAAGGCTGATGCTTACTCGAAGAAGTAAAGGTTTGTTTGGATTCAAAATTCAAAAAGCAAAATTCAAAATTAATTTTGAAGAGGGTTATTGTCCTAATAATGATATTTTGCGCCGTAGCGAATGTTACGGCGCAAAATATTGATTCGCTCTTACGCGAGGTGCATAGCTCGGATCAGTCGGCTCGTCTGGCGATGATCGAACTCACACGAGGCGATCAGCTCGATATTGATGCAGTGCTCGCGGCACAAGAGCATATTGAGCAAGTGGATTCGACGAATCAAGTGATTGTAGCTCGATTGCTCGAAAATGGGTGGCCGCAGGGACTTGCCAAAGAGTCGAACGATGCGATTTGGCTCGTTATTGACCACGCACCACTCGACTATCAGTTGCACTATCTGCCACTCGTGGAGCAGCAGGTTGCTATGGGCACGATTTCAAAGAGCAATTACGCCACTTTGTACGACCGAATATGTATGCGACAAGGCGAGCCGCAACGTTATGGCACACAGACCGTTCAACGTCGCAGCGCAGAGGCGAATGCGCCCATTTACGTTTGGCCGATCGAGAATCCTCGCAAGCTCAATCGCCTGCGTCGCTCGATGGGGCTGTCGCCAATCAAACGCTACTGCCGAAAGGTCAGCAAGGTCTATGGAGCAGCCTGCATCTACGACCCGCAGCTGACGATCGAGGATTTGGAATAATTGAATATCTTGAAATATTTGTAACGCGCTCTCGAAAGGGGCGCGTGATTATTTGCGGGAAAAAGAAAACGAGTCGTTGAAATAGGATCTTACCAGCTCAAAAGGCCGCGCCTATAAACAACAACTCGTTAATTTTATACAAAAGTAGATACTAAATTCCCAAACTCCAAATTTTAGGTAAAAAATTTACTACTAAGCAAGTTACCCATAACGTGGCGTTTTGCGCACGCAATCAATAATTTTGAATTCTGAATCTTGAATTTTGAATTAAAATGCCTATTTTTGCGGCCGATTTTTGACACACTCTAACTCCAAACGCAATGAAGGGATTGATGACAATCGGACTGCTCGTGATGTCCAACGTGTTTATGACAATGGCGTGGTACGGCCACCTGAAATTTAGCCAGATGAAGGGTTTCGATAAACTCGGATTGGTCGCTATCGTACTGATTAGCTGGGGTATTGCTCTATTCGAATACTTCTTTCAAGTACCCGCAAACCGTATCGGTTTCCGCGAGAATGGCGGCCCGTTCTCGTTGGTCGAGTTGAAGGTGATCCAGGAGGTGGTGTCGCTCACGGTATTCACGATCTTCACGCTGCTCGTTTTCCGCACCGAGGCTCTGCGCTGGAATCACGCTGTGGGTTTCTTGTGTTTGATCCTTGCCGTCTATTTTATTTTCCGCAAATAACTAACCCACACTTAAATAGCAGATGCCACCCCGAACGTTCGAGGTGGCGTCATCGTTTATAGTTGCGACTACCCTACTTCTGCTCGCGGGCACGCCACATCTGGTAGCTATTAACAAGATTTTGCCATACGATATAGGCCGTCGGAGCAATCGACGAAAGGGGATCGAGGAAGGTCTGCGAAATCCACACCACGAGGATCGTATTCTTCTGTCCGAGCGACTGGCCACCCGCCGCGGGATCGCCATAATAGCGACCTAAACGACGACCGAGAGAAAACTGCGCAACACATACCACTAAAGCCACTACTGCGAGCAAAATCTCGGTTACGAAATCGGCATCTTGCAGATCGAGAATAAAGCAGGTTGTACGAGCCATAATCACTGCCAGACCAATGAGCCACATATAGAACGAAAGTGAGCTATGGCGAGAGATCCAGCCATTCAGTCGCGGCGTGGCGTGGCGGCATACCTGCGCCACGATAAAGGGCATTACGAGCATCGGAGCAACGCGGGATAGAATCTCTGTGAATGAGCAGGTTCCGTCGCCCACTGCACTCAAAACAACGGGAGCCGCAAATGCAAAAACGAAGTTACAAAGCAGGCTGTAAGTTGTCATTGTAACGATATTTGCGCCCAACATTCCGCCAATCACAACCGCCGCCATTGCCACGGGAGCCATTACGCAGATCATTGCGCCCTGCGCCACCACCGGATTCCACCACGCCAGCGCGGCATAGAGAGCTATGGCAACAACAAATTGAAAGACGATCAGCCAGAAGTGCATCGCCTGCAATCGCATCTGTCGCATATCGACACGACAGAAGGTAAAAAATAGCATCGAGAAGATCACTACGGGGGTGATCATATGGTTGCACCACGCGTCGAGCGTCATAATCTGACGGCAGAGCAACGCACCTGCGATCATAACGGTCGGCATCGAAATTGTCTTTACGGTCGGATTCATTGTTATAAATAGTCTGAATGATGGGTACAAATGTAGCCATTTTCGGTCGGTTTGCCACACATTGAAGAGCATTTTTACCGATCCAAACTCTCTTCGTGTGCGCATTATGCGCTCGCACAAGCCCGCGCAGGAGAAAAAGTTGAAAAAATCATATATTTTTTCGCAAAAATGGGAGGTCAAATATTTGCTGACTGACGCGCTTTTGTTATCTTTGTAGTCGATATTTTTTCAAATTCAATTTCTACAACAACTCTACTTCTATGAGTGAGGCACTTAAACACGAATGTGGCATCGCCCTCGTTAGGTTAAGAAAACCTATCTCCCATTACACCGAAAAGTATGGTACGCCCCTCTACGGTATGAATAAACTCTATCTGTTGATGGAGAAACAGCACAACCGCGGTCAAGAGGGTGCTGGTTTGGCTTGTATCAAGCTCGCTGCACAAGCCGGCAACGAGTATATTTTCCGCGAACGAGCACTCGGCAGTGGTGCAATCGGCGAATGTTTCGCCGCAGCCAACAAAGCTATCGCCGAAGGTCGCGCAGCAGGTCTTGCAGATGAAGATATGCCCTACGTTGGCGAATGTTACGTAGGACACCTGCGTTACAGCACCAATGGCCGTAGTGGTATGTCATACGTACATCCCTTCCTGCGTCGAAACAATTGGCGCAGTCGTAACATCGTTCTGGCCGGTAATTTCAGTTTGACCAACACCGAAGAGCTGATGGCTCACGTGGTCAAGCAGGGCCAGCACCCCCGTCAGGATGCCGATATGTTCCTGATGCTCGAACAACTCGGCTATATGCTCGATGAGCAGGTCGAAGAGTTACAGCACCGCTTTATGGCCGAAGGTTTTATGGGCACAGAGCTCATTGACAAGATCGAAGACGAACTGAACATTCAGAAAATTATGCGCGAAGCATCGTCGCTGTGGGACGGTGGCTTTGTGATCGAAGGCGCAACAGGTACAGGCGACTGCTTCGTACTGCGCGATAAGTGGGGCATCCGATCGGCATTCTACTACATCGACGACGAGGTAGTGATCGTAGCTTCGGAGCGTCCCGTAATCCAAACAGCTATGAATCTCACCACTGATCAGGTGAAGGAGTTGAAGGCAGGCGAGGGTCTGTTCATCAAGCGCGATGGTACGGTGAGCGTCGAGCAGATTTTGGAGCCTGCCGAGAAGTTCGCCCCCTGCTCGTTTGAGCGCATCTATTTCTCGCGCGGTAGCGACTCGGAGATCTATCGCGAGCGCAAGATGCTCGGCCGCCTGCTCTGCGACAAGATTTTGCAGGAGGTGGATTACGACATCGATCATTTGGTACTTTCGTTTATCCCCAACACCGCCGAGGTGGCTTACTACGGTATGGTCGAGGGTATGAACAACTATATGAATCGCCAGAAGGTTGAGCAGATCGAGGCTCTGGGCGCAAATCCACAGGCCGAACAGATCGAGGCAATTCTCGACCGCAGTGTGCGCACCGAGAAGCTGGCGATTAAGGATATCAAACTGCGTACGTTCATTACCGAAGGTTCGAGCCGAAACGATCTGGCAGCTCACGTTTATGACATCACATACGACACGGTTACTCCCGGTGTTGATAGCATTGCCGTTATCGACGACTCGATTGTGCGCGGCACAACGCTCAAACAGAGCATTATCAAGATTCTCGCACGTCTGAACCCGAAGAAGATCGTCATCGTTTCGTCGTCGCCGCAGGTGCGTTACCCCGACTACTACGGTATCGATATGTCGCGTATGAGCGAATTTATCGCCTTCCACGCTGCTGTTGCGCTGTTGCGCGAGCGCGGTATGGAGCAGTTGTTGCACGACACCTACAACAAGTGCTTGGAGCAGGCTAAACTGCCCGTTACGGAGATGGTCAATTGCGTGAAGGATATTTACGCACCCTTCACCGATGACGAGATCACCGTACAGATTACCAAAATGCTGACTCCCGAAGATTGCACCGTACCCGTTAGTATCGTATATCAGAGCATCGAGGGTCTGCACGAGGCTTGCCCCAACAATAAGGGCGACTGGTATTTCTCTGGCGACTACCCCACTGCCGGTGGCAATCGTTTGGTAAATGAGGCTTACGTGGCTTACTACGAGAAGTACGTCAAATAGATATTTGATAGTTTGACCGACTAAAACAACTTGACACTCATTATGGGAAACTATAAGCTGAAAAAAGAGGGCGGATTGATCCCAAATGCCGAGCCAAAGGATATTGTCTGCCGTTATGAGCGCATCAATACCAATGTTTTCGAGAGCGAAGACGATGGCACGGCCTATGTTGCCGACAAGATTGCTGCCGCAATCAAGGCAAAAGAGGGTACGGGCGAAGCATTTGTGCTGGGTATAACCTCCGGCAGTTCACCGCTGGGCGTATATACCAAACTTGTGGATAAGTTCCGCGCAGGCGAGGTCAGCTTCCGTAATGTTGTCGTATTCTCGCTCGACGAGTTCTACGGCATCACCAAAGATGATCATTGCAGTCGCAACTTCCGTATTCACGAGGAGTTCTTGGAGTATGTCAATGTTCGACCCGAAAATATCTTTATCCCCGACTCGTCGGTACCCGTCGAGAAGGTTTCGCAATACTGCCGCGACTATGAGGCTAAAATCGCCGAGGTGGGTGGCCTGGATTTGATGCTGCTCGGCGTAGGCTCGAAGGGTCAGATCGGCTTCAATGAGGCAGGTTCGTATTCGAACAGCAAAACCCGTATGGTTGCATTGAGCAATGCAAGTATTCAGGAGGAGGCATCGGCATTTGCGAGTATAAAGGATGTTCCGACGAAGGCTATCACAATGGGTATCGGAACAATTCTTTCGGCGCAGCAGATCGTGCTGGTGGCTTGGGGTGAGAATAAGGCCTCGGTTATTGGTAGAGTTATTGAGGGTGCCATTGATCCGATGTGTCCCGCAACATATCTGCAAAATCACAACAATATCGAGGTCGTTATCGACGAAGAGGCCGCCGAGGAATTGACCAGAGAGAAGGCCCCCTGGCTGGTCGGAACGTGCGATTGGTCGCCCAAATTTATCCGCAAAGCGGTGATTTGGTTGGCAATGAAGACCCAAAAACCGATTCTCAAACTCACCTATAAGGATTATATCGACAACTCGCTCGGTCAGTTGCTCGAAGCACAGGGCTCGTTCGATGCGATCAACATCAAAGTCTTCAACGACTTGCAGCACACCATCTCGGGTTGGCCCGGTGGCAAGCCCAATGCTGACGACTCGACACGCCCCGAACGCGCAACGCCCTACCCGAAGCGTGTGATTATCTTCTCGCCCCATCCCGACGACGATGTTATCTCGATGGGCGGAACATTTATGCGTCTGACCGATCAGGGACACGATGTACACGTCGCTTATCAGGTTTCGGGCAATGTTGCAGTTCACGACGACGTGATCAAGCAGTTTATCTCGACCGCTCGCGAAATGGGTTTGGGCGACCGAGTAAATGAGGTAAATCGCATTATCAATACCAAGCGTAAAGGCGAGCCCGAACCTCGCGCACTGCTCGAATTAAAGGGGGCAATGCGTCGCGGCGAGGCTCTCGGAGCGTGCTCGGTATTCGGTGTTAAAGAGGAGAATATCCACTTCCTCGATCTGCCTTTCTATGAGTCGGGCGGAATTAAGAAGAACCCGATGGGTCAGGCCGACATTGATATTATCGTGAAGTTGTTGCGTGAGGTGAAGCCTCATCAAATCTTCGCAGCGGGCGATCTGGCCGATCCGCACGGCACACACCGCGTCTGCATCGATGCTATCCTCGGCGCGGTCGAGCAGGTCAAAGATGAGGAGTGGATGAAGGATTGCCGTATGTGGCTCTATCGCGGTGCTTGGATGGAGTGGAGTTTGGATATGGTCGATATGGCCGTACCCCTCTCGCCCGACGAGGTTATCAAGAAGCGACACGCAATCTATCGCCACCTTTCGCAGAAGGATCTTGTTCCCTTCCCCGGTGAAGATCCGCGCGAGTTCTGGCAGAGAGCCGAAGAGCGCACGCAAACAACCGCAATGCTCTACGACAAGCTCGGAATGGCCGAATATCAGGCGTTGGAGGTATTTGTGAGAATGTTCTAATCGAAAACAATTACTAACTAATAATAAATACATTAAAGAGATGAGATTAATTATCGAGAACAACGCTGCCGAAGTTGCTAAATGGGCAGCAAACCACATTGTTGAGCGCATCAATGCACACAAGGGTCCGAAGCCCTTCGTTCTGGGTCTTCCTACCGGTGGTACTCCTCTGGGTACTTACAAGGAGCTGATCGCTATGAACAAGGCTGGTAAGGTTTCGTTCAAGAATGTAATTACGTTCAATATGGACGAGTATTGCAACCTGCCTGAGGAGCATCCTGAGAGCTACCACTCGTTTATGTGGAACAACTTCTTCAAGCACGTTGATATCAATCCTGAGAACGTAAACATCCTCAATGGTAATGCCGAGGATTTGGAGCGTGAGTGCGCAGAGTACGAGGCAAAGATCGAGGCAGCAGGCGGTATCGACCTGTTTATGGGTGGCGTAGGTAACGATGGCCACATCGCTTTCAACGAGCCCTTCTCGTCGCTCCACTCGCGTACCCGTATCAAGACTCTGACCGAGGATACCATCATCGCTAACGCTCGTTTCTTCGACGGCGACGTTAACCTGGTTCCCAAGACTGCTCTGACCGTTGGCGTTGGTACCATTCTGTCGAGCCGCGAGGTTATGATTCTGGCTACCGGCCACGCAAAGGCACAGGCTGTTAAGCAGGGTGTAGAGGGTGCTTACAACCACTCGTGGACCATCACCGGTTTGCAGGTACATCCGAAGGGCGTTCTGGTTATCGACGACGCTGCTGCGCAGGAGTTGAAGGTTTCGACCTACCGCTACTTCAAGGATATCGAGAAGGATAATTTGTAGTCCGAAACGACATACCTCAAACGCAAACCGTCCCGAACATCGGGGCGGTTTTTTGTTTTTACTTTGCTCTCACAATAGACACGCGGTGGCGTGGGGCGGCGCGATTTTCAATCGCAGGCGCCACCGCGTGTGTCGATTTCGGAGAAATCGCCATTTGAGAATTCAAAATTCAAGATTCAAAATGCAAAATTATTTACTTTGCATTCAATGAGAAAACACCCGCCAATGATGAGATATATCGAGTACAAATTTCAAAACAAAAAAAAGCCACACTCCTATGGAGCGTGGCTTAATTATGAATCGTGATTCGTTGATTACTCCTCGCTGGTTGCTTTCGGGTTGTAGGGTTTCAAGATACCGCGCTTCGACGAGCGGATGAAATCCAAAATCTCATCGCGCAACTCCGACTGCGGGAACTGCTCCTCAACCAACTCAACCGCCTTACCATAGCTATGACCGCTCTGGAACAGCACGCGGAAGATATTCTGAATCTCCTCGATCTGTGCCGACGTGAAACCGCGACGACGCAGACCCAAGAAGTTTGCGCCAACAAACGAAACGGGCAGGTGAGCTGCCTTAACGTAGGGAGGAATATCCTTGCTCACCAACGAGCCGCCACCGACCATAGCGTGAGCACCGATACGGCAGAACTGATGCACTGCCGAATGGCCACCAATAATAGCCCAATCGCCAACCTCAACCTCGCCTGCCAGCGACACGCCATTAACGATAACGCAGTGGCTACCAACCTCGCAGTCGTGTGCCACGTGAGCGTAGGCCATAATCAGGTTGTGGCTACCAACAACGGTCTTGCCTTTGGCTGCCGTACCGCGATTGACCGTTGCACACTCGCGAACAACATTATAGTCGCCCAGCTCGGCAGTCGAGTACTCCCCCTTGAACTTCAAGTCCTGCGGAATACCTGCGATAACCGCGCCTGTATGGATATCGCAACCTTTACCCAAACGCGCGCCATCCTGCAACACCGCACCCGTACGGATATGGCAATCATCGCCGACAACGACATCGGCTGCAATATATGCAAAGGGATCAATCGTTACATTTGCACCGATATTGGCATCGGGATGAACATATGCCATCGGGCTAATCAGAGAGTTCTCCATATAGTTCAGAAAATCAATTATTTTTCGTTTATTATTTACCTCTTTTTAGCGATCTGCGCCATCAGCGTAGCCTCGGTTGCCAACTGACCGCCGACAAATGCTTTTGCCTCCATAATCACGATACCGCGACGGATAGGCTCGGCCAAACGCAACTCGAACTGCAACGTATCGCCGGGAACAACCTTGCGCTTGAAACGAACACCGTCGATCTTCATAAAGTAGGTCGAATAGTTCTCCGGATCGGGCACCGCACTCAACGCCAGAATACCGCCACACTGTGCCATCGCCTCAACAATCAGCACACCAGGCATAACGGGCTCTTCGGGGAAATGGCCCACGAAGAAGGGCTCGTTCATCGTTACATTCTTGATACCTGCAACCGACTCCTCGTCGATATGAAATACGCGATCAACCAACAAGAACGGCGGACGATGCGGCAACATCGAGCGCAGAGCGTTGATATCATAGATCGGAGCAACCGAAGGATCATACTTGAAGCGAGGTTTTTCACCCTCCTTGCGCATTGTGCGACGGATCTGCTTAACCGTCTCGGTATTGGCAAAATGACCGGGGCGGGTTGCCATAATACGGCCCTTGATGCGCATACCGAGCAGAGCAAAATCACCCAGCAGATCGAGCAACTTATGGCGAGCCAACTCGTTGGTATAGCGCAATTCGAGGTGGTTCAAATAGCCGCCCGTAATCTCGATATCGGTCTTATTGAAGACCTTTGCCAAACGAGCCAACTCCTCGTCAGAAACAGGATTCTCGACAACGACAATAGCGTTATCCAAATCGCCTCCCTTGATCAGATTGGCTTTGAGCAGCGGCTCCAACTCGTGCAGGAATACGAATGTGCGGCACGATGCGATATTGTCCTGATAGCTATCTTCGGGCATAAAGGTCGCATACTGATTACCAATTACTTTCGAGTTATAATCGACGTGTACCGATACGTTGAAATCATCATCGGGATACAACAGAATTACCACGCCCTTTTCGGGGATGGTATATACAATTTTGTCGGTTACCTCGTAATATTTACGGTCGGCGGCCTGCTCCTCCAAGCCTACGGCTGCGATACCTGCTGCATATTCGCGTGCCGAGCCATCCATAATCGGAGTTTCGGGAGCATCGACCTCGATAATGGCATTATCGACACCCATAGTCCAAAGTGCCGAAACGATATGCTCGATGGTCGAAACCCTTGCTGCACCACGCTCGATGGTTGTACCACGCGAAGTATCAATAACAAAATCGCCCAATGCGGGTACTTCGGGTGCGCCCTCCAAATCGACACGGCGGAAAATAATGCCTGTATCGGCATCAGCGGGAAGCACTCGCATATTTACATTAAGACCTGTATGAAGACCGCAGCCTGAAAACGACAGCGGAGCTTTCAATGTTTGCTGTTTAATCATTATTTGTTCCGAATTATTCGTCATTTATTCTACAAAGATAGGAATTTTTTATAGAATATAGTATTTTTGTAGAAAATTAGCACGTATAAATGACTTTTCAACCCACAGATAATACAAAAAAGCGACAAAGAATCAAACTACCATTCGATAACCGCAAAACCGATGCGGGCGAATGGGCCTTTGATCATCGCGCGGGGCTGTGTATCACGCTCATTGTCTATCTCGTTGTAGCGATCGCATTCGTTACTTCGAAGATCGTTGTCGAGTCGCGACCCCATATGCAGGGTATGGTGATCGACATCGAGACTCTCGAAGAGCTTGCAGCCGAGAAGGCGCGTCTTGAACGCGAGATTGAGCGCAAGCAGCAGATGGCCGACTACGGTTCGATCGCAAACCGCATATCTAATGCCAATTCGAATTTGAGCGAGGCCGAGGCTCAACGCGCTGCCGCAGGCAACGATTTGAGCGACTACGGTAAGGAGGTGCAGGAGCGTATGCGAGCCAACCGCGAAACCTTCAATCAAGGTGTAAATGATGCCAATGCCATCAGCGAGAACCGCCCCCAAACGACTTCAGGCGATGCGACAGAGGGGCGCGATGCGAAGGTTGCAGGAAACGTAACGGTCGAATACTCATTCACCAACCCCGTTCGTCAATCGCGCAAGTTGCCCGTACCAGCCTACACGTGCCAGAGTGGTGGTCGCGTGGTGGTCAATGTAACGCTCAATCGTAGTGGCAAGGTCATCGCTGCCGAGGTCGATCGTTCGCTGTCGGACAACATCGCCGAGCTGCACGATGCGGCGTTGCGCAAGGCTCGTGAGTCGCTTTTCAATCTCGATCAAGATGCCCCCGAACGTCATCGCGGCACGATCACCTATCTGTTCCGTCCGCAGTAGCAGTTCGGCAAAGGATTTGAAGACTTTACACACCACACACACGTTCAACACACAATGGTTATAACATCCGAAAATTTTGTATTCATAAGCGCAATACTGCTCTTTGCGGCGGTGCTTGCAGGCAAGACGGCCTACCGATTTGGCGCACCGGCCCTGCTGTTGTTCCTTGTCGTTGGTATGCTCTTCGGTTACCAACTCATATCGTTCAACTCGCCCGAATTGACGCAGTTTATCGGTATGATCGCGTTGAGTATCATTCTGTTTTCGGGTGGTATGGATACCAAAATCAAGGAGATACGCCCTGTAATGACTGTCGGAGTGATACTTGCCACGCTCGGTGTGGCGATCACTGCCCTACTGCTCGGCACCTTCGTATATCTCATAATGCCGCTATTCGGTTTCGAATTCTCGTTTGCGCAATCGCTACTATTAGCGGCGATGATGTCTTCGACCGACTCTGCTTCGGTATTCTCGATTCTGCGAAGCAAAAAGACGGGACTGAAAGAGAATTTGCGCCCGCTGTTGGAGCTTGAAAGTGGTAGTAACGACCCGATGGCATATATCCTCACCGTGTTGTTGGTTGGTGTACTCGCGCCGTCGAGTGGCGCAGTGATAAGCGTATGGAGTGCGGTGATCGACTTCGTTATCAAAATGGCGGTGGGTGCTGTGATCGGCTTTGCGATAGGTCGCGTGGCTGTATGGGCAATCAACCGAATCAATATCGACAATAAGGCCTTCTATTCGATTCTGTTGTTAGCGTTCGTATTTATCACCTTCTCGGTGGCCGAGATGTTGCACGGTAACGGTTATTTGGCTGTTTATGTCGCAGGCTTGGTTGTCGGCAACAACAAGATTACCCATAAACGAACCCTCACGATCTTCTTCGACAGTTTCACGTGGCTGTTCCAGATTGTGATGTTTATCGCGCTCGGTCTGCTGGTGAATATCGACGAGTTGCGCGACCCGAATGTGTTGATTATTGGCGGTTTGGTTGGCGTGTTTATGATCTTCGTGGCACGACCTGCAACGGTGCTTTTGTGTATGGCTCCGTTCCGTAAATTTACGACCAAAGCACGTCTTTACGTTTCGTGGGTGGGTCTGCGCGGTGCGGTACCTATCATCTTCGCCACCTATCCGTTAGTGGCCGATGTTCCTGGGGCGCGATTTATGTTCAACGTGGTCTATCTGGTAACGATTCTTTCGTTGCTGATTCAGGGCACGAGTGTCAGCTCGATGGCAAATGCAATGGGTCTGGCCGAGGAGGAAGAGGAGGCAAACTTCGAGATCGAAATGCCTGACAAGATCAAGTCGGCAATGACCGAGATACGTATCAATGCATCGATGATCGCTCACGGCAACCAATTGAAACAGATCACCCTACCCGACCATACTCTGGTAGTTATGGCACGTCGTGGAGAGCGATATTTCATCCCCAAGGGGCACACCACCCTCGAAGAGGGCGACCGCCTGCTGATCATCTCGGATAACGACGAGGAACTGCAACGCGAGCTGGCGGCACTCGGCATCACGCAGGTTATGAAGTTGCGATAAGCGGCTATTAGTTGTTCAAGATTCAAAAAGCAGAATTCAAGATTACCCGCCTCAAAAGGCGGGTTTTGTTTCTAAAAAGCGCGCCATTGTGGCGCGTTATCATTGGCGGGTCGGCTTTCAGCCGAGCCCCCCACCCGCCAATGATGAGTATTAATAGAAAGCAACACTACAGAACTTGAATAAATACGAAAAGCCGCACCTTCGGGCGCGGCTTTAATTTTGCTTTTTGAATCTTGAATTTTGAATTTCCAAACTCCTACAACTCGTGCGAGAGTGGCGCAGGGATCGTTGCCGAGGTATCGTAATCGCCCCAACGATCGGCGATAGAATCGATCGTTGCCAACAGTTCGGGAATATCGAAGAGCGTAACCAACTTCAAACGGGTCGATTTGAAATCGGGCAGACCCTTAAAGTAGTTCGACAGGTGGCGGCGCATCTCCAAAACGCCCACGTGTTCGCCCTTCACCTCAACCGATTTGAGCAGGTGGTGCTTGGCAATTTCAACGCGCTCGATGACTGACGGCTGGGGCAATTTCTCACCCGTCGAAAGGTAGTGGCGCACCTCGCGGAAAATCCAAGGACGACCATACGTAGCGCGACCAATCATCACGCCATCGACTCCCCACTTATCGAAGGCCTCGGCAGCCGACTCCGCAGAGTCGATATCCCCATTACCGATAATCGGAATCTTAATCAGCGGGTTATTCTTGACCTTACCGATCAGCGACCAATCGGCACGTCCGGTGTACATCTGTGCGCGGGTGCGACCGTGAATCGTAAGTGCCGCGATACCAACATCTTGCAGGCGCAGTGCAATATCCTCGATATTGCGATTATCGTCGTCCCAACCCAAGCGCGTCTTGACCGTTACGGGGGTCTTTACGGCCTGCACAATCTGGCGCGTCATCTCGACCATCAGAGGCACATCGCGCATCATACCGCTACCCGCACCACGCGAGGCGATCTTCTTCACGGGACAACCGAAATTGATGTCGATAATATCGGGCTTGGCAGCCTCGGCCATACGCGCTGCCTCGACCATAGGCTCGATCAAATGGCCATAGATCTGAATACCGACAGGGCGTTCCTCCTCGGCAATATTCAACTTTGCGAGCGACTTGGCGGCATCACGAATCAATCCATCCGACGAGATAAACTCGGTATAGACCACATCGGCACCAAAACGCTTACACATATATCGGAACGAAGGATCGGTAACATCCTCCATCGGAGCAAGAAACAACGGCTTATCGCCCAATTCGATATCGGCAATCTTCATCTGTCAAACTTTTTTTTGCGGGGCAAAGATAGCGATAAAATGCGAAATCAGGTTAATATTTATCGACCTCCTTCAATTTACCATCACGGAAACGAAGTATAAACCAATCATTGCCCACCTCGTAGGTGCAACTCTCAGATGATCCTCCAAAATCAAACCTATCGGGTGTGCCGAGCAGTTCCAAAACTTCGTTTTTGGGCTGACCGATATAGATTTTTGCCTTGCCTTTCGAGCTACGCACTTCGATATATTCACGATTGTCGGCTGGTTTTGCAGTCGCATTCACAGGTTTCGAAACGGGGACAGCCTCCTCGGTAACAGCCTCCTGCTCGACCGAGCCAAGGTGCTCATTGACAGCCTTCTCAACTGCCGCATCGATGCGCTCGTCAAGTTTCCCTGACACGAAATAGAAAATACAAAAAGCCAACGCCAGTCCAAGACCGACATTAAAGATCGTCTTCATTGTTGTTAATGGTTAATCGTTTAATATTGAGCCAATATCGCCTGCGTTTGAGAACAGTTCTCTAAATGCGGCAATATCTGCTACGGCAGACAAAGTGAGGATTATTCAGCTGCTCCTTGTTATAGGTCAGGTGCTCGCCACTGGCCAAAATCACCGTTGAGCCGCCTGCCTCCGAGAGGATCAACTCGCCCGCAGCCGTATCCCACTCGTAGGTATTCGACGTGCGAACATAATAATCGACTGCACCCTCGGCCAACATACAGAATTTATACGAACTACCCTGCTCGACAACCTCCAAATCGGGGATGCGGGTGCGAATAGCGTCGATATGCGCGAAAGTTTCGGGGGTATTGTGCGAACGACTGATAGCGATACGCATCGGGTTATTGCCCATCGTCGCAACGGGCAGAGCCTTCAAGCCCTCGCCGATAGTCGAATAGTCGGCCTCCGAGCTATCCGATGCGATGACATTCTCTTTGACATAGGCACCACCGCCCTTCATTGCCATAAACATACGGCCGATATAGGGGACATAGACAGCCGCCGCAACAGCCTCATTTTCACTCATCAGAGCGATATTGACCGTAAATTCGTTATTGCCATTGATAAACTCCTTCGTGCCGTCAAGCGGATCGACCAACCAGAACAATTCCCAATTCTTGCGCTCGTCGTAGAGCATCTCACGGCCCTCTTCCGAGAGGATCGGAATACGTGTCGAGCCGAGGTACTCTTTAATGGTCTCGTGGGCACGACGATCGGCAATAGTCAGGGGCGAACAGTCGTTTTTAAGACTTACGTGGTAGTCCTCGCGCTTATAGATATCGAGGATTACGGCACCGGCGCGAACGGCCGCATTGTAGGCCTTGGCCATCAGCTGTTGTTGGATATTTTCTGTCATAGTGCGGAGTTACATTTTCTTTGTGATAAAGATACGAAAAAAATTTGAATTTTATTGCATTCCGCACAAAAAAATAACATCAAAAAACCCTAAAAGAACAACGTAGCAATCGGCGCAGGCTCACAGAGCGATCTTCGCAATACTCTTCATCGAGAGCTAACCGCACTCGAAGGGCGATCGTCGAGGCAAAAAGTGCTGTTACATAGACCGCTACAATAAGTATCAACGCTGCACGTGCCAACTCCCAACGCTGTCCGGCCAGCGATACAAAGAGAAGAATGGTTGGCAGAGCTCCCAAAGTCATCAAGAACTGTCGCAGAGGATTACTCGAACGACGGCGACGCAATTTTGCCATTGCAAGCGGCAGACAGAGCGTACGCCCACGCAGGCGACGTATCATCTGCATACGTGGATGCTCGCTCGAAAAGCCACCTGCACGCACGACAGCCGTACGCGAAAACATCGCCACACGACGACGGTCGAAAAAGTGGGTCGGAGAGACCTGCGCCGAGATGAATTCGGAGCGGACAGGGCGTGTTTCGTGCAGCTCCATCACCCAACGCGGCAAGGCTTCGGGCATCAAAAAACGATCCGATTCGAGAGTAACAATACGATCAAACGAGGCAACAGCCACACCGCAATTCCAATCATCGGCACGCGAACGATAAAGGCGATCAATCAATACCAAGCGGCGATAACGGCGTTGGCGCGAACGATAGAGCAAGGGTGCGCCATCGATTTTCAGGTCGCCATCTATCGGGAAACTGACACGAATCATCGAATATTTGCGACATAGGCGCGAGAGCAACCGTCCGTCGCGGGTCGAGTCGAGCACGACAATCACCTCATATCGCCAATACTCCGACGAGAGTCGCTCCTCGATTTCGCGTTCGGATTGCGCTCCGCTGACAACTACACTCACCCCCGTTTGGCTCATCGCCTCACTGCCGTAGCCGTGACAGGCCGACAACATTCGCCCTTTACGCATTGCGGCCAAAATCCGCACAGCCGCAATCGAAACAGCAATCAATATGGCCGCCAGCACACTGACTATCGCCACCGAAAACCAAAACAGCAAATTTTCACCCATTATTTCTTACTCCCTTCTGCTCAATCGACTGAGTTTGTTCGATTTGTTAAGTCTGTTCAATTTGTTAGACATCGTTTATACGAAGCCACCGTCTGCTCGACATATTCACGCAGTTGCGGCTGTTCGTTCGCAGGCACAATCTTCGAAATCGCACGCGACGAATACCCCTCTGCCGCCAAATGACGATACCACGCCCGACGCTCCTCTTCGTTCATTCGCTGCGATGCGCGGCGCACCTCATTGCGATCAAGGCGCAGACGCAGAGCACAGAGCGTAAATAGAGCCGATGATGCGACCTCCGAATCGGCCGACGAGATTGTCGCTACAATATCCTCCTCGGCCTCCGTTACTCCGAAATAGCGGACAATACACAACCCCAACATTCGAACATTTTTATACTCCGAGCGTAGTAATGGTTGATATGCGACAGGTATCAACCCCCTTTTGAGCATCATCAGCACCTCCGAAAGATCAAATGTCGATAGCGGTGTTCGGCGTTCGGCAAGAATCGCAATACAACGTTCGGGATTGTGATTCAATGCCGCAAGTGTCATACACAGAGCCATATAGCGATTACGACTGCGACCAAAGCGGTGCAACGTGCGACGATATACGCCCTCTGCACTATCAATCATTGCGAAGGTATGCAGCCATTGAACTCTTCTCATCCCGAAGCTCAACGAGGCCTGTCGCATCAGCAGACGATCCAGAGCGTAACGACGCACAACCGTAGCCAACACGCGACGATCGTAACCATAGGTTACAGAGCCCAAACGCGCCACTACCGTCGCCAATATCAGCCGCGAAAAACGGCGATCAATCAACGGAAATCCGTTCGACGAATCACCCCCTTCGAGCAGACGACGATTGAGGATTGAGAGGTAGCACCGTTCGAGAGATCGTTTCACGCGAATTCGACACGCCCTCATACGTGCATAAACAAGCACCGCAACCGTCATTATAATCGAGCCGACAAAGAGCACGACAGAGTATATCCCGACCCAATCAACCATTGCGCCACTCCCCGATTTGAGCCGCAATTTTTCCGCATAGACGCGGAATATTTACGGGCAAGGTAAAATATTGATCAACACCACTTTCGAGCATACTTACAACATTTTGTTCATCGTGCAGCCACGACAATACATAGATTCTCGGTCGTCTATTTTCAACCTCTTCATCGCCCCCTCGCAAACGCAGTGCCGCATCGTATCCGTTCAGGAATGGATAGCCGATCAGCGACACCACCAAATTGCATCGCGAAAGAGTCGCCACAAGAGCATCGCTCCACCTCTCGAAGGTCGAAATTTCGGCCTCGGTCAATGCAAACGAATTGCAAAGCAGTTCGCGCAAAAAGGGGTCGGGAGATATGATTGCAATCTTATACATAGTCTTCAAAAGTCAAAAATCGATGAAAAGTGCGGCGAAAATCGAGTCAAAACTGTGCCAAAATCCTAAAAAACACCCTCAAACAAAAAAAAGAGTCCGGTTGCTATTGCAGTTCGAAGAAAAGTTACTATATTTGCGACCGCGAAATTATGTTTAACACATAATCAACAAACAAATTAAATGTACGTAATAGTAGAAATTGCAGGTCAGCAGTTTAAGGCTGAAAAGGGTCGCAAGCTCTATGTTCACCGTCTTTCGGGCGAGGTTGGCTCGTCGGTGAGCTTCGACAAAGTCCTGCTTACAGACAATGACGGTCAGGTTAAGGTAGGTGCACCTGTTGTAGAAGGCGCCTCGGTAAAAGCGAAGATTCTCAAGCACTTGAAGGACGACAAGGTCATCGTGTTTAAGAAACGCCGCAGAAAGGGTTACAGAGTGAAGAATGGTCATCGCCAGTGCTTGACTCAGATCCTTGTAGAAGACATTATTGCTTAACTCTTAAAACGAAAAAGAAATGGCACACAAGAAAGGTGTAGGTAGTTCGAAGAACGGTCGTGAGTCAGAGAGCAAGCGACTGGGCGTTAAGCTGTTCGGTGGTCAATTCGCTAAGGCTGGTAACATCATCGTTCGCCAGCGCGGTACTGTACACAATGCCGGTGAGAACGTCGGTATGGGTAAGGACCACACTCTCTTTGCATTGGTTGATGGTACTGTTAGCTTCTGCAAGAAGAGTTCGGGTAAGTCGTACGTGAGCGTTACTCCTATCGCAGAGTAAGCCCCGACCGAAGTTTACCGCTTCAACAAAATGTAGCGCAATTCCAAAGTGGAGTTGCGCTACGTTTTTTATTTATATATGTATCCGAAATGGCGGCTACTTGTGCGGTTCGAGAACCGTATGCGGAACGTGGCCGTGAGCAATGATCTGAATCGGGCAATTGTAGTTGTCGAGCTGCTCGGCAGTGATAACATTCGACGTGTGGCGATGAACGTGGCCATTGACACAGACAATATTCTTCACAACGCTCGTAATCGTGCCCAAATCGTGCGACACCATCACAATTGCAATTCGTTCGTTCAACTCATTCAACAACGCATACAACTCGCCCTCAAAGCGATTGTCGACGAAGTTGGCAGGCTCGTCGAGAATCAGTAGGCGCGGCTCGGCAATCAGCGCACGACACAACAGCGCGCGTTGCATCTGTCCGCCCGAAATCTCACCTATCGAGGCGCGAGCAATCGAGGCGATACCCGTCTGTTCGAGTAACGCATCGGCTTTGGCATAGTCCTCGCGCGAATAGCGGCCCGACATTCGACGCAGAGCCTGCAAACCCGACACAACAGTCTCGCGTACCGAGATCGGGAAGGCGCGGTCGAAGTTACTCTGCTGGGGCATATAGCCAATCAAACGGCGCGAGCCATCGTATAACGATGGTGAAAATTCGATCGAACCGCTATGTGGCACTGCGCCCAAAATAGCCTTCACAAGCGTTGTTTTACCACCGCCATTAGGACCGATAACGCCCAGAAAATCATCTTCATAGATGTCCAGATCGACATCGTGCAGAACGCGATGCGCATCGTATGCTACCGAGAGGTTGCGTATCTTAATCAGCGTATTCATTTCAAAGCCATCGTTACAATTAGAAAATTAAGCGTCGCATATATATCCTCAGCAAGTACATCGATCTCGATCGGCTCAGCACCAATACTCTCGGCCACCGTCTCAACGACCGACGCGGGATATGGGCGTTGATAAAAGACCTGACGAACACTATCGCGGCGAGCTCGCTCGATAAGTTCCGTTATACTACGTACCGACGGCTCCCTACCCTCCTGTTCGATTGCTACCTGCTCGATACCATAGGCGCGGGCAAAATAGGTCAGCGCAGGATGATAGATTATAAAGTACTCCTTCTCGCACATTGCGAAGCACGACTGCGCATAGAGATCAAGATCTTTCAATGCCGCATCGAGCTCGGCATAGCGCTCATCATAACAGGTCGAATCGGGGAAAATCTCGCGCAGATGGTGATGAAGATTTTTGGCCATAATTCGCAATTCAGGTGGCGAGGTCCAGATATGGGGATCAGCACCGTGATTATGCCCGTCGTGATAGTGGCCACCTATAAGTTCAACGCCTTCGCAAAGCGGTGTCGTTGCAACGCCCATACGCGACGTAAGGCCGCGTTCAAACTCCATTAAACCAACGGTATAGACCGCGCGACTATCGGCCAGAGCCGCTATCTGGCGCGGTGTAGGCTCAAAAGTTTCGGGGCTTGCGCCTTCGGGAATCAACACCTCGACACGCACACCATTCCCTACAATCGCCTCCACCAGCGAACGCAACGGTGCGATCGACACAGTGATCAGCGGTCGATCATCGGCAGGCTGTGGTGCGGCACACGCAACCGCAAGGAGCGCAGCGCAAAGTATGATAAATGCTCTTTTCATTTCGTTTGCATTAAAAGACAAAGGTAATAATTTTTCGGCGAAAAGTGTGCTACGGCACACGAAGGAGTGAGTCCAACGAAAAAAATTGCCCGAAAGTGAAAAAATTTTTAACTTTGATGCAACATTTCGACACCTTCGCGCGTCTATATTAAAAAAGGGTGTAAAAACTTCAACTTCGAATTATGAAAAAGATCATTACCAAGTCGTTGTCGATTCTCGGATTTACAATTCCGATATTCGGGTGTGATGTGCCGGATATGTATGGCACCCCATCTGCCACTTATGAGGTTAAAGGCAAGGTACTCGACGCTGATGGCGACCCGATCAATGGGATCAAAATCACGATGCAAGATGATGACACCGATCCAAATCCATACGAGATAGCCGAGAGTCAGAGCCTTGAAAATGGCGACTACAAAATACGTCTCAATACATTCCCGATTGATCATTTCTATCTGTCGGTCGAGGACATCGACGGTGCGGAAAATGGTGGCGATTTCGAGAGCCAAATGGTCGAAGTCGATTTCAGCAAAGTTGAGTACAAGGGCGACAAAGACGCGTGGTATCACGGCACAAAATCGCTCGAACAAGATATTGTGCTTGTCGAAAAGAGCGACTCACAGAACGAATAACGATTTTCTTGTGTGCGAAAGGCTCGACTTTCGCGCGAAAATTTGTACCTTTGTAGTAAGGTGGTCGTAACTTTTCGGCCACAAATAACTCAATACTATGAAATACAAAGTTTTAGCTGCAATGATGGCTCTGCTCGGTTTCGGTGCTTCGTGTTCATCGACACGCCAGCAAAAGAGCGTTCAGCAATCCGAAGAACAGCCTGCCGTACAGCAGGATAGCGTTGAATTGCCCGCCATCAGACTGATGTATGGTGTGCCGCCCGTTGCTCTGCGACAGGAGGCAATTGAGACTGCTCCGCAGACACCCGAAGAGGAGCCTACGGCACAGCCCACCGATACCCAAACAACAACCGAAAACGAATAATCCGACACTCCAAACGATGACCAAGGATCTGAACGGCCGAAGACTCGGATTGCGAAAGCGACTCGGATTGGAGCTCTTCTCGAAGCTCCACCAGCAGGCTGTCGCCGAGCATCCCCTGCGCACACTCTTTTGGGAGTGCACGCTGCGTTGCAATCTCAACTGCCGCCACTGCGGTAGCGACTGCCGCGCCGAAGCCACGATCCCCGATATGCCGTTGAAGGATTTCCTGCGTGTAGTCGATGAACAGATCACGCCGAACGTCAATCCCAATAAGGTTATGATCGTAATTTCGGGTGGCGAGGTATTGGTTCGCAAAGATCTCGAAAAAGCGGGATTGGAGCTGTATCGACGTGGCTACCCGTGGGGAATCGTTACAAATGGTTTGGCTCTGACACGCGAACGATTTGAGAGCCTGTTGCGTGCAGGTTTGCACTCGATCTCGGTCAGCTTCGATGGTTTCGAAGAGCAACACAACTACATCCGACGCAATCCGCACAGCTACGAGCGAGCTTTGGAGGCTCTGCGAATGATCGCCGCCGACGGCACATTGGCCTACGACGCTGTTACCTGCGTTACGGGTGCGCTTGTGCCGCAACTCGACCAGATGAAGGAGTTGCTTATCAAAAACGGCATCAAACATTGGAGAATCTTCACGATCTTTCCCGTTGGTCGCGCGGCTGACGATCCGACGCTACGCCTTACCGACGAGCAGTTCCGCGAAGTTATGGAGTTCATTCGCCGCACCCGCCGCGAGGGCAGAATCGACCTTACGTATGCCTGCGAGGGCTTTTTAGGCGGTTATGAGACCGAGGTGCGCGATACATTCTACTACTGCGCCGCAGGTGTTACAACGGCCTCGATACGTGTCGATGGTGCTATTTCGGGCTGCACGTCGATTCGCTCAAATTTCAATCAAGGCAACATCTATCAAGACAACTTCTGGGAGGTTTGGAGCTCACGCTTCGAGCCATTCCGCAACCGCGAATGGGCACGCCGCGACGAGTGCGGCGACTGTCGAATGTTCCGTTACTGTCTGGGCGGAGGTATGCACCTGCGCGACGAGGAAGGCAAGTTGTTGGTATGCCACTACAAACGTCTATAAATCAATATGAAGAGAGTTCGTACCGCCCCCAAGGGCGACCTGATATTCACCGCTAACAGCGACCAAAATCTGCAAGATTTTCTGGCCGAGAAGTTCGCCGGAAAGAGTCGCACTGCGCTAAAATCGATGCTTGCGCATCGTCGCATTAGCGTCAATGGTCAAGTTACAACGGCCTATGATCACCTCCTGCACGCAGGCGATCGAGTCGCAATAAATCGCGGCAAGGCAGCGGCAGAATTAAAGCATCCGATGTTGCGCATTATATTTGAGGATCAGCATATTATCGTTATTGACAAACGCAACGGACTGCTCTCGATAGGCACCGATAAAGAGCGCGACAAGACCGCCTACTCGATTTTAAGTCGCCACGTTAAGATGGAGGACCCTGCCAACCGAATATTTATCGTGCATCGTCTCGACCGCGAGACTTCGGGCTTGATGATCTTTGCCAAGAGCGAAAAGGTGAAACACCGTCTGCAAGAGGAGTGGCAACGCATAGTGCTCGACCGTAAATATATCGCTGTGGTTGATGGCGTACTACCTAATAACGAGGGAGTTATCGATGCCCCGCTGGCCGAAAATCGCAATCGAAAGATGTTCGTAAGCCGTACGCCAGAGGAGGATAATGCCGTTGATGCCATAACGCGCTATCGCGTTTTGCGTTCGAGTGGCGGTCGTTCGTTAGTCGAGTTGTCGCTCGAAACGGGTCGCAAAAATCAGATTCGTGCCCATTTGGAGTATATGGGCTGTCCCGTTGCGGGCGATAAGAAGTATTCATCGCGCTCGACTGATGCCGGTCGCGTATGTCTGCACGCTTACAAATTGGCTCTGTATCACCCCGTTACGGGCGAAGAGTTATTTTTTTCGACATCAATTCCAAAATTATTTGATAATTTAATATAATTTTTCGTATCTTTGCACTCGCAATTTCGGGGTGTAGCGCAGTCCGGTTAGCGCGCCAGCTTCGGGAGTTGGAGGTCGCTGGTTCGAATCCAGTCTCCCCGACATATTGTTTGACAGCAGAACTTTATCGAGTTCTGCTGTTTTTTCGTTTGTAGGCAGAATCGAAGGATATACTCTCCAAAAATTTTCACTATCTTTGTTCGTATGAAAATCACAATTGATA
>JAZUPN010000002.1:0-5929 GCA_045605245.1 Alistipes sp. | reverse complement strand
GAAAGGACGGGTTGGTGTGGTAGGAGTTTAGAATACCAAACGCCGCCCCTTTCGGGGCGCCTTTCGTTTAGAGGCTATCGGATTTCGGTGAAACGACCAGAATATACGAACGTCGTATCGGCCAGAACCAACGTCAGCGACGTTTCACCTATGGGCATTGCCTTCAACTCGAAGTCGAAGATCAGCGTATCGCCCTCGATCCTCAGATCATCGATGTTCATCGAGCGATCAATTTCAAAAACCTTGTGTTTGAGATAGCCCGTCGTATCGGTGAGTGAGGACAAGGTGTTATGTGGCATTTTATAGACCCGCACCGTCTCCATCTGCTCACTACCAAGCAACTTATGGAATGGGGCTATGGTGCTATAACCAATCCACCACGCAACGCACCAAACAACTGCTAAAATGGCTACGAAAAGAATCAAAAGTTTATTGCTTGTTTTCATTTTCCTGATAATTTTTGTAGAGTGAAACAAATTCTTCGGCTGTGATACCAACGCGCTGCATCGAGCGGAATATGCTCGGCAACTGCTCGCGCTCGAAACGCTGGCGGAGAAGTGTCGCTGCACGCTCACGCGCACCCACGCTCACAAAGTAACCAATGCCGCGACGATTGTAGATCAGTTGCTCGTCGGTGGCGCGTTCGTAGGCTCGCATTACGGTATTGGGGTTGACCGCTAACGTCGCACCCAACTCTCGCACCGAAGCAACGCGTTCCTCCTCGCGCCACTCGCCATCGGCAATGTGGGTCAGCAGCAGTTCGTAGATCTGCGCCCAAATGGGCTGTGTATTATCGAATTGCATAGCTTGTCGGATTTAGGCAAGGCGACGCTCGCGCAGTTTGAAATAGGCGATGACGTAGGCTAACGCCCACATTGCTACGGTAAACAACCACTCAATCCACATCGGGTAGTCGAACTCGATACCGCTACCGTACATCATTGGTCCGGCCTTGAACAACACATAACTCTCGGGCAGGCTGAAATGGAGGTAATCGCCAAAGGCCAGCATACCAATCGTCGACGAAACACTCGCCAACGAGAACATCGTTAGGGCCCACAACAGCGTCAATCCCAAAATCGCATATTTGTGACGACGCGCCCAGCAGTAGGCAACCAGTACGTATGGGTGAACCAAAAAGAAGAGCCCGACTATTGTTGAAACTTTGTGATAGATCCCGTGATTGAATATGCAGAAAATTACGAACGGCACCAACACGCCAACAATCAGCGTATTGAGGAAAACAAATGCGTATCGCTCGGCATCTGACAGGGGCAACGTCAGCTCGAATGTGGCGCGGTTAGTCGTTCGGTCGAGCGAACGTACCGACAGAGCTGCTACGCCCAGCACCATAGCAGGCAATATTGTCAATGCTCCCTCATAAATAAGTTCAACGGGAAGAAATTCATTAAAAAGCTCCTTCTTAGACACTATCATCAACGCCATCACTGACAAAATGGCAATGACCGATCCGAAAAGCATTGCATACGAGCGACCATACTCGGCATAGTGCTTTGCGGTGTATTGCGCCACACGGCGCAGACTAAATGTTGTCATAACGGCTTAAAGTTTTGAATGGTTAGCAATTACGGCTGCAACCTCGCGCGGCGATCGGGTTGCTGCATTGAACATCATCTCCATATCCATACGGCTCTCCTCGTCGCCCTCGGCAATCCATACTCCGCGCACTCCCGCCACACTCGGCTCGGAATAGAGAGGCTTCACACCCGCAGGAACAACGCCCATACCGAACAGCGTCGAAAGCGTTGCAATGCTCTCGTTGAGAACCATTCGGTGCGGTTCGAGAATCACCAAGCGATCGACCAGATTCTCGATATCGCGTGCCGCGTGGGTCGAGATCACGATCGTGCGCTCATCATTCACCTGCTCGGCAAGCATCTGACGCAGAGCCTGTCGCGCGGGAATATCCAAACCGTTGGTCGGCTCATCGAGCAACAGCACGGGAGTATTGCACGCAAGCGCAAAGGCCAAGTATGCCTTCTTGCGCTGCCCCATCGACATACGGTCAAGACGCACTGCGCGATTGACCTCGAAACGCGAGCAACAATCAGCAAAACGTGCCTCGTCATAATTGGGATAGAACGGCGCGGTAACCTTCACAAAGCGATTGAGAGTCAGCTGCGGAAGGTTGAACTCCTCCGGAACAATCATCAACGATGTATAGAGCGCTGTGCCTCGCTGCGCAACATCGACACCCTCAACCGCGATTGTTCCCGCATCGGCATCAAGCAGACCCGCCATCAGATTGAGCAACGTACTCTTGCCCGTACCATTGCGACCCAACAACCCGACAATCTCACCCGACGGAATCATCATCGACAGCGAGTCGAAAACCTCCGTGCGAGATTTGAGGGTGGAATAGCTGAATTTCAAATTGCGAATTTCGATCATAGTTTTGTTCAGTTTTTGAATTTGTTTTTTGTTTGGCGCGTTTAGTGTATTAGTGCATTAATACACTACAAAGGTAGCGATAAAATCTAAACTTCCAAATTCTTGTGCGATTTTTTTAGCAAATTCTTAGAGCGAATAAAAAATGACCACTCTTTGAGTGGTCATAAATTTCAATTAGCCGAGCATTAGTCAATCAATCCGAAGTGTTGCAGTGCCTTGCAGATACCTTCATTATCAACCGTATCGGTTACGTAAGCGGCGGCCTCCTTGGCCGAATCGACCGCATTGCCCATCGCAACACCCCACCCCACGTGGGCGAGCATACTAACATCGTTGCCGCCATCGCCAAAGGCCATAGCCTCATCGAGCGAGATGCCGAAATGGGCCAGCAGATTATCGACACCCTGCTGCTTGCTCACTCCGCGCAGATTGACATCGGCAAACATCGGATGCCAGCGCGTCGGCTCGCAGTGTTGCAAATAACCATCGACAATCGACATTTCATCGACCTCATCAACATAGATATTAACCTGATAGATATCGCGTTTGATCGTCTCGCGCGGGTCCTCGGTGCGAGGAACGGGCAGGGCGATATTGTCCCAAACAAACTGCACTCGGTCATCGACATAGTTGATCCAGCTACCTTGCTCATCCATAAACGAACAAGGGAAAGGATGGTTATTCTCTTCGAGATAACCAACTATCGACTCCAAATCGCTCTGCGGAATTGTCGCCTTGCTGATCACCGTCTTGCCATCTTCGGCCAGACAACAGCAGCCGTTGAGCGTGATGTAGCCATCGAATTTGATGCGACTTACCACCTCGGTCTGATTCAGCAGACGACCCGTTGCGAGGATCACCTTGACACCGCGTCGGCGCAATTCGGCCAACGCCTCGACCGTCGCGTCGCTCACGCGGTGGGTATTGAAACTTACAAGTGTGCCGTCGATATCGAAAAAGACAGCACGAATATTGGGTCTATCGTTCATAATCTTCTCGTATGCCAAACGCTCGGCTCCATCGGCAAGGTGAATAACGCCGCAGAGCGTCATCCCATTTTTCTCGGCCACACGCTGCATCGAACGGTTGTCGCGGTGGGTGTCGATACGAAGGCTCGCAGCACCACGCTTGTAGCACATTCGCTCCGCCTGCCCAACAATCCACTCGGCAATGCCCTGCCCGCGAGCCGACAGTGCAACCGCAATGCGATGAATCGTAGCATAGCACGCAGCCGCGGGTAGCAGCCACTCGCCATCGTAGATCACTGCATAGTTGGGATCGGGCGTAAAGGTAATCATCGCCGTTGCCACAACGTCGCCCGCCTCGTTACACACCACGTAGCTCTCACCACGCGCAATATCGTCGCGTATGGCCGCTTCATTCGGATAGCCATTCTGCCATTGATCAATACCTCGCGCACGAAAGTCAGCCTGCGCCTCGGCGATAATTCGCATCACATCAGGCAGGTCGCACTCTTGGGTCGGTCGTAAGATCAATTTTTTGAGCATTGCTTTTTGGGTTTAATTATGGCACAAAAATAGCCAAAATTCGGAGAAATTACTACAAATCACCTCACTTTGGTTTTTGAAAGTTTTTTTTTCAAAAAAAGTTTAATATTTTTGTGGTGTCGATGCAACATTTTGGGCTTCCCAATCGTCTATATAATAAAAAATAGTGCTTTAACCTAAATTCGATAAGATTATGAAGAAGATTTTACTCCTACTCAGTTTGTTATTTTTCTGCTCGTGCAACGAAGAGGGATCAAACAGAAATCATTTTATAAATGGGTATTATACTTATAGCAACATTGATATCGCAGTCATTGATACGCCCATAGTACCCGAATGGGGCTATTACACATATAGATGGATGTGCATTTCGGCCGACATTGACGAGTACTATCACTACTACGATGCCGATGAAACTCGCAAAGCTATCTACAACCAATTCGCAGAAAAATATGGAGATGTAGGCTACAATCGCTATGAAATAGAATCAGTTTCTCACCACAACGATTATGCAACCGAGAACATTACCGCTATCGAACTGATCTGCTTGGAAGATGTTGGCGAAAATCATCCAGCAGGCTCGTCAGTGGCTGAAATGTTTGAATTTGAGAGCCACACACCGTATGACTATATTCAAAGTCGTTATACCAATTTTTACAATAAAAGAATCGTAAAACGACTTGATCAAGTAACAAACGATGATTTGTATTTAATAGGAACAGGAGATGAAGTTTTGTTTTTCATTACACCTATTAATCAAGAGCATTGTCAAGCGTGGGGTAAAAAGTTGCGTTTGACGCTCAATTACGAAAATCAACACCCGATTTCGAAAGAGTTTGTTCTTGAGAAAGGCGAATACTAATAAATCTTATCTAAAACGAAACCGAGCCGACCCCGCGTAGAGGTCGGCTCGATCTGTTTTTGTGGTTCGGGTGCAGTTACTTACCTACCGTCTGCGCCAATACGGGAACATACTGCTTTGCATCAAGACCCAGCAACGTCAGCACCTCCGCGCCCTTCAAGCTGCCGCGCGTAATTGCCTTCAAGCCATTACCTGCCGCATAGAGATTAACATTCTCGGCATAGCCCGCAGCGTCTTGACCTGCCAGAAATTCAGCCTTCGTGCGGTCAATACCCTTCCCGTCAAACTTGCTCAAATCAGCGACATAGACCAAATTCAACGGAGCCGTATAAGCGAAGTCCTGTGCTGCACTCAACTCGCGATAATCACCCTCTGCCTCGCGCACCAACACGTGCAACTCCGAATTGTAGCGGAACACGCCCTCGGCCGTAAATGCATAGACCGAAACAGGATAGAGAGCCAAAGCCGACGGAGCAGTCAGATGACCATTCGGGCGATTGACACCCGCAGCAGCCCACATAACTCCACTCAACTCTTCGAGCGAAAGCGGCTCGGCAGAGTACTCGCGCGACGAAGCACGCTCGGCCAACGCCTGATTAATGGTCTTACCCGCAGCCAGATCGGGCTGAGTTAAAACGATCGTATCACCATAAATTACGGCCGTTGCAGGAGCAGCACTACCCTCCTCAACATTAGCCTTCTCGCCTGCGCCGCAGCACGAAACAACAAGCGCCGCAGCAAATAAAATGAATAAATTTCGCATCATTCTGTATAGTTTTAGATATAAATTGCTCACGAATAATCACAAATTTATAAAAATAAATCGAATTCCGATGCGGTTTATTGCATTTACTATAAAAAAATCTCAATTTTATCGCTTTGATGCATAGACAAATAGCGATGACAGCAAATAAAAAAGCATAAAAATTAGGCTAAAAATTTGCGGGTTAAGAAATTTTGCTTACCTTTGCACCCGCAATGAGAGGGAAACCGATCAAAGCGATGATGGTGCCATAGCTCAGTTGGTAGAGCAAAGGACTGAAAATCCTTGTGTCCCCGGTTCGATTCCTGGTGGCACCACAGCAAAGAAAAGCAAAACAACGTAAAATCCTGATTTTCAACGAAAATCGGGATTTTTTATTTTCCC
>JAZUPN010000001.1:0-4274 GCA_045605245.1 Alistipes sp. | reverse complement strand
TATAACCTCGTTCGCGTTGGCATTGGCTGTATTGGAGTAGGAGCGCGAGTCGCAACATATCTTCGATTTGGCGGGTGGTGGTTTTGAGAGCACCGTTCGTTTAGCGAAGTCATCGGCCTCGACCTGGATTCCGTTCCTGATGCAGAATAAATATAATGTGTTGGACGTTCTGCGCGAGCATATCCACCAATTGCAGATTATGCGCGTGATGATCGAGCGCGACGATGTTGAGGGTCTGCGCGAGTCGATGTGTCGTGCCAACTCGATACAGAAGATTTTGGAATAAAAAGAGAAACGAAATACGACTATGGAAAAATTCAAATTGGGCGCGAAATGCCCTCTGATTATCTCCGGCCCGTGTAGTGCCGAAACCGAAGAACAGACATTGCAAACTTGCCGTCAGCTGGCTGCCGAAGGCGTGGTCGATGTGCTCCGCGCAGGTATTTGGAAACCTCGTACCCGCCCCGGAACATTCGAAGGTGTTGGCTTGAAGGGCCTTGCGTGGTTGGCAGAGGCCAAGCGCGAAACGGGACTGCCGATTGCGACCGAGGTTGCGTCGGCCAAGCACGTCGAGAGCGCATTGGAATTTGGTGTCGATCTGTTGTGGATCGGTGCGCGTACTACGGTAAATCCCTTCCTTGTGCAGGAGATTGCCGAGGCGTGTGCGGGTAACGATGTGCAGGTGCTGATTAAGAACCCGATGCACCCCGAAGTTGCGCTGTGGGCAGGTGCCGTGGCACGTTTTGTTAAGGCCGGCACACCCGAAGAGAATATCGGTCTGCTGCATCGCGGATTCTCGGTTGGCGGGGCTAACCACCTGCGTAACAATCCGATGTGGCACCTTGCGTTGGAGATGCAGAGCCTTTTCCCAAATATGATGATGTTGTGTGATCCGTCGCATATCTGCGGCAATCGCGAGTATCTGCACGAAATCGCGCAGAAGTCGGCCGACTTGAACTATGATGGTCTGATGGTCGAGAGCCACATCTGCCCTGCGGAGGCGTGGAGCGATGCGTCGCAGCAGCTTGAACCGAAGGCACTCGGAGAGATGATCCGTTCGCTCAATTGGCGTTCGACCATTAGCGACGACCCCGATTATTTGAAGGCTCTGGCGCGTTACCGTGAGCAGATCGACCAGATTGATGCCGAGTTGTTTGAGTTGTTGAGCCGTCGTATGGCTATCGCTGACAATATCGGTCGTGTGAAGCGCGAGAATGATGTGGTGATTTTGCAGAGTGGCCGTTGGGCTAATATCGTCGATCGCGTTATGGCGCAGGCTGCGAAGTTGCATTTGAGCGAGGAGTTTGTGCGTACGGTGTTGGAGGCAATCCACGTCGAGTCGATCGAGCACCAGAACCGCATTATGAATAATTAATTTCCCGTTCGCAAGTTGGATAAAGATTTATAATTATAAGAGCTGCCTTTCGAGGGGCAGCTCTTATATTATTATATAAGCCCTATGCAGGGCTGTTACTTTACGATAATCTGATCAATAAGAGGCACCTTCGAGCGACGATTAATCTCTTCACAAAGCTCTGTGCGGCGTAGAAACAACTCGGAGCGCAGTACGCTCGATGCTATATGCACGTTGAGAATACGACCGCGTAGCTCGATGTGTGTTGTCTGGTCGGCCGCGCGATCGCCCACACATTCGCGCCAGATATCGGGCAGACGCCCCTCGGCGACCTTTGCCGCCACCCAGGGTCGAGAGAAGAACTCATCGAGCAACTCGCCCATCATCATCGATTTTGTACGTCGCATAGTGTTAGTGTTCTTTTCGTTTGTTCTGTTTTCGTATATAGACAACGGCAATAATAAATATCATAAACACAACAACTGCCAGACACAGGTTATAGATTGTCGTATCGGAAATGAAATCCTCATAGTTCTGAATCAAAGACATTGCATAATCATACTCTGGATCTTCGCGATCCATTGCCGCAAAAATTTGATGAGAATAAAACGGGACCATCATCGCACCTGTTAGCCAATTGCAGAATTGTATCCACAAATTCACAATTAGGATCAATCCCGTAATCCAATATGCAACTTTTTTAATCTTCATAATTCTTGATTTTAATAATCTGTCCCAAACTTGGGAGTTCGATAATATTGCTTCCCTCTTCCTTAACTATCTGTTTCGGATCATCATTTAATCCGTTAGAAGTTATTGCATAGCTATTGCTGTTCGATATGCCCATTACCAACTGCGAAAAGGCGGTAGCTCTCGGCGGCGTTATCCAAAATGGTTTGTAGGCGCGATTTATTGCAGTCCGTTATAAAAATCTGTCCGAACTCATCGCCCGAAACCACCTTAATCAACTGCTCGACACGACCGGCATCGAGTTTGTCGAAAAGGTCGTCAAGCAGCAATATGGGCCGCTCCTTTTTATGCTCGGCAACAATCTTATATTGAGCGAGTTTCAGCGCGATTAGGAAAGATTTTTGCTGTCCTTGCGAGCCATATTTGCGAAGCGGGTAGCCGCCAATTTTGAGTGTCAGATCGTCGCGATGAACACCGCAACCCGAATATTGATTGATCAAATCTTTCTGTCGATGTGCTCGTAGCAGCTCCTCGAACGGTTGCTCGTTCAACTCCGAGCGATAGCCGATCTCGACCTGCTCGCGGTCGCCTGACAGCTGTCGATAGAAATCGGCGACAATCGGACCGATGCGCTCAATGAGTTCGGCACGCTTGGCGTGTACCGTTTCGCCATACGCAACAAGCTGTTGGTCAAGTATATCGAGAATTTCATCCTGCACTGATCCGCCCATCTGTTTGAGCAGACGGTTGCGCTCCGTAAGTATCGAATTATAGCGCATAACGGCACCCAAATAGCCGCGATCGAGCTGCGAAAGAAAGGCGTTGAGGAAGCGGCGACGCTCCTCGGCCGCATCGCTGATCAGCACCGAATCGGCCGGTGAGATAATTACAACGGGAATCAGCCCAACGTGGTCCGAGAGTCGATCATACTCCTTTCCCGCGCGCTTTATGCATTTGCCGCCGCGTCGAGCAAACGAGCAGACAATCTGCTCATTGCGATCGCTGTCGGTCGTGTATCCACCTTCGACCATAAAGAACTCCTCGCCGTGGCGAATACTCTGCCCGTCGGTCATTCCGAGTGCCGATTTGCACATCGAGAGGTAATAGACCGCATCGATGACGTTGGTTTTGCCTGCGCCATTGTCGCCCACCAGACAGTTGATGTTGGGTGAGAGCGAGAGGTTTTCCTGCTCGATGTTCTTAAAATTTATGAGCGATAGGGTGTGAAGATACATATCTGCGCATTTTTCTCACTCCAAAGGTAAGAAAAAACTCGAAAAAGAGAAAATAATTGGCTCGCTTGGTCGTAAATTCATATAAAAAGATTACTTTTGTAACTTGATTGAAAAAATATTGAATAAAAATAATAACTAAAAACAATTATGGCAAACAAGAAAAACGCTACCGTTGAGTCGCAGATCGATCAGGAATTCGAGGCTGCTATTGACAAGACACAGGACTTTTTTAACAAGAATGGCAAGACCATCACTTTGGTATTGGTTGCTATCGTAGCTGTTGTAGCTGCAATCTTCGGTTACCAGAAGTTCGTTAAGGAGCCTCGCGCCGAGAAGGCTGCATCGGCTATGTATATGGCGCAGTTCCGTTTCGAGGGTGAGAATGCAGACTATGAGCTGGCTCTGAATGGCGATGAGGAGGGTGCCGGTTTCCTCGATATTATCGAGCAGTACGGTTCGACTCCCGCAGGTAATCTGGCTGCACAGTATGCAGGTATCTGCTATATGAAGCTTGGTGATTGGGATAACGCAGAGAAGTATCTGGCTAAATACAAGGCTACCAAGGGCGTACCCAATGCACTCGTAAATGCCGAGAACATCGGTTTGCAGGGTGATGTTAAGGTTCAGAAGGGCGATTATAAGAAGGCTGCTGATCTGTTCGAGCAGGCTGCTGCCGTTGCTGACAACAGCTTCACCACTCCTCTCTATTTGAAGAAGGCAGCGCAGGCTTATGAGGCTGCCGGCGACGAGGCTACTGCAACGAAGCTCTACAAGCGCATCGCTACCGAGTTCGCTGCAAGCTTTGAGGCTCGCGATGCAGAGAAGAAGTTGGGTCAGGAGTAATCTCCTCCAAGGGGGGGCGATGAGGGCTCTCCGCATATAAATTAAGGCCGTCCTTTCGAGGGCGGCCTTTTGTTTTGGAGTCGATTGCTCGTTGCCGAGCGTCGAACGTTACTCCATCGGACGAATACGAATGTCGGTAATATCCTTCACCA